>NZ_CP119789.1:2400000-2700000 GCF_029338275.1 Haloarcula ordinaria | reverse complement strand
GAGCTTCGCCGTCGAGGCGCTGACCGACGACATCGAGGACCAGGCGATGGCGTACCTCGAACACATCAAGGAGGAGCTGGGCGACGGCTCGGTCCGCGATGGCGTCCTCGAAGGCATCGAACAGGGGTACTTCCAGCGCGAGATTCAGGATTCCGCATACGAGTACCAGGAACGCGTCGAGCGCGACGAGGAGGTCGTCGTCGGTGTCAACGCGTACACCGTCGCGGAGGACCCGGAACCGGAGCTGCTGCGGGTCGACGAGTCCGTCCAACAGCGACAGCTCGACAGACTCGAACGGGTGAAGGCAGAGCGCGACGATTCGGCGGTCGAAACGGACCTCGATGCGCTCGCGGAGCGCATCGAGAACGGGGAGAACGTCGTCCCGGCCATCGTCGACGCGGTGAAAGACTACGCGACGATGGGCGAGATAATGGCCGTCTTCGAGTCCGCGTACGGTTCGTACACGGAGACGGCCGGCGCGGTCTGAGGCCAAACTGTCTGGTACGGCTCGCGTTGTTCGAACGAGCCGGTGGCCCGCGCCTAACTGTCGGCTGTGTCGCTGTAGCGCCGCGAGACGTAGACGACGAGTCCGAGCAGGAGGCCGAGTCCGAACCCGACCGTCGTCACGCCGTAGATGGCGACGCCGAACGGGGTCGGTGGGAGCGGGATGACACCGAAGAGCATCGGCTCTAAGTTCTCGGGACGGATGGTGCCGAGAACGTAGCCCATCACGCCCGCCAGTGCGACGATGATGAGGTACAGCTGGACGACGACTCTGTCGCCGGATTTCGCGGCGACTGCTTCGCTCATACCCACTGTTGGGCGGCGAGACGATTAGCCTTTTTCACTTCCGCCACGTAGAGGCGGTATGTCTCAGAAGGAGCTGTTGTTCATCGTGCTCTCCGGCATCGCCGTGATGATGTTCGTGACTGCAATCGTCCTCGTCGCCGGCGCTGCCTGACGACCGCGGGTGTCAACGGGCCGGTCTCGTCGATATCTGCCGTCTCGCCGTCGAGAATGGGTGTCCGCTTCTCCGCAGCCCGGTCTGGCCACTCTGCAGTTTTGGATTGAATAATCAGCGACAGCGTCCGTAGAACGTCAGAGAGGCCGAGGGTCAGTCGTCCGATTCGGCCCGCTCGCCGCCGTCGGTTAGCACCGACTGCTCTTCTTCGCCGCCGTCGGTGACGGCCGTCTCAAGTTTACGGTCGAACCACTCGAACTCACGGTCGAGCAGTCCGTCGTCCTCGAGGTTCCACGGGTCGCCGTCCTCGACGACGGGGCCCTCGAGCCACGACTGGACGATGTTCCAGACGAAGATGAGCTGGCCGACGAAGAGGATGACCGCGCCGACGGAGGCCAGCAGGTGGAAGGTCTCGACCTGTGCCAGCGGCGCGATAGCGCCGTCGAACTGGTAGGTGGCGTACCGTCGGGGCATGCCCAGGTATCCCAGCGCGAGCATCGCGAAGAACGTCACGTTGGTGCCGACCATCGAGAGCCAGAAGTGGGCCTTGCCGAGGGTCCGCTGGTACATCCGACCCGTGAAGATGGGGAACCAGTAGTAGATGCCGGCGAAGGCGGCGAAGCCGATGGCGCCCATCACGATGTAGTGGAAGTGACCGACGACGTAGTACGTGTCGTGGAGGATGAGGTCCACGGGCACCGCTGCGAGGAACACGCCGGTGACGCCGCCGATGATGAAGTTCGAGACGAAGCCGATACAGAACAGCATCGGCGAGGTCAGGCGCAGGCGGCCGTTCCACATCGTCGTGATCCAGTTGAACGTCTTGACGGCGCTCGGTATCGCGATAGCCAATGAGACAGCCATGAAGGAGGCTCGGAGCCGCGGGTCCATGCCCGTCGAGAACATGTGGTGGGCCCAGACGCCGAAGGAGAGGACGCCGATGGCCAGCGTCGAGTAGACGACGAACTTGAAGCCGAACAGTTTCCGACCCGAGAACTTCGGCAGGATGAGGCTGACCAGTCCCATCGGCGGCAGGACCAGGATGTACACCTCGGGGTGGCCGAAGAACCAGAACAGGTGTTGCCAGAGCAGTGGGCCGCCACCCTCGACGGCGAAGAACGTCGTCGCGAGGTTGCGGTCGAGCAGCAGCATGACGATGGCGCTGCCCAGTAGCGGGAACGCGAACAGGATGAGCGCCGACTGCGTGAGGATGGTCCACGAGAAGATGTCGAGGCTGGCCCAGCTCACCTCGTCGTCACGCTCGGTGAAGACGGTGGCGATGAAGTTGATGGCCCCCATTGTGGCCGCGACACCGGAGAGGTGCAGGCCAAGGAGCATGAAGTCGACGCCGGGGTTCGCCTGCTCGACCGACAGCGGCGTGTACATCGTCCAGGCCGTCTGTGCCGGTTCGATCATGTTGTCCGTGACCGGCGCGAGGAAGAACCCGGCCCAGATGAGCAGCGCAGCGGGCGGGAGCAGCCAGAACGCGATGGCGTTGATACGTGGGAACGCCATGTCGTCGGCCCCGATGAGCAGCGGGATGAAGTAGTTCGCGAACGCCGCGATGATGGGCGTCCCGAACAGGAACAGCATCGTGATGCCGTGGCTCGTCAGGATTGAGTTGTAGGCGTTCGGGCCGAGGATGGCGCCGGCGGGCGTCACCAGCTGGATGCGGATGAGCATCGCCATGATGCCCCCGACGGCGAGCGCGATGACCGCGTAGACCCCGTAGAGTAGGCCGATGTCCTTGTGGTCGACGGTCGTCAGCCAGCGAACGATACCTGCGGGTTTCTCTCGATGCACGACGGTCTCACCCGTGGCGGACCCGCCACCCGCCAGTGGCGTGTACGACCGCCAATCCTCGATACGTGTGAGAAGCGCGGCGATACCGACGAGGAGGACGGCCATCAACCCCGTCAGCAATAGATCTCCTGCTGCCATGGGTACCCGTCAGGACTAGACGATAATGAAAGGGTCGGTTCGACGGTGCCGTCGGTCGGTCAGCGCTCGTAACTCAGGCGTCGTCGGATTGCTCGAGTGCCGGGTCGGACTCGTCGTCGACACGCGGTGGTTCGTCGGTCGATTCCTCGAGTGCAGGGTCGTCCTCGGCCGGCTCGTCCAGCGCAGCGGCGGCCTCTGCCTTCTCGGCGTTCTCGATGGCCCGCCCGGCGTAGTAGGTCAGCACGCCCAGCAGGAGGAACATCGCGACCATCAGCGCGAACTGCATGCCGGTAAACACCGGGTCGACGCCGAACGCCGGCACGACGGCGAACGCGGCGATGAAAAAGAGGATGATACCCAGCGGGATGAAGTTGACAGTGAGGTCGAGCAGGGTGTCCTTCTCGAATCCGAACAGTGCCATGGATAACCCGAGATTAGCACAGGGCGGTAAATAGACTGTTGGTTTCGCTCAGGTGACCGTCGGTCGTCACTGCCGACCCGGCCCCCGACACTTCGACTACCCGTACTGGGGACTCACAACGTCACGGAAGCCTTACGTGGGGAGAGACGCCGCGAGTAAGAGACGAGAGCGGGACACGGTCCAGTGGACCGACTCCCGACCGGAACGGGACCTTCTCGTTGCCCGAACAGAGCCTCGACTCTGGTCTACGTGTCGCCCTCAGTCGGTTCTTCGGTTGGTTCCTCGGTTGGTTCCTCAGTCGGTTCTTCGGTTGGTTCCTCGGTTGGTTCCTCAGTCGGTTCTTCGGTTGGTTCCTCGGTTGGTTCCTCAGTCGGTTCTTCGGTTGGTTCCTCGGTTGGTTCCTCAGTCGGTTCTTCGGTTGGTTCCTCGGTTGGTTCCTCAGTCGGTTCTTCGGTTGGTTCCTCGGTTGGTTCCTCAGTCGGTTCCTCGGTTGGTTCCTCAGTCGGTGGGCCCTCTGCCGGTGTCTCGACGGTGATGAGTGCCGACTGTCCGAAGTCACGGCTGAAGACGCTGTGGATGTACGTGCCCGGACTGACGCCGCTCGCATCGACCTGGAACTCGACCGTCGAATTGCTCTCAGCGTCGATGGAGACGTCCCGCGCCTCGACGAGACCACCCTGGAACCGGAACTCGACGGGCTGTCTGCTGACGAACGCGTTGGGATTGGTGATGGTCGCGTTCACCGTAAACTCGCTACCGACTTCGACAGAATCGGGGGCCGAGAGTGTCGACACCTCGAAGGACTGTACTTCGTCGACGACCTGAATCTGTGCTGGCGAACCGTCCGACCGGCTGTACACCCCGTGGAAGTACGAACCGGTTTCGACTTCCGACGTCTCGAGGGTGTACGAGACGGTCGTCGAGTTCTGGGCCGCGAGTTCGACCTGGTCGCGGACCACCACGGTGCCGTCGAACCTGAAGACGACTTCCTGCGTGTCTGCCACGTCGTTCGGGTTCGTTATCGTCGCATTGACGGTCACCGAATCACCCTGTTCGACGGACGGCGGTGCCGAGAGGTTCGAGACGGTGTACGACTCACCCTCCGTGAGTTCCTCGGGTTCGACAGTGACGTTGGCCGCGTCAGTGACTGGTGACCCGTCTTCGGTCACGTACGGACCGTCCGCCGCGCCGTCCGCCTCGACGAAGTCGTACGTTTCGTTGGCGTTCGTGTCCAGATGCGGCATCGCGATCAGCGTGTCATCTTCGGTTATCTCGCTTCGATCGTACTCAGCGCCCGGGACGTCGAACAGCGTGATTTCGACGTCCTCGTGCTCGCCGGGTTCGAGATACTCACTCACCCCGATGACGCTCCCGACCACGTTGCCCTCTAACAGGCTACTGTCGTGTATCGCGACGAACCCGCCTTCGGAGACGTTGACCGAGTCGACGGTGACTGTCGTCCCCGCCGTCGTCTGGTCGGAGAACGAGACCGTTGTGACGCCGATATTCCCGGCGTTCCCGGCGTTCCCGACCTGTTGCAACGCCGCTCCGGCGAAGCCTATGGCGATTGAAGACGATACGAGCATCAACAGCACCAGTGAGAGTGCTGTGAGTTTTCTGGTATGAGTGTGCATCCCTCGCAACCGAAGTGTTACGATGGTTAATAATGTGACAACCCTTCATCGGGCAGTGTGATAGTTAGGATGAATTACCAATAGTAGTATATAGTTACTCCGTTGGATGCCACGTCGATCTGCCAATCGGCGGCGAGGATAATCAAACGATAGACATACTTGGGGGACGAATCGTGTCCTTCGAACCGGAGACAGTCTTCAGGTGAGACCCGATAACTGTGGACTCAAGGTCCATGCCGCTCCGATTGTGGTTAGTACTTCGAGATTACTCGAACCTGAGGGTACGAAGTGGGTATCCATTACTAGAACAACCGAACCACGAGTTGTTCGAGCAGGTTGGGTGTGAGTCATGAAACAATATATCATAAAGCCGACAGCGTGCCGGATTCGGTATCACGGTCTTACCTGTGGATATGTGGCTGCTACCCGCTCAGCGCATAATTACTCTCTACCAAGCGTGTAAAATTCCTCGTTCGGACGCATATCCGCGAGGTGAGCCATCCGGTTCGAGAGGTTGAAAAACGCGGTGACGGCACCGATGTCCCACACCGCTTCCCGGGAGAACCCGTGTGACTCCAGCGTCTCGATGTCTTCTTCGGTCACTTTCTCGGGCGACTCGGTGAGCTCGACGGCGAAGTCGAGCATGGCTGCGTGGGCCTCGCTGACGTCCGCAGTCCGGTGGTTCGTCGCCAGCTGTTCTGCGAGCAAGGGGGCGTCGGCGTAGATTCTGGTCAGTGCTCCGTGGGCCACGACACAGTAGAGACAGTCGTTGACGCCGCTGACCGCGACGATTATCATCTCGACCTCCTCGCGCTCCAGGGCGCCGTCCTCGACGAGCGCGTCGTAGTAGGCGAAGAAGGCCCGGAACTGCGAGGGTCGGTAGGACATCGCCGAGAAGACGTTCGGGGTGAATCCGGCGTCTTCCGTCTCACGGTCGATACGCTCGCGCACGTCCGCGGGAAGGTCGGTTTCGTCGGGGACGGGAAACCGCGTCATCGCTGGCTCTGTCATACCGGACGAAGGAGCGCCCGGACCGTGAGACTGTCGGCGTCTCAGACGGCCGACTTCTCGAGCAGGGACCCGACGCCGCCCATCGCGGTCATCACGACGCCCGCGACGGCGACGGCGACCATCCGCGAGAGCAGGATGTTGTCGTCGATGTTCGCCAGGTAGTACTCGCTGGTCGGAATCTGCCAGAGGGAGATGAGCGCGGCGATCAGAGCGAGCACCGCGCCGACGCCGACGAGCGTCGGCCACGGACGGCTGGCGTAGCCCGATTCCGTGAGGATGCCGGCGACGCTGCCACCGAAGAGGATGAGGCCGAAGACGGCCACCGGAAACAGGCCGACGAAGACGCCGACCTCCGACAGTGCGAGGCCGAGTGCGACGAACACCGGCCACGGACTCGCGGTCCGATACTGGTCGCTCAACCCCGGTTGCTCTTCCATATCCCTATTTACGGGTCGGGCGACATATGCCCATCGGACTCGCCGTACCACCCCGTTCGGGCACAAACTATTTGTCCACGATGGGGCTTCGTTCTGGTAATGACCACGCGCACGGACGAACGGGTCGGCGACTGGGAGTCGGTCCCGTTCGCGGGCGGGTACGAGGGGCTCCACGAACTCGCTACGGACGAGTTCTCGGGGGCCGTCGTCGCCGGTCCGACCCGACTGTTCATGCTCAACGGGACCGTCGTCGGCGTTCTCGATGGCGATATCGAGGACTTCGAGGACGCCGCCGGCACCGCCCGCGAGGCACCGCACGAAGCGCTCCCCCTGCTCGCGGTGATGCAGGACCGGGCCGACGAGGTCCGGGCGAAGTACTACACGGAAGAGACGGCCATCGACGAGGTCGACCGGACGCTCGCCGACGGGAAGTTCACCGGCTTCATCGAACTCTCCGAGAACGTCCTCTCGGGCGACTACTACGTCGTCTACCACCAGGGCCGCTCGATGAGCGTCGCGTGGGTGGGCACGACCGACACGCTCATCACTGACGACGAGGCGTTCGATCAGGCCAACGACGAGGTGGGCATCTACGAGGTCAAGCCGGTCGAGATAACGCCGATAGAGATTCCGGAACCCGAGAACACAGGTGGAGCGGACGCAGCCGCAGTCGCAACCGAGGATTCCGCGTCAGCTGGCGCCGACGACGAGCCCGCTGGAACGCCCGAAACAGACGACCCAGACAGTTCGCCCGCGGACAGTTCAACAGCGAGCGGGAGCGACGATACCGATGACGAGCCGACGAACGTCCGGGAACGCGGCGGGAACACGCCAGCGGCCGGTGGGCCACCCGGGTCGAAGGCTGCTGGGTCGAGTCAGGGGACCCCGGTGCGGGCAGGCGAGGACACGCAGGCGGACCCGGCGGCCGAGCAAGACACAGAGCCAGCACAGCCGGAGTCCGAACCGACCCAGTCCCGCTCCGAAGCGACGCAGACGGAGTCCGAACCGACACCGGCTCGTTCCGAAGCGACGCAGACGGAGTCCGAACCGGCCGACCAGGACGCTGACCCGGCAATTGAGCAGCGATATACCAAACCGGCGATCGACGGGTCGAGTACACGGGCGGCGTCGAGTGGCGAGGCGAGCCAGGGACCGGCGACAGATGACCGGTCTGACACGTCTCCGAATGGCCGAGACCAGCAGCGAACCCGGACACAGCCCCCGTCTTCGAGTCAGTCCGAGGCGAGCAGTGAGGGCGCGAGCGCCGCCACTGCGGCGGACCTCGAGACCCGCTCGATCCCGTCGCTGGACCCGGAGCAGTCGGCGTCGTCGACTGACCAGTCGGCGGCGGCATCCACCGAGTCGGACTCCTCGCCGGACACTGGGCCTCGACGTGACAGACCCCGTTCGGGTCAGTCCAGGCCGACCGAGACGCGTCCCAGCCAGTCCCAACCTTCGGGGTCGGCGACGCATCCGGCGTCCCCGCAGTCGTCCGAGAGCAGTGGCCCGGACCAGGAGCGCGTCGCCACACTCGAGTCGGACCTGGCGGACCGCGAGGAGGAGATTAGCCGCCTCGAAGGCGAAGTCGAGCGACTCGAGACGACGGCCGAGGATCTCCGGTCCGAACGCGACCAGCTGCAGTCGGACCTGGACGCAGCGCGCACGGAGGTCGAGCGTTTAGAGGACCAGCTTGAGGAGGCACAGGGAGCGGTCACGGGCGCTGGCACCCGACTGACCGAGAGCGAGGCCATCAGCAAGACCAACCTGTTCGTCCGCTACCACTCGAAAGGCGAGGCGACACTGGCGAAGGCCCACGACGGCGAGGTCGGCCGCGAGGCGGTCGAGGAGAATCTCAGGCTGGAGTACCACACCCAGTTCGAGGTCGAGGACGCTGCCGTCGACGGCCAACCCTTCGAAGCGTTCCTCCACGGGACGATGCAGTACCGCTTCGTCGACTGGCTCATCCGGCATCTCCTCTACGAGATAGCCAACACCGGCCACGCCAGCGGGATGCAGGACCTCTTCGACGCGATCCCGCGCATCGACCGCGCAGAACTCAACGGCCAGGTGTCGGTCACCTACGTCGAAGACGGCGAGGAACACCGCTCACAGGAGCGCTTCGACGTGGTCGTCCGCGACCGGATGGGGAACCCCCTCATCGTCGCGAACATGAACGACTCGCGCGACCCCGCCACGGAAAAGCAGATGACGACGCTCGTCCGCGACGGCGAGCGCGTCGGCAACGCGTCGGAGACGCTCGCGGCGGCGTTCCTCGTCACCAGCAGCTTCTTCGAACCGGGGGCGCTGGAGACCGCCGAGGAGGCGACCTCCAGTGGCCTGTTCAGCCGCGACAAACGCGAGAGCTACGTCAACCTCTCGCGGAAGGACGGCTACCACCTCTGTCTGCTCGAAGCGAGAAACCAGGAGTTCCACCTGGCGGTGCCCGAACTGTAGCGAGACGAAAACAGCCCTCTTATCCTTCGATCTCGGCGGCGTCCTCGATTTTCATTCCCTCGAGCTTCTGGATGATCTCGTCGATCTTCTCGTCTAGGTCGTCGACGAACTCACCCGTCTGCTCGGTGGTGATCGCACCCTGGCTGGAGGGCTCGATGAGGTTCTCCTCCTCGAGCACGCGCAGCGAGTAGCGAACCTTGTGGTGAGGGTATCCAGTCTCGTTGGACATCTTGACGATTCCGATAGGCTCATTCTCAATCACCATGCGGAGCACCTGCAGGTGTCGCTCCAGCATGTCTACTTCCTTCTCAAGCCTGTCTATCATGGCAATTGTTAACTTGTGTTTGCGGGGTTTAAAAGTTACCCTCATATACCCGCCTTTGCCGGTTGTTTCCTACGGATAGTGACGTGATAAACCCATCGCAACAGTTCCCATGGGAACTGCTGACAGCCAGTGTCGGCGACCGAACGGGACGTTCGGACCGTAATCTGTTTACCACGGTGGGCGGAATGGTCGTGCGATGACCGTAACCATCGTCGGCTCACAGCTCGGCGACGAGGGGAAGGGCGGCATCGTCGACCTGTACGGCGACGACGCGGACGTCGTGGCCCGTTACCAGGGCGGCGACAACGCCGGCCACACCGTCGTTCACGAGGGCGAGACGTACAAACTCTCGCTCGTGCCCAGCGGAGCCATCCGCGGCAAGGTCGGCGTGCTCGGAAACGGGTGCGTCGTCAACCCGCGAACGCTGTTCGACGAGATCGACACGCTGCAGCAACGTGGCCTCGACCCGGACGTTCGGATCGCCGAACGCGCACACGTCATCCTCCCGTACCACCGCGTGCTCGACGGTATCGAGGAGGAGGTCAAGAGCGAAGACGACCAGGAGGTCGGCACCACCGGTCGCGGTATCGGCCCGACCTACGAGGACAAGGCCGGTCGCCGCGGCGTCCGCGTGGGCGACCTGCTTGCCCCCGATGTCCTCCGGGAGCGACTCGAGTACGCCGTCCCCCAGAAACGCGCGCTGGTCGAGGACGTCTACGGCGTCGACGTCGACGACCTGGAGGACCCCGACGCCTTCGACGTTGACGCGCTCTACGAGGAGTTCCGCGAGTTCGGCCGCCGCTTCGAGGAGGGCAACATGACGGTCAACGCCGGCGCCTTCCTCTCCGAGGCGATGGCCGACGGGCAGAACGTGATGATCGAGGGTGCCCAGGGCACCATCATCGACATCGACCACGGCAACTACCCCTACGTCACCTCCTCGAACCCCACGGCCGGTGGCGCCGCCACCGGGACCGGACTGAGTCCGGGCGTCGTCGGAAGCGGCGACGTCGTCGGCATTGTCAAGGCGTACCTCACGCGCGTGGGGAGCGGCCCCCTGCCGACCGAACTCGGCGGCGTCGTCGGCGACACCCCCGGCTACGAGGGCGACGAGGAGGGACCCGACGAGGAGCTGGCCCACTACATCCGCGAGGAAGGCGGCGAGTACGGCACCGTCACCGGTCGCCCGCGCCGGGTCGGCTGGCTCGACATGCCGATGTTGCGCCACGCGACTCGCGTCTCCGGGTTCGACGGGCTGGCCATCAACCACCTCGACGTGCTTGGTGGGCTCGACGAGGTGAACGTCGGTCACACCTACACGCTCGACGGCGAGGAACTCGAGACGATGCCCGCGACCACCGAACAGTGGGGGCGCTGTGAGGCCAACCACCGCAGCTTCGACGGCTGGGACGACGTCGACTGGGGCGCCGTCGCGAGCGAGGGCTACGACGCGCTGCCCGAGAACGCGCAGACCTACGTCGAGTACATCGAGGACGAACTCGACACGCCGGCCTACGCCATCGGCGTCGGCCCGGGCCGCGGCGAGACTATCGTCCGCGACCACCCCTTCTGAGCGGGTCTGGGCGCGCGGGTTTCCGGGAGAGCGGCAGACTTTTGCGCCCGCCAGCCCAGCCCTGACGTATGAAAGAGGACCTGATGGACATCATCTGCTGTCCGCTGGACAAACACGACCTCGAGCTCACCGTCGAGGAGCGCGAGGACGAAGAGATACTCACCGGCGAGCTCGTCTGTACCGAGTGTGGCGAGGCGTTCCCGATCGAGGATGGCATCCCCAACCTCCTCCCGCCCGACATGCGCGACGAAGCGCCCGCCTGAACCTTTTTTATCCGTCGCGCCGGAGTCTCCGATGTGACAGACGCCCTACCCGTGCACGTCAACCGGCAGGCGCTCCACGACCTGGAGGTCCCGACGGCGTTCGAGGCGACCGGGAGTTTCGACGTCCGGCTCGTCAACCACGGCGAATCGCTCCACGTCCACCTCCACATCGACGACGCGCTCTCAGGGGTGGCGACGCTGGAGGCGTCGAACCACTACGTCAACGCCGAGACCGAGCGCCGAGTCCGAATCGAGGTCGACGACGACGCCGACCTGCCGGTCCGGGGGTCGCTGAAGGTGGTCACGGGATACGGGGCTCAGACCCGGTACATCGACGTCGAACTCCAGGAACCGGGCCCGTCAGAGGGGCCGGTGCTGGTCGACGAGTCCCTCTCGAAACCCAGGCCGAAGTCCGACGAGGGGACGGGGTCGCTGCTCCCGGAGGACCAGTCGGTCCCCGTCCTCGCACTCGGGGGGGTGGCGCTGGTCTTCGCCGTCCTCGCCGTCACCGTCTTCGACAACGTCGGCCTCATGCTCGGGTCGCTGGCCGTCGTCGGTGCCGCGCTGCTCGCGCTGTACGTCCGCGGGTCCGAGTAGACGTCACTCGTCGTCCCTGTCGGTCGGGACGCCGCTCAGGTTGCCGTCCTCGTCGAACCGTTTCGCACGGAGGAACCGCGCCCGGTAGCGGTTCGCGCCCTCGTAGATGTCGGCCTCCCGGATGTCTGCGGCCCGACCGTCGGCGACGGCGTCGACGATACCTTCCAGCTGCTCTTTCTCGCTGGGTGTGAGCTCGAACTCGTAGGTCTGTTCGTCCTCGCTCTCGAGTTTCGTCCACTGCCGGGCGGCCGCGACGACCACCGAGCAGGGCTCCCGACACGGGAAGGTGCCGTCGCCGCCGTCGACGTCGAGAGGCGTCTCGTCGTCGTACTGCCACTCACGGCGTTTGAGACACTGGGAGTCCGCACAGCAGGCCTCGGCGACCCAGTTGACGTGTTCGTACCCCTCGCCTCGGTCCCAGGTCTTGACGACGCCGTAGATGCCGGTCTGACGCTCGACGGTCTCGTGCCAGTGGGTGACGTCGAGCTCGCCCTCGCGCTCGCGGTGCCAGTTGGTGACCGCGGCGGGGTAGAACGTCTCGACGGTCTCGACCAGTTCTGTCGCGGCGAGCCCGCCGAAGCGCCAGCCGGTCCGGAGCGTCGGGGCCGACTTCAGCGGGCGGTATCGTCCCCGGTCGTCGTGCTTCGCGATGTCGCGTGCCGCTCGTGGGTCCTCGTGGCCGGTCAGGGCGTCGGCCGCCTTGCGCGTGTCGTCGACGTGGCGGACGTGGTAGCGCCGTTCGCCCCCGTCGCCGACCGTCGCGGTGACCTGTAGCTGGCCCCACTCCGAGACGATACCGTCGGCCAGGCCCTCGAGGCGCGTCTCGAGGGGTGTCTCCTCGGCGTCCTCGAGCCAGCGGAGGAAGGCCCAGCGGTCGGCCTTCTGTGGCGCGTCGGCGTGCCAGAAGTACCAGTTCCGGACGTACGCCGAGTCGGCGGCCACGGCGCGCAGGTCCTCCTCGCTCAACGAGCCATGGGCCTCCTCGGGCGTCTCGAACGCGTAGCGGTCCCCCTCGCGCTCGACGGCGAGGTCGTCGAAGGCGATGCCGTCCGGCGCGGTCGTCACCAGCGCGTCCACGTGGTCGCCGTGCATACCGGGAGACAGGGCTCGCGCGAAAAAAACTAGCCGGTCTCACCTGACGTCCAGGCCCAGGCTCAGTCGCCCGCGGCCGGATTCGCGCCGCTAGTCCGCTCGCGTACCTGTTCGATGGCCGCCGCAACGTCGGCACCGGCGTCTGCGGCCCGTTCGAGGACGACGTCGGCCATCAGCGGTTCGGTGCCCACCGCGCCCGCGTACCAGATGTCGTGACCGTCGACGGTCGTCGGGACGTCGTAGCCGAGGCGGTAGTCGTCGGTGAGACCCATGTCCTCGGGGATGTCCTCCTGCGTGTGGAAGCCGTCAGCGACGAACAGGGGGACGACGACGATGTCGTCGCTCCCGAAGTACTCAGTGACGTTGTCGACCTCGGGGTCCTCGTCCATGAACAGGGCCTGCACCTCGTCGAAGCGGCCTCGCTCGCGGATGCGGCCGGCGTGGTACTCGATGGCCTTCGCGGAGTTCTCGTTGCGCTCGGTGCCGTGGCCGACCACGGCGAGCCCGAACCCCTCGCCCACGCCGGGGTCGCCGGTGACCGACTCGGCGCGCTGGACGATGACGTCGCTCATCGCGTCGTGGGTCCCCGCCGGGCCGCAGTAGTGGACCGTCTGCCCGGTGTCCTCGGCGGTGAGCGTCGCGTGCGTGGCGCTCGTCCCGTCGGAGTCCCACAGGTCGGGCTCCCAGTCCTCCAGGCGGAACTCCCGGGGGATGACCTGCTCGGTGAAGTAGCCCTCCGAGATGAACAGGGGGACCAGGTACACCTCGTCGGCGTCGACGGTCCGCAGGGCCTCGCGGAACGACGGTTCCTCCTTCCAGAACGACTCGCGGACCTCCGCGAACGCGCCTGTCGCGCGGATGGTGTCCGCGTGGGTGTAGGTCGGCGTGCTCGACTCGGCGTTCAGATGCGAGCCGTGGGCAGCGATGACGAGCGCGGGTGCCATTGGCGGGGGTTGGGACGAAGCCGTCTTAGGGCCTTCGTTGGCGTGTCCCCGATGCCGAGGCCGATAGGACCGTTTTTCAGGGCCGCGCGCGACGGCTCGCACATGTCACTCGCGAGCGAAACGCGCGACGCCGTCCGGGCGCGCCCCTTCCTCTACGACGCGCTCCGGGCGGGCGTCGTCAACTACACCGCCGCCGCCAGGGAACTCGACGTCGACGGCGAAGTCGACGCCGTCGCGACGGCGCTGCGACGGTTCGCCGAGGAGCTGGCCGAGTACGACCCGCCCGAGGCCGACGCGCGGGTGTCGATGGAGAGCGGGCTCGGTCCGACTGACGGCGACGACCCCCTGCTCGTCGTCGGTGACACGCGCCTCGGACGTGGTGAGGGGGCGTTGACCGCGGTCGTCGCTACGGGGACCGTCTCGGGGCGGGCGCTGGCGGACGTGCTCGGCCGACTCGCGGCCGCAGGCATCGACGTCGAAGCGGCGGCGGTCGGGGGCGAGACGCTCGCCGTCGTCGTCGAGCGGCGCGACGGCCCGGACGCCCTCCGAATCGTCGAGGCCGCTGTGGGCCGCTAGACAGCCGGAAACCCCGAAGTCCTGCCGAGCGGCCTTCCGACGGCTTAAAGCGGCCGGGGACAGTCCCCCCAGGTGATGACGATTCGCGTGACGAACACGCTGACCGGCGAGACAGAGCCGTTCGAGCCGCGCGACCCCGACTCGGTGCTGCTGTACTACTGCGGCCTGACCACGTCCGACCCGCCCCATCTGGGCCACGCCCGCGGGTGGGTCCACGTCGACGTGATGTGTCGCTGGCTCGAGTGGCTGGGCTACGACGTGCGTCACGTCGAGAACTTCACCGACGTCAACGAGAAGATCGTCGCCCGCGTCGGCGAGGACGGCGACAGCGAGGCCGACGTCGCCCGCCACTACGTCCAGCAGGTCATCGACGACATGCGCTCGCTGAACCTCGACCGGGCCGAAGTCTACCCGCGGGTCTCCGAGCACGTTCCCGAAATCATCAGCCTGGTCGAGCGCCTCGTCGAGTCTGGCCACGCCTACGAGGCCAACGGGTCGGTGTACTTCGACGTGCGGAGCTTCGAGGACTACGGCAAGCTGTCGAACCAGACCGTCGACGACATCGAGTCGCAGGGCGAGGCCGCCACGTCGGAGAAGCGCCACCCGGCCGACTTCGCCCTCTGGAAGGCCGGCGGCGTCGCCCCAGAGGACATCGAGGAGCACCAGCACGCCGAGGCCGCACCGCCCGAGGAAGCTTGCGAGACGGCCCAGACCTGGGACTCGCCGTGGGGCGAGGGGCGGCCGGGCTGGCACATCGAGTGCTCGGCGATGTCGATGACCCACTTAGACGAGTCCATCGACATCCACGTCGGCGGCCAGGACCTCGTCTTCCCTCACCACGAGAACGAGGTGGCCCAGAGCGAGGCCGCGACCGGGAAGCAGTTCGCGAAGTACTGGCTCCACGTCCGCTTGCTCGAGACCAAAGGCGAGAAGATGTCCTCCTCGCTCGGGAACTTCTTCACCGTCAGCGACGCCGTCGAGGAGTTCGGACCGGACGTCCTGCGGACCTTCCTGCTCTCGACGAGCTACAGCAACAGCGCCGTCTATAGCGAGGAGACCATCGCCGAGGCCCAGGAGCGCTGGGACCGCCTCCAGCGAGGGTACGAACGAGCCGTCGAGGCCTGCGACGACGTCGATGCCTACGCGACAGTCGCCGACGACTCGCTGCGGGCCGCCGTC
This sequence comes from Haloarcula ordinaria, assembly GCF_029338275.1. Lineage (NCBI taxonomy): Archaea > Methanobacteriati > Methanobacteriota > Halobacteria > Halobacteriales > Haloarculaceae > Haloarcula > Haloarcula ordinaria. Next base: position 2,684,592 of record NZ_CP119789.1, on the reverse strand, counting down.
GACGAGGCCCGCGAGGACTTCGAGGCGGCGATGAACGACGACTTCAACACCCGCGAGGCCACGACGGCGCTGCTCGACCTGACCGCCGCGGTCAACACGCACGTCGACGCGAACGAAGCCTTCGACTACCGGGGTCTCCGGCGCGCCGTCGAGACCTTCGAGGCGTTCGGCCGCGGGATACTCGGCCTCTCGCTTGGCGAGCCACAGGAGAGCGACGTCTCCGTCGCCGGGGACCTCGTCGAGCTCGTCCTCGAAGTCCGGGAACAGGAGCGCGAGGCCGGCAACTACGAGCGGGCCGACGACTTGCGCGACGAACTCGAAGCGCTGGGCGTCGAGGTGCAGGATACGGACGACGGGCCGACGTATCGGCTCTGAGTGACGCCGCGCTCCGTCGTCTCACGGTCGTGCCCGGTTCGTTGCAGCGACATTCGACACGCTCGGTGCCGGCCCGGTACGACGCGGAGCCGATGGATGCTATCACGCGACAGCACGAGTATATATACTCGTTTGGCGTAGTTCTCATCGTTATGAAATACGTACCAAATAGCTCTCAATCTATCCGACTTCTGATTGCGACCGTCGTCGTCGTCTCGGTCGCGTCGTTCGGCGTCGGACCGGCTCTCGCGCAATCCGACCAGCCAGGGTGGGCCGACGAGATGTTCGGTGATTTCGAGGGGTTCGTCTCGACGTACAACGAGAACGTCGACGCGAGCGACCTCGGTATCGCGGCCGACCAGCTGAAAAACGAGCGCGTGAATCTCATCGTCACCGACGGGGATGGCACGCAGGGTACCGCGTCGTTCCGGATGAACGCGCAACTCCAGATTCAGGAACTGGAACAGGGGACTCGTGACGACGCGACGCTGCAGATGACGACCGACCGGGCGACCATCGACCGGATCCTCGGATCGAACAACCCCACGAACGCGTTCCAGAACGCGCTCACGGACGGTGACATCCGAATCGACGGCATCGGACTCATCAACTCGGTGAAGTGGGCTGTCATCAACGTGCTGGCGAGCCTGTTCTGATAGCCGTTCGTCGACAGTCTCCCCAGAACCACTCTCTTACTGTTGCGCGAGCAGGGACTCGGGGTATCGATATCGAGGCTCGACCGACGTAAACGGCCCTGTGGACCGGTTATAATCCGAGGCTTCGGTTGCTCCGAGGACCTCTCGCCTTCGTCCCGTCGACGACAGGCAGTTCATACTTATGGGCCAATTTGACGTCAATATACGACAATGAACCTGTTCCACGCGAACTCGCGGCTAGTCCGTATCGTCCTGGCACTCGGGCTCCTGCTCGTCGTGGCTTCGCTGTCCTCGACTGGCGTCGTCGTCTAATCGCCGCGGCTCGACGTGTGGCGAGTACCGGTGACGAACAGGGTCGAAGCAGGGACGCCGATACCTCCTGAACCGCGATTCCCGCGGGCTGATCCGGTCCCCTTGGGCCGGCGGCCCGACACGTATCGTTTTTACACTCCGGGACATCTGTCGGGACACCATGCGAACCGGACTCCTCACTGCGCTGATCGCCCTCCTCGTCGTCTCGTCCGGGTGTGTCGGTCTCATCACCGGGGAAACCGTCGCCTTCGAGGCCGAGCCCGCGTCGGTCGACGACGCGGCGCTCGAGACGACCGGCTACGACGAGGCCCGCGACGAGGCACAGACGCTGACCCGGAACGTGTCCGTCGTCGGGCAGGAACGGACGGTCAGAATCACGAACCACGTCGCCGAGTACAACCGGTCCGTCGACCTCGGGCCGCTCGGCGAGCTCGAGTTCGCCCGCCTCATCCTCCTCTCGACGCCGGGTGCGACCGTCGCAGGCCAGTCACTCAACCCGCTCGCGAGCCAGTCCAACCGCCAGCTCGTGGAGCGGCTGATTCAGCGCACCGAGCGTGTCAGCGACGTCCAGGCCGAGGGCAACCGGACCGTCCAGATACTCGGCGAGGATCGCACTGTCAGCGAGTTCACCGGCACATCGGACGTCCAGGGCCAGGAGATAGACATCCGCCTGCACGTGGCCAGTTTCGAACACGAAGGTGACGTGGTCGTCGCTGTCGCCGTCCACCCCGAGCGTATCGACGAACGGGACCGGGTCGACACGCTCCTCGGCGCCATCCAGCACCCGAGTTCCTGACGCCGCCGGGGCGTACCGTTTTCTGCCCGGCCGGTGAGTGAAGGGTATGCAAACGGCAGCAATCACTGGGGCGCTGCTCACTGCGGCCGGACTCGGCGGGTACGTCGTCGGAGTCCTCGTGCCGTACCCGGGCCGGTCGCTCTCGCTGACAGCACTCATGTTCGGGTTGGCGCTGGTGACCATCGGTCTCGCGGCGGGGGGTGTCGAGCCGTGATATCGGCCGTGGTCTACGCTGACGGCGAGGCAGTCCAGTACGACGACCTCGCGGCGGCACGGCGTGCCGTGGGCACGACCTGGGTACACGCGACGTCGGTCACGAACGAGGAACTCCGGGCTATCCAGACCGCCTTCGACATCCACCACCTCACCATCGAGGACGTCCAGAACCACACGCGAGCCAAGACCGAGGAGTTCAGCGAACACACGTTCGTGCTCCTCAAGATAGCGAGCCTCACCACCGGCGAGACGACGTTCGAGAAGGAAGTCAAGACGACCCCCGTGGGCATCTTCATCGGCGACGACTGGGTGGTGACTGTCTCGCCAGGGGCAGCGACGCCGGTTCAGCGGGTCCTCGACGCCGTCTCGCGCGGTGACGAGCGACTGCTCCAGCGCGGCGCCGACTTCACCGCCTACCGCGTCCTCGACGTCGTCGTCGAGAGCTACTTCGACCTGCTCGACGAGCTCGAGACCGACATCGAGGAGATCGAGGACGAGGTGACCGTCTCGACGGACCGCCAGACCCTAGAGAAGATAAACGACGTCCGGCGCGACCTGCTGTCCTTCCGCAAGCAGGCCTGGCCGGCCCGGGAGGCCGTCGGGACGCTCGCGCGGGGCGACCCCGAACAGATACGGCCGGAGACGGAGAAGTACTTCCGCGACACCTACGACCACCTGGTGCAGATCGTGGACCTGACCGAGACCTACCGCGACCTGGTGTCGGGCGCCCGGGACATCTACCTGAACACGCTCTCGCAGTCGACCAACGAGGTGATGAAGGTCCTGACCGTCGTCGCGACGATATTCATCCCGCTGACCTTCGTCGCCGGTATCTACGGGATGAACTTCTCGGGGGGTCCCTACAACATGCCGGAACTCGGCTGGGCCCTCGGCTACCCGGCGACGATGGTCGGGATGGCGCTCATCGCCGTCGTCATGCTCGTCCACTTCCGCCGACGGGGGTACCTATAGCGCGAGCGGGACGAGCAACACCCCCATCAGCGTCGCCCGTCGCGTCCCGAAGGACGGCGGGATGTGGCCGACGACCGTCGCGGCCCCGAACGCGCCGACACCCACGAATCCGGCGAACACCCACGAGAGGACACAGAGGGCCGCGAGTACCGACAGTGACAGCCTGGCGGGGTCCAGTCGGCCGACCGTCCGCAGATACCGGTCGCCGAGGACTGGTACCAGGAGCGCGCCCGCTCCGGCAGCGAGTACCACGGCCGTCACCAACGACGGTACCACGAGGGGGACGTTCGCGCGCTCCATCGCGACGAGGACGCCGGTCCGTGGCTCCCCGAGCGCGACGAGGGCGAACAGCGCGAACACCGCTGTCGCCGTGTTCACCCCGCTGGTCGTGACGACGAACGCTCGCGGCCCGCCGTCGGCGGTCAGACCCAGCGCCAGCGTCGCCGCGACGGCGCTGGAGATTCCGGGGAGATAGCCCACGACAGCGCCACACAGCGTCCCGACGGTGACGAGCAGACCGACCGTCCGGCGTGGCGTCGCAACTGTCGTGCCGGTCTGTGCTGGAACGCCGTCACCCTCGATGGCTGCGAGCAACACCGGTGCGCCGAACAGGCCAGCGAACAGCGCGACGAGGATGTCCACGACGGGGAGCACGGACGAGACGCTGGCGTCGAGGAACAGGAGCCCGAGCCCCCCGCTGGCCGCGAGCGAACAGCAGGCGCCGACCATCGCTCGCGCGTCGCGTTCGGTCGCCACGAGCAGCGCCGCGATACTGGCAAGGACCACTGCGAGATGGGACTCGATGTGTGGGTAGAGTTCGACCATGGCCGCCGTGACTGGGAGCGCGAGCGGTGCCGCCAGGACGACCGCGCCGGCGCTCCCTATTGCCGAGAGCCGAAGGGCCTCGCGGCCCCGTCCCTCGACGACGAGCTGGTGACCAGGTAGCGCGCCGGCGGCCATCGCCGGGTCGGGGACGCCCAGCGAAAGCGCCGGGACGATATCGAGGAACGTGTGGACGACCCCGGCAGCCAGCATCGCCGCCCCGACGTAGCGCCGTGGCCCCGGCACCGCGCCGGCTGTCGCCGCAAGCAGGAGCGCGAACGTGTTCGCGTGCAGGCCGGGGACGAGGCCGCTGACGGTGCCGAGACAGATGCCCCCGGCTACCGCTACGAGCAGCACGGCCGTCGCGGCGGGGTCGGCGGTGAGTCTGACCGGGAGCATACCCGGTCCTGGCCCCCTTTCGGTACTTGAAGGTCAGCACGCCCACGTCGACGCGGCGGCAACGGCCGCCATCCCACGAGTGCGCTCTAGACGCGTCGCTGGCCAGTATGTCTCGAAAGAAAGGTCGTCGTCTGAGGTCGACGGCTTAGCCGAAGAGTTCGCCGAGTCCCTCGCCGCTGGACTCGTCTTCCTCGTCGTCGTCGTCGTCTTCGTCGTCGGCCGCTTCCTCTTCTTCGGCCTCGTCGTCGGCCTCGTCAGCGTCCTCGTCGTCGGCCTCCGCGGCCCCACCGCTCGCGGCGACGGGTGCGGCGGCGGCCTGTTCGACGGCCTCGCTGATGTCGACGTCCTCGAGCGCGGCGACGAGCGCCTTGACTCGGGACTCCTCGACGTCGACGCCCGCGGCGTCGAGCACGTCGGTGAGGTTGTCTTCGTTGATTTCTTCGCCCGATTCGTTCAGGATGAGTGCAGCGTATACGTATTCCATTGTTCTGAAGTGTGGTTGTGGTTAGAACATCGCCCCGAGCGCGTCGCCAGCGTCCTCGTCGTCATCGTCGTCGTCCTCGGCCGCCTCGGCCTCGGCGTCGTCGCTGGCGTCCTCGTCTGCGGTGTCCTCGTCGTCTTCGTCAGCCGATTCCTCTGTTGTCGCCTCGGCGACCTCCACGTCCTGGAGCTCGTCGGGCAGCGCCTCCGTGTCCTCGATCTGGGCCGCGAGCGCGCGCAGCTGCGCGTCGGCCTTGCTGATGAGGTCGGGGACGACCTCGGGGTCCTCGATGGCGGCCTGGAGCGCGAGGCTCTTGGCCTCGCCGCTGGCCGTCTGGAGCATCGTCGGGACCGTCTGGGCCGTCGGGTACCCGGCGTTGACCGAGAGGTTGAACGCCCGACTGGCCGCGGCCTGGATGTCCGCCTCGTACTCGTCGATGTCCAGTTCGAGTTCCTCGGGTTCGAACAGCACGCCGTCCGCGAAGACGCCGCGGAGGTCGAGGCCGACCTCCTTCGGTTCGATGCCGAGCTCGCTGAGGACGTTCGCGAGGTCCTGTGAGACCTCCTCGCCCGCGTCGAGCACGGTCGAGTCCGAGAGGACCTGGATGGACCCCTCCTGGATGCGTGCGTCAGCACCGACGCTCTGGAGTTCGCCGACGAACGGACCCGGGTCGACGCCGGTGTCGCCCTCGGGAATCACGATCTCGTTCGAGGCTATCTCGCCGGCGCCGATGGGGGCCGGCGTCTTCGAGGCCTCGAGTTCCTGGAACAGCGAGAACGGGTTGTTGTTCGTCCCGATGAGGCCGACCTGGCCCTCGACGAACTGCGTGAGTTCCTCGACGCCCTCGTCGACTTCGTCGAGCGCGCGTCGGAGCAGCGTGTTCCGGGAGACGCGCAGTTCCGCGGTGCCGTACAGGTCACGGCGCATGTCCTGGAGCTGCCGGGACGGGATGCCCGCGATGTTGACGACGCCGACGCTCTCGTAGGACTCGATGGTCTCGACGAGCGCGTCGACCTCTTCCTGTTTCCACTGCGGGATGGTCTCTGTCTTACGTTCGCTCTCGGCGCTCATGTCAGGCCACCTCCACGGCGGGGCCCATCGTCGTCTTCACGAAGACGCTGTCGATGTTGAGCGGCCCCTTCTCGAGGTCTGCGTGCAGCCGGCGGATGATGACGTCGATGTTGTCGGCGATGTCCTCGGCGGACATGTCCTCGGCGCCCACGCGGGTGTGGAACGTCCGACGCTCACCACTGCGCAGCTGCACGGTGTTTTTCATTCGGTTGACGACCTCGACGACGTCGTCGTCGGGGTCGAGCGGTTCCGGCATCTTGCCGCGCGGACCGAGGACGGTCCCGAGGTAGCGACCGATGTCCTGCATCATGTTCGTCTCGGCGATGAAGAAGTCGGTCTCGTTTGCGAGCTCCTTGGCGGCGTCGTCGTCGCCCCCGAGCTCCTCGAGTTCGTCCTGGCTGAGTACATCGTCTGCGGCATCCTCGGCACGGAGGGCGGTCTCGCCCTCGGCGAAGACCACGATGGTGGTCTCCTGGCCGGTGCCGGCAGGTAGGACGACGGACTCGTCGACACGGTTCGACGGGTCGTTTAGATCTAAGTCGCGCAGGTTGACTGCGAGGTCGACCGTCTCGCGGAAGTTCCGCTCAGGTGCGTCCTCGAGTGCGCGAGAGACTGCGTTCTCTATTTCCTGGTCTGCCATTGTTCACCTCCGTAGTGCGCCAAACGGCTTCTACGGGTCAGTGAAACAGGCGGTTGCCTGTCTCGTCCGTGTGGAGGCCGATGCGACACTTAAAAGCGTCGAACCACCCCGCAGCGGATGCGCCCCACTCACACACGTCAATCCGGTGCTCTCGGAGACGATGACAGTCTCTACTGGGTCGCGAAAACAGCGAGAATCGCAGTCGGCGGGGCAGCCTGCTTATGCTTCGGCCGCTTCGCCGAAGATGTCGTCGTACTCGCCGCCGTCGATGCGCTCTTTGAACTCTCGGGGGTCGTTGCCCTCGATGGTGACGCCCAGCGAGGCGCAGGTCCCGACGACTTCCTTCGCGGCGTTCTTCAGATCGTAGGCCAGCAGGTCGGGGTGCTTCTGCTCTGCGATCTGGATGACCTGGTCGACGCTGAGGTCGGCGACGAAGTTCTCCTGGGGTTCGCCGCTGCCGGTCTCGAAGCCGGCTTCGTCTTTGATGAGCTCGGCCGTCGGCGGGACACCGACCTCGATGGAGAACGACCCGTCGTCGTCGTACTCGACGGTGACGGGGACTTCGGTGCCGTCGAACGCTGCGGTCTGGTCGTTGATCTCCTGGACGACTGCCTGCACGTCCACGGGTGTCGGCCCCAGTTCGGGACCGAGCGGCGGGCCGGGGTTGGCCTGGCCGCCGGGGACGAGCACTTCGATAGTTCCAGCCATGTCTCAGCAATTCCGTTCGGCGGTTTAAAGGATTGCGTTTCACCGACGGCCGCGTGAGGTCGACACACGGCCGTACCGACCGGCGCGGGCCCGTTACGCGAAGGTGATGCCGTTCATCGCGAGGAAGTCGCCGGCGGCCTTGATCTCCACCGGTGACCCGATGATACGCACCTGTCCGCCTTCGGCCCGCACCATGACGGTGAAGCGCCGCTCGAGTTCGTCCCGGATGCCGTCGAGCGCACCGGCTGGCAGGAGAATCTGTGTGCTGTCGCGAAAGCGCTCGACATCTGCCATGATTGTCACTGACGGACGATAGCCTAAAGACGTGTCGACTTACAGACGACTGGCAAGAATTACCACGCCGACAGAACGGCCCTCGGTGAGGGAAGAAAGCCTTATCCAACGTGCGTGGCCGACATACACGTAATGGGGCTCGAAGACGAGATACAGGAACTCGAGGAGGAGATCAGCAGTACGCCCTACAACAAGTCGACGGAGGCCCACATCGGCCGGCTGAAGTCGAAGCTCGCAGAGAAGAAAGAGAAGCTCGAACAGCAGTCCTCATCGGGCGGTGGCGGCGGCTACGGCGTCGAGAAACATGGCGACGCTACCGTCGCCCTCGTCGGGTTCCCCAGCGTCGGCAAGTCCACGCTGCTGAACGCCCTGACCAACGCGGAGTCTGAGACGGGCGCCTACGAGTTCACGACGCTGGACGTCTACCCGGGAATGCTCAAGCACAAAGGCGCGAACATCCAGATTCTCGACGTCCCCGGGCTCATCGAAGGTGCGGCCGGCGGTCGGGGTGGGGGCAAGGAGGTCCTCTCGGTCGTCCGGACCGCCGACCTCATCGTGTTCATGGTCTCCGTCTTCGACATCGACCAGTACGACCGGCTGAGCGAGGAACTGTACAAGAACAAGATCCGCCTCGACATCGAGCCCCCGCGCGTCTCCGTCCGCAAGAAGGCCAAGGACGGCCTGAGCATCAACAGCTCCGTCGACCTCGACCTGGACGAGGAGACCGTCAAGGCGGTCCTGCGCGAGCACGGCTACGTCAACGCCGACGTCACCATCGGCGAGCAGATGGACTTGGACCGGCTCATCGACGGCGTCATGGACAACCGCGTCTACCTCCCCTCCGTCGTCGTCGTCAACAAGGCCGACCTCATCGAGGAGAACTACCTGCCGACGGTGAAGGGGGAACTCCGAGAACGGGATATCGACCCTGAAGAGGCCATCTTCATCAGCGCCGAGAAGGAGAAAGGGCTCGACGGCCTGACCGAGCGCATCTGGGACGAGCTCGGCCTCATCCGTATCTACATGGACAAACCGGGTCGCGGCGTCGACTACGAGGAGCCCCTCATCCTCCGCGAGGGCGACACCGTCGACGACGCCTGTGAGAAACTGGGCGGGAGCTTCGACGAGCGCTTCCGCTTCGCCCGCGTCACCGGGCCAAGTGCCAAACACGACGAACAACAGGTCGGGCGGGGCCACGAACTGGCTGACGAGGACGTCCTGCGCATCGTCGCCCGGCGGTAATCCGTAGCATAGTACTTCTCCGCATGCACGAGCGGCACCCGCGTGCGGATGCGTGCGACTCTTTGCTATCAATTCCTACCAACTCCTATGGAGTACGGTCCACGCCGCCGACTGGTCGCCGTCGTCGCCGCCGGCCTCGTTCCCTGGACGGTCCTGCTCATCGGGGACGAACTCACACTCGTGTTCTCCTTCGGCCTGTTCAACACCAACCCGCCGACGGTGGTCTCGGTGTACGACTTCTTCTTCCGGTTCACCGAGGGCCTCCCCCGGTTCATCGAGGCCTGGGGGACCGGGGTCTTGCTGTATCTCGTTGCGCTCGCGAGTGCCGTCGCAGGCGTCGTCTGGCGTGAGGACGTCCGAATCACGGCCTTCGCGCTCGCAGCCGCTGGTCTCTCACAGATTACCGTCTTCCTCGGGTTCAACCGCCGAATCGGCTACATTGGATTTCCCCTGGGCACAATCGTCATGCTTGCTGTGGTCTGGTGGTACTACTGGCCGTCGGTGCGCGAGACTGGGATTATTGACGTTGGCTCCGATGCGGAGTGATTCGCTGGATCTATTGCCACACCCAATGTGGGACTGAGTGCTTCTCGAGTCGCTTTCCACGTGTTCTCGAACAGCCAGAAAGCCCGGCCCCTTTCAGTCCTTCCCGGAAGTGGATGAACAGCCGAAATGGGTGGGACTGAAAGGGGCGTTATCGGCGCTTCGCGTCCGATGACAGCCGGGGCTTTCTGGGTATCAGCATCGATGATTGTCGTTTCGCTTACGCCCTCACTGAATCTTAGGACGGTAGCCTTTTCGCGCGCCCGTCCCACGGGCCATCTATGCTGCCGCTCGACCACACGATGATGCGCGTCGAAGACCTGGAGGCGTCGCTGGACTGGTACCAGACGTATCTCGACTACGAGGAGAAGAGCCGCTGGGAGGCCGACACGTTCACCAACGTCTTCCTCGGACCCGAGGACGTCCACGACGAGGGCGCGCTGCTCGAACTGACGTACAACCACGATGGGCGCTCGTACACGCACGGGGACGCGTGGGGACACATCGCCGTCCGCTGTGAGGACGTCTACGACGCCTACGAGGAACTCATGGACGCCGGCGCCGAGGACTACCGCGACCCGGACTCCTGTGGCGGCTCCTATGCGTTCGTCAAGGACCCCGACGGCCACGAAATCGAGATCGTCGAGCGCGACTACGGCGCGAAGTGGTCGCTCGACCACACGATGCTCCGCGTCGAGGACGCCGACGAGGCCATCGGCTGGTACACCCGGAAACTCGACTACGAGATGTTCCGCCGCTCCGAGCACTCCTCGTTCGCGCTGTACTTCCTCAGGCCTCGCGATGCCGCCGACGAGGCGATGTCCGTCGAGCTGACGTACAACTACGACGGCCGCTCGTACGAGCTGGGCGACGCCTGGGGCCACGTCGCGGTCAGTACCGACGACCTCCATGAGACGTGGGACGACCTGCTGACCCGCGACGCCGAGGACTACCGCGACCCGGAGAGCTGCGACGACCAGTACGCGTTCACCAAGGACCCCGACGGCCACGAGGTCGAAATCGTCCCCAACTGACCACGCTGTTCTTCTTGTATTTATAACACGTACGCCGGCCGTCAGACGAAGGTATGACACACGGCTGAAAAGAACTGTCACGGTCCTAAACGAGCCGTAGATTCAGTCTAGACGCCTTCTACGGCCTTGTGGCTGTATGTCATCCCGCATGCCTGACCACAAAACATTTATAACACCCGCCTAAGGTTTGCAGTGTACCCCTACCCATGGTGCTAGATGCGACTACACTGGTTCGGTCTACGCGTGGTCGCGGTGACTGCGCTCTGGCCACGTGGAAAGCAGCTGGCGCCGCCCGATAGCAATCAACAAACTATGACAGATACAAACGAAAAACTTCGCAGCCTGTTCCTGGCCGCGCTCATGGTGTTCTCGGTGTTCGCCATGACGACCGGCTTCGCGGGCAGTGCTGCGGCTGTTTCAAACCTGGACGCTGGGACGTTCTACAGCGGCCAGGACGTGCAGTTCGACGTGTCGAATGATGGAAATAACTACCAAGTCCGTACCGTTGACGACAGCGGCGACACCGACCAGGTCGGGTCGCTCCGACGGACGATTGACCCCAACGATGGTGATATCGACGGCACCCTCGAGTTCACGCTTGATGGCCGCCTCACTGAAGGTGACTTCGTCATCGTGAATGCGCAGTCTGGTGCTGTTGTCGACCTAACCAACGGAGACGAGAGAGTCCTTGACTCCGATGAGGGTCTCGTCGCATCTGAAACGTTCGAGGTCATTCCGCAAGACCTGACCGCCGAGTTCGACGACCCCGATGTCGGAACCTCGGGTGACTCGGCCACCGTTGACTACGAGATTGCGTCCGACGTCCGGAACGGCTACGCGGTCAACATCTCGGCTGAGGGCCTCGACCGTGAGGAGCTTCTCGACATCCTGAATGACGATGAGCGTAATGCCGAGCTCCCGGAAAACGCGGAAATCGTCTCGTCCGACAACCCTGAAGACATCGTTGACGCCAACGGTGACAACTTCTTCGACGACACCGAGAAGGTCCAGATCAAGCAAGCAGAAGGTGACTACGTGCTGGACTTCGAGGACATCACCGAGGGTAACTACACCTTCGACGTCGAAGTGACCGACACTGACGCGAACGCGTCGGACACGATTGAGGTCGTCGACACTGGTGACGCAAGTGCCTCCTTCCAGGAAGGCGTCGTCACAGAGAACCGCGGTGACGTGGCGAACATCACCGTCGAGCTCGCCAACACCGACGAAGCCACTATTCAGATCGGTGACTACGAGGACGACAACTACTACATCACCGCCGAAGTGGAAGACGACGACGACGACGGTGAAGTCTCTGTTCTGTTCAACAGCTACAAGGCTGGAACCACGTCTGCGTCAGAGGTCCTGAGTGTTGCTGGTGACGACAAAATCAACAGCTACGAGCAGGGTGGTTCATTCACCGCTGAAGGAGACGATACTGGCTCTGACATCCTCGAAGCGACTGACTACGACATGCTCGTTGTCGAGGGAACCGGCGTCACGCTCCCCGATGATGATGATCTCATCACCGAAGAGAACGAACTTGACACCGACTCACAGATCATCACCGATGAAGACGACGTCGGCACGCTCTCGCTCGAAGAGGCGTCGCTAGAGGGCGTCCAACTCTGGACTGCTCCGCAGGAGAAGTTCAGTGACATCGAGGATCTCGACGACGACGAGGCCGCACCCGTCTACGAACTGGTCAAGGATGGGAACGTCACCCAGACCGACGAAGTTGCAATCAACGACGTCAACGACGTCGTGATCGTCCAGGTCCAGGCATCGGGTCTCGAAGGTCTGCTCACCACTAACGGTGACATCAGTACGGCTGCCTACGGTCTTGCATCCGAACAGGTTGACGACGACGATAACAGCGGTGTGTTCTCGCTCACGTTCGAGAACGCTGACCCCGGCGCCAACCAGGATTCCCCTCAGCAGGACATTGACCAGCTCACCAACTACAAGGTCATCTACGACGAGGCCAACGATACGCACTTCGTCGCGGTTGACAGCAGTGACTTCGAAAGTGAGCTTGGTGCAGAGGATGAAGACGAGTACATCGCGAACTTCACCGTCTACAACAATGGCTACGGCGACGGCTACTCCGGCGACGCTGCCGACGCTGGCCTTACCGGTCCCAGTGACCTCTATGACGAAGACGACGGCAGTGTGAACGCCACTGACAGCGTCCAGTTCCTCGACGCCGACGCGACGCTGAACGACGACGAGGATATCACTGTCCGCGCCGCTGCTGGCCAGACCATCTCCGGTACGACCAACGTCGCGCCCGGGAGCGAAGTGACTGTCCGGCTCCGCAGCAGCGAGAGCAGCAGTCCGTTCCTGCTCCAGCCGAGCGCGATCGTCGGTCCGAACGGGACGTTCACCGCGACGGCTGACCTCAGCGAACGCAGCCCCGGTGCTAACTTCACGGCGCAGACCCGTGTCGGTAGCGCCGAAATCGGTGACGAATACGACGGTCAGATCCTCGGTGCCGCGACGGCATCCGTCAGCATCTCCGACCAGGACTCCGACGGCACGACGGTCGTCGTCGACAGCGCGCAGCTGTCCGACGGCGGCTTCATCGCCATCCACGAGGGCTCGGCCACCGGTGACGTCATCGGTGCCTCCGACTACCTCGAGGCTGGCAGCCACTCGGACATCGAAGTCACGCTCGACACCCCGCAGGACGGGGACTTCACCGCAGTCGCCATGCCGCACATGGACACTGACGGTGACGAGACCTACGACTTCCCGGACAACGATGGTCCGTACACGGACAACGGTACCGCTGTGACGGACAGCGCGTCCGTGACCGTCGCCCAGGAAGAGACGGAGACTGAGACGGAGACCGAGGCTCCTGAGACGGAGACCGAGACGGAGACCGAGACGGCAACCGAAATGCCCGACACTCCGACCGAGGAAGAGACCACCACTGGTGACAGCGGGCCTGGCTTCACGGCCGTTCTCGCTCTCATCGCACTGGTCGCCGCGGCACTCCTCGCAGTCCGCCGTAACAACTAACCGGAGCAGTTCCGGTCCCTGAACTTCCGCTTTTCTTTCGCGCTACGTCCGATAGCGACAGCGCCGACTCTCGCCGTCGGCTGTGCGGTTTCGATACACACGCAGGCGTAACGACAAAGCATATACGACGGATTTCCCAATCTCACAGTCATGACAGCGACAGTCCTGCAGTCGACGGTCGAACTGGGCGGACTGTCGTTCGACCCGCTGGTCCTCTCCGAACCGCTGATGTGGCTGGTGCTGGCGGCGTTCATCGGTAGCAGCGTCCTCGCGTACTCGAACGAAACGTGGGCGCGGCGCGTCGCCGTCGCCGGCTGGGGCCTGTTCGCGCTGTTCTGGCTCGTCCTGATTCCACACTTCGTGTTCACACAGAAGAGCCTCGTCGAGGGGCTCGGCAGCGTCGCCGCGGTACCGCTGTCGGCGTACACGGCCTACCTGCTGTGGAACGGCCGGGACTCGCTGTTCGTCCTCACTCGGGCCGTCGGGTTGATGGGCATCATCTACGTGCCGGCGGTGACCGTCGACCCTATCAGACAGTGGCTGGTCGAACTCGTCACCGACCAGACGGCGTTCCTGCTGGGCCTGGTCGGCGTCGACCCGCTGGTCGTCGACGGCCTGACCCACGACGGCATCCGTATCGCGACGAAGAAGTACCCTTACGAGAGCACCTTCTGGTTCGAGCACGAGGAGGGGCCAATCACGTACAACATCCTGCTCGCGTGTACGGGGCTGGGGAGCATCGCCATCTTCGCCGGCGGCATCCTCGCAGTCAAGGCGCCCTGGGGGCGGAAACTCAAAGCGCTCGTCGTTACCTCGGCGGTCATCTACGTCCTCAACCTGGTCCGGAACGTCTTCATCGCCGTCTCCTTCGGTCTCCAGCAGATGCAGTGGTTCGTCGACCCGATGATGACGCTGTTCGGCCTCACTGACCCGCGGATGGTGTCGTACTACATCGCCGACCGCATCCTCGCACAGGTCGGGTCGGTGGTCGTCCTCGTCGGTATCACCTGGCTCTTGGTCCGTGAGTTGCCCGAGATTACCGTCCTCGTCGAGGACCTGCTCTTCCTCGTGACCGGCACGGAGTACGACCTGGCGGGTGCGTTCGACAGGGCGGGAGACGCGGGCGAGCAGGCGGCGGCTGCGAGCGACGACTAAGGTTTGCCGGCGAGTGCGGTCAGCGCGTCGTCTTCGATGGGGTGGAGTGAGCCCGGAATCACGAGCATGTGAAGCGGGTCACCGAAGGACTGTTCGGCCAGTTCCTCTAACTTATCGGCGGCGACAGTGGGGTCCGGGCTTCCGGCCTGAGCGACGACGACGCCCAGCGTCTCGGGGAACTCGACTGCGAGCAGGCCGGCCGCGTGGTCGGCGGTCATGTACGTCTCGTCGCCGTCGTCCCAGTGGGGGTCGTCGACCTTGATGTCGAGGTAGACCAGCGTGTGGAGGTCGCGAGCGCGGTTGTCCTCGATGGTGGCGACGACGCTGTCGGGGACGCCGTCGCCGCCGTGAGCGTCATTGAATGGAAGCGTCGTCGCCTTCCCGAAGCGGTAGTTCTGCAGGCCCGTCAGCGACCCGGCGGCGGTCTGCGCGGTCGTCCCGTGGACGACTCTGGTCTCGATGCCACGCTCTTCGGCCCGGAGCCGGAGGTCGGTGTGGGTCGTCGAGACCATCGTATCGCCGGCGGTCAGGAAGACGACGGCCGAGTCTTCGGCGGCCGACAGCACGGGCTCGGGGTCCTGTTCGACGCCGGCGCGGTCCCGGACCTCGACGGTCGTGTCGTGGAACGCTTCGAGCGTCTCCAAGTCGGTGCCGACCAGCCGGCTGGTGTAGAACTCCGCGAAGACCCGGTCGGCGCCGCGGATAGCGTCGCGGCCGGCGAGCGTGACCGAGCGTTCGTCGTACAGGCCGAGGCCGACGAATGTGAGCATATCCGCCGTCGGAGCGCGGCGGGGATAAGTGGCGCGAAGCGTCAGGCTTACCGCCGACGGTGGGGGAGGGGTGGTATGGGCGTTCCCTGCGTTCGTGTCCGGCGAGAGGACGGCGAGGCGACCCGGAAACGACTCGCCGAGGCGGATCTCGTCGACGACGGGTACGACATCACGGTCGAGGAGGGCTGGCTCTACGTCCCCGTCACCGACCCCACGCACGTTCCGGACGAGTACGCCGTCGTGGAGTTCGACGCGCCGGTTCGGGAGGGGCAGACCATGCCCGCGGACATCCTCGGGTTCGAGCCGAGCTACGAACGCATCGGTGCCCTCGTCATAATCGACGAGGATGACCCTCAGCGTGCCCGAGAGGTCGCCGAAGCCATCGTGACCTCGGACCTCCCGGTCGAGGGCGTCCTCAACCGTGCCTCGAAGATCAAAGGCGAACAGCGCGTTCGCGACTGGGTGGTCCTCGCGGGCGACACCACCGAAGTCGTCCACCGTGAGTACGGCTGTGCGTTCGCACTCGACCTCGCCGAGGTCTACTTCTCGCCCCGACTCGCGACAGAGCGCCACCGCGTCGTCGAGCAGGTGGACGCCGGCGAGCAGGCGTTCGACATGTTCGCCGGTGTCGGCCCGTTCGTCGTCCCGTTCGCGAAGCGCGGCGCGACGTGCGTGGGGACCGACATCAACGAGACGGCTATCGAGTATCTCCGGGCCAACGCCGAGCGAAACGGCGTCGCGGACCGGGTGACGGGCATCTGTGGCGACGTGCGCGAGGTGGCGGCCGACTACGAAGGCTGGGCCGATCGCATCGTGATGAATCTCCCGCACAGCGCCGACGAGTTCCTCGAGACGGCCGTTCTGCTCGCCGGCGAGGACTGTGTGCTCCACTACTACGACATCCAGTCCGACGACGCCCTGTTCGGGCCGGGCGAGCGAGCGATCCGCGCGGCGGCCGAACCCGACTACGAGGTGTCCGTCGAGGCGCGCCGGGCCGTCCGTTCGTACGCGCCCGGCGAACAGAACGTGGTCCTCGACGTTCGCCTCCGGCGCTGAATCGGCGTCGAAGGACGGTCTAACTGTCCTTGGACGGCGTGGGAACGCATCGCTCACGGCCCCTGATTCGCAATCCTTATTGCGGTTATGGCACACTGTTCGAGTGCTGAGAGACACGCCGCGTGCCGGTGTAGCTCAGACTGGCTAGAGCGAATCCTTCGTAAGGATTAGGCCGAGGGTTCAAATCCCTCCACCGGCTTCCTTCCCCCGTACGTATCCTCGCGAGTGACGGCTACGTCGTAGCGGCATTCGAAGCACGGAACGAGCGGCCCGATTCTGCTTGCCGCCGTCATGGAGGGTCACGAAAGCAACGACTCGACCGGGGTGAGCAGCTGTCGCTCGACTTCCCGGCCGAGGTCGGTCACCGCGACGCGGTCCTGGTCCTGGCTGTAGGTGATGAGGTCCGCGCCCTCCAGCCGGGGAACGTGCTGGTGGTACAGCTCGAGATACAGTTCGCGAACGGTCTCCGGGGGGATGTCGGTGAGGGACCTCCGGTGCTCTCGCTCGGCGATCTCATCGGCCAGGTCCGGGAGCGTCAGTTCCTGGTGGTCGGACAGCAAGGAGAGCGCAACTCGCCGCCGTTCGCAGGCGAGGGCAACGAAGATTTGGTCACGCCGCTGCGCATCTCGCATGTGTATCCGTATTACCGAACGGCTTCAAATATCGTTTCATTCTCTGTCGATAGTCGCCACTCGTCTGGGCCTCGAACCACGGCGAACGTGTCTCCGGGGACTTGACCGTGCGGTCAGTGTGTCAAGAGTAACAGTTCCGCGTCGGTCCGGACCAGACAGAACGGGGCGCCGGGGTCGCCGAAGGTGTTCGTCCGTTTCTCGCTGACGAAGAGGCGCTCGAACGCCTCGCCACAGGCGGGACAGGTGAACCCCTGGCGGTTCTCGAGGATCATCGTCCCACGGTCCTGTTTGCGTAGCTTCAGCCCGTGACGGTACTCGTGGACGTCGAACCCGTCGCTGACGTCTAACTGTTCCATGACTGTGGAATCGGAGGCGGCGACGTCCCTTCAGACCAGGTTCGCGCCCATGTAGAGGACGACGACCAGGAACACCCAGACGACGTCGACGAAGTGCCAGTACATCGAGGCCGTCGAGATGGACGTGTGGCGTTCAGGGGAGTACTGGCCGTAGTACGCCCGTGCAAAGACGATGCCGAGCAGGACGGCGCCCATCGTCACGTGGAGACCGTGGAGCCCGGTCAGGCCGTAGAACGCCGAACCGTAGATGCCCTCCGTGAGGGTGAACCCTTCGTGGACGATGAACTCGTAGTACTCGTACACCTGCCCGCCGATGAAGATGATACCCAGCAGGAGCGTCACGCCGAGCAGCTTGATGAAGCGGTCACGGTTCCCGTTCAGGAGCGCGTGGTGGCTGTAGTGCAGCGTCACCGAGCTGATGAGCAGGATGACGGTGTTGACGATGACGAGGCTGCCCCACACTTCGGGAACGGCGGCGTCGAGCCAGACGTCGGTGCCACGGACCATGAAGTAGTAGATGAACCCGGCGCCGAACGTCGCCACCTCCGTCCCGAGGAACAGGAGCATCGCGAACTTCAGCGTGCGCCCGGAGTGTTCGTTGGTCCCGCGCTCCCAGAAGTCGGAGACGAACGCGTGGTAGAGCCAGCCGTAGAGGCCGACGAGGAACAGCCCGACGCTCCCGACGACCGTGGCGGCACTGATAGTCGACCCGATGAGCGGTTCCTCGGCCAGCGAGAGGACGAACATCGCCGCGCCGACGTAGATACCCGATGCGCCGATGGCGGTGACGAAGGGCCACCAGCTCGCCTCGCCGAACCCCCGGGGCCAGTCTTCCGTCGCCGGAAGGTGGTGGTCCCCGTGGCCACCGTCCGTGCGTTCTTCTGTCGTGCTCATACCCGCTCCTTACGAGTCGATTACTAAAAGCCCATCCAATTCGCTCGCCGGATGTCGGAACATACAGGACCGCGAGGTCCCAACCCCCTCCGATGACAGTGCGCCGACGGTCGCTCGTCGCCACAGCCCTGTGTACGTTCGTCTGGCTGGCCGCCGCAGGGACCGCGAGCGCCCACGGTGGCAGCCTCGCCGGCGGCGGTCGCGAGACGCTGACGATTCCGACGTGGCTGTTCCTCTCGACGGGCGGGGCGGCCGTCGGGGCCTCGTTCCTGCTCGCGTCGTTCGTCACGGACCGTCAGTTCATCGAGCGCGTCCACGGGTGGGGAGTCCCGCTCGCCGCCGGCGGCGAACGCCCCGTCGTCTCGCTGGGTCGCGCTCTCGGTGTCGCCGGACTCGTCGCTGTCCTCGTGACGGGCTTTCTCGGCCCGACGAACGCCCGGACCAACCTCGCGATACTGCTGGTGTGGGTCGGGTGGTGGGCCGGGCTGGCGATGACGACCTACCTGCTTGGCAACAGCTGGGCCGTCCTCAATCCCTGGAAGACGCTCGCGGGGCTGTTGCCGTCGCTGGACCGGTCGTATCCCGACCGACTGGGTGCCTGGCCCGGCGTCGCCGGCCTGCTGGCGCTCGTCTGGCTGGAGGTTGTCAGTCCGCTGGCTGACGACCCTCGCTTGCTCGCGACGGTCGTCGTCGGTTACTCGGTCGTCACGCTCTCGGGCGCCGTCGTCTTCGGTCCCGGGACGTGGTTCGGACAGGTCGACCCGGTCGAGCGGGTGTTCCGATACTACGGGCGGTTCGCGCCCATCGGCCGGGACGACGACGGTTTCCGCCTGCGACTGCCGGGGATGGACCTCTCGACGCCCCGTCTCGTCGACGGCGCGGACGAGGTGGCGTTCGTCGTCGCCCTCCTGTGGGTCACCACGTACGACGGGCTGGTGACGACGCCGGCCTGGCGCGACCTGACGACGCCGCTCGTGGAAGCGGGGCTGCCGCCACACCTCCTGTATCCACTCGCGCTCCTTGCTGGGTTCGCGCTCTTCCTTGGCGTCTATCGCCTCGCGGTCCGGGCGAGCCGGCGGACCGCCGAGACGTACCTCGCGCCGTCGGTCCTGGCCCAGCGGTTCGCCCCGCCCCTGCTGGCCATCGCCGCCGGCTATCACTTCGCGCACTATCTGGGCTACTTCCTCGTCCTGGTCCCGTCGCTGGCCGTCGCGGTGGCGGACCCCCTCGGCTCGCCCGCGCTCGTCCCCGTGCTGGACCTACCGGGGTGGTTCGGCGGGGTGGCCCTGGCGGCGGTGGTCGTCGGGCACCTCGTCGCTATCTGGGTCGCCCACGCGGCGGCCTACGACCTCTTCCCCGCCCGGTTGCAGGCCGTCCGGTCGCAGTATCCCTTCATCGCCGTCATGGTGTTCTACACGATGACGAGTCTCTGGGTCGTCTCCCGTCCGGAGGTGCCACTGCCACACTTATGAGCGACCGCGAATCAGACGGCATCGACGCCGTCACGGCGGTCGAGGAGGCCTACGCCGTCCCCGAAGACGCACCGACCTACGAGTGTCCCTACTGCGGGCGACCGTTCGCCCGCGAGTCCTGGCTCGCGCTCCACCGCGGCCTGGATCACCCCGGCGACCTCGACGACGCGGAGGTCAAGGCGTTCCGCGAGGCCCACGCCGACGAGGAGGCGTCGCTGGGGACCTTCCGGCTGAAGGCGCTGGGCTCGCTCATCCTGCTGTACTTCGGGCTCTTGATGGTGTACGCGCTGGTCTAACTCTCGGCCGGGTAGCCGTCACCCGTCGAGTTTGTGGACGTACGCGGCCCCGGCCCCGTCCCCGTTCGGGTCCTCGTCACCGGTCGCACCGACCAGCGCTGTCGCTCCCTCGAGGGTGACCGCGACGCCGAATAGGTCATCTGCGTCCCCGTCCGGGGCGGTGAGCGTCGATTCGAGTTCCCAGCCGTCGGTGTGTCGCTCGAACCGAGCCACGTAGCCGGCCCCGTCGCCGGGCATCTCCCGGCCCTCGTGCTCGGCGTCGAAGTCCGGGCCGGCACCCCCACCGACGAGCACCGTGTCGCCGGCCACGGCGACCGCCTGGCCGAACTGGTCGCCCTCGATGCCGTCCGGGTACGTGAGTTTCGCGTCGAGTCCCCAGGTACCGTCAGCCCCGTCGAAAACGTACGCGGACCCGGCGTCCTCGCCGTTCGGGTCCTCGTCGAACGGCGCGCCCACGACCACACGCCGCCCGTCGAGGTCGAGGCTCCGACCGAACTTGTCCTGCGTGTCGCCGTCGTCGGGGACGAGCGTGGCCTGCTCGCTCCAGGTATCGTCGTCCGACACCTCGAAGACGTACACCGACCCACCCAGTCGCCCGTTGGGGTCATCGTCGAACGGCGCGCCGACGGCGACGACGGACCCGGACTGGGCCACCTCGGTGCCGAAGAGGTCGCCCTCGTCGCCGTCCGCCGGAGCGAGCGTGGCCCGCTGGGTCCAGGCGTCGTCCGCTCGTTCGAAGACGTAGGCTGCCCCTGCCTCCTCGCCGTTCTCGCTCGACGCCGCGGCCGCGCCGACGACAGCACGCGCATCGTCGAGCGCGACGGCACTGCCGAAGTTGGCTCGCCGCTGGTGGTCGTCGGGGACGAGCGTGGCCTGCTGGGTCCACTCACCGTCGCTCGTACGCTCGAAGACGTAGGCTGCACCCGCCCGCTTTCCGCCGTGGTCGCTGTCGTGAAAGGCACCGACAAGGCCGTAGTCACCGGCGATAGCGACGTCGTTTCCGAACCTGTCGTATTCGTCGCCATCCGAGAGGGTGAGCTTCGTCCCGACCGACCACTGCCCTCCCTCCCGTGCGCAGACGTAAGTGGCGCCTGACCAGCTGCCAGCGGCGGCTTCGTCGCGAATCGCACCCACGAGCGCGCTGTCTCCCGAGCAGGCGACGGCGTTTCCGAAGTTGTCGTTCTCGTCGCCGTCAGTGGGGACGAGTTTCCCGGGCGGCAGGTCGCCGGCGGCCGCCGTCGTCTCCGTGGCGGGTCTGTCCGTCGACGGAACCACCGTCTGCTTGGTGTTGCTCGGTCCGCCTGGGGCCGGGGACTCGCTCTCACACCCGGCGACGGACCCCGCGATACCCACGCCGAGGAGGTGGAGGACGTATCGGCGCGACCGTTCGGGGCTGTCCATACAGGCTTCGGTGCCGGTCCGGGCATCTGTCTTGGGATGGCTCACACCGCTGTTTGAGCGTCCGGGCCGGTTCGTCCGTGACGCGCTCGAAGCGACACGTTGATGGGTTCGAGGGCACGAATCCACCGGTATGGACCTTCGCGTCATCGATAAATCCGACACGGAACTCTCGCTCGAGATCGCCGGCGAGGACCACACGTTCATGAACGTCATCAAGGGCGCGCTCCTGGAGACAGACGGCGTGACGGCGGCGACCTACGACGTGAACCCCGAACAGTCCGGGGGGCAGACCGACCCAGTCCTGACCATCAAGACCGAGACGGACGTCGACGCGCTCGACGCCCTCGAGGACGGCACGGACCGCGTCATCTCGAAGGCCGACGCGTTCACTGACGCCTTCGAGTCGGCGGCCTGACCCCGGTTCTCCTTCTCTCCCCGCTCAGCAGAGCACGTGCGTGACGAACACGCGTCCGTCAGGGCCGACGTGGATATCGACGCCGACGTCGCCGGTTTCGGCGCCTCGATAGGGCGCGCCGCGCTCGACGTAGCTCTCGACCAGCGCCGTCGCGAGTGCCGACTCGTCGTCGAAGTCACCGACCGACTGCCCCGTTCGGTCGTAGGCCACCTCGTAGGCGACGACGCTCGGGCGTGAACAGGCCAGGCCGAATCCGTTCAGTGCCTCGCGGTCCGGCCCCTCACCGTCGCCGTAGCGAGCGTCGACGCGGGCCTTGTTGTAGTAGGCTGCGGCCTCGTCGACCGTCGCGTTCCGGGCGAGCGGGCTCCCGCCGGCGGCCCCCCGCAGCTCGTTCAACACGTCGACGTACGCGTCCTCTGTGGCGGCGAGGTCGAGGCCGCCGGCCGTGTCCGCGCTGCCGGGCGCGTCAGGAACCGCCGGCGGCGCTGTCGCGGCGTCGCCCCCGATACCCGGCAGCGAGACGAAGCCGAAGGTCGTGAGGACGATGAGCGCCAGCAGCGCCGCGACGGCGAGGTAGCCGACGACGTACTTCGCCTCGATGACGTCGCTCCACGACGTCCCTATCTCGTCGAGGGGGTCCGTCTCCGGCGGGCCGACCCGCCGCTCGAAATCCGACCCGCCACACCGCTTGCACGGCGGCCGGTTGCGCATGTGCTCGCGGCCGCAGTCCTGACAGACCCACACCGAACCGCCCGGGGCCACCTCGTCGTTCACCTGTTTGACCGCCCGCTCGTAGGTCCCGTGGCCGCAGTTGTCGCAGGGCGGGTCGTTCTCCTCGTGGGGTTTTCCGCACCACTCACACCGCCATTCCATCGAGTAACCCTTGGTGACCGAGCTACAAAGCCCTCGCGGAACCCGAAGCACCCGTGGCGTCTACAGAGTATATCCGAATGTGTGACTCTCACCAAAACTGATAAAAACGAAACTGTAGTTTATTACGATATGAGTAAGCGGACTGAGTGGCAACCGCTCTTACGCTGTCTCGAAGACCCGTTGCGACGACGCCTCCTGGTCGAATTGCTCGTAGAGGGCCAACAGACCGACGATATCGATATCCCGGAGGACATCGAGCTGGGAGGGCAGGACCGGGAGACGGCCCGGATCGAACTCGAACACGTTCACCTTCCGCTCCTGGACAAGCGGGGCTACATCGAGTGGGACCGCGACGCCGACCTCGTTACGGAGGGGCCGGCCTTCGACGAGATTCGACCACTGCTCGACCTCATCGAGTCCAACCGCGAAACCCTCCCGGACGGATGGCGGTAACGCGAACGGGACCGACCGCCTCTCTCGGCTGCTGGCGGCTCGCTACTGGCCCCTACAACCGGACAGGGATGCCCTTGCTGTCGAGGTACGCCTTCGTCTCGGCGATGGAGTACTCGCCGAAGTGGAAGATAGAGGCGGCGAGCCCAGCGTCTGCACCGGCCTCGACGAACACTTCCTCCATATCAGCCGGGCTCCCACATCCCGACGACGCGATTACGGGCGTCGAGACGGCGTCACAGACCGCCGTCATCAGCGGGATGTCGTAACCGTCCTTGGTGCCGTCGGCATCGATGGAGTTGACGAATATCTCGCCTGCCCCACGCTCTTCGGCCTCGATGGCCCAGGCAACGGCGTCGATGCCGGTGCCCTCGCGGCCCCCCTTCACTGTACACTCGAACCAGCACTGGTCCCCGTCGACCTCGACGTAGTGGTCGCCCTCGTCGTCGAAGCGGCGGCGGGCGTCGAGCGAGATGACGATGCATTGGCTCCCGAAGGCCGCCGCGCCCTCCTCGATGAGTTCCGGCCTGGCGATGGCCCCGGAGTTGATAGAGACCTTGTCCGCGCCGGCTCGGAGCGTCTCCTTGATGTCGTCCTTGGTCCGGATGCCGCCGCCGACGGTCAGCGGGATGAACACCTCGTCGGCGACCGCCGAGACCGTCTCGAGCATCGTCTCGCGCCCCTCCGCTGAGGCGGTGATGTCGAGGAAGACGAACTCGTCGGCCCCCGACTCGTTGTAGGCCTTGGCCATCTCGACCGGGTCGCCGGTGTACTCCAGGTCCTCGAAGTTGACCCCGGTGTACACCGCCGCCTCCCCGTTCTCGTCGACGTCGACGTCGATACAGGGGATGATTCTCTTGGTCAGCGTCATTGGATACCCGTGGGTTCGCCACAGGGCCGTTTGACGGTTTCGACTGGTGCAAAGGTCCGTCTGTACCGACACAGGCCGTTCCGACGACTCGAACAGGGGTTCGTGCCGATTCAGCCGCGTGAGCGTTGTGTGGCCCCGAACCCGGTTCCAGTAACCCCTACTTTCCGAACTATGCCCGCGACGTTTCACGCGCCCGGGCGAGACGTGGTGCCGTCTATGACCATTCATTCCGTTTATATATATGCTAAAACATGTGTTGCCGGGACGGACCACCCGGTCGCAGTCCATCGAATACGCCTGAATAAGCCGAGCGATACGCCCGACGGCCGGCGTGAACGGGAGCGGACTATTCTCCCTGTTGAAGTACCGGTGTGACCTATCGTTTGCCGTGACCCTCCATGGGAAGTAATGACACGCTCAGCAAACCACGTAGCCTGCAGGAGTCTCCCGTCGTCGAGACGGACGCGCGGCCGACCGCAGTGTTCGACGTCGGCGCGTCAGAACTCCCGACCGATGCCGTCTTCACACTCCTGAAAAACGAGCGACGACGGCGGGTCCTCGAACATCTCGACCAGGTCGGCGGTCCAGTCGCCCTCGGGACGCTCGCCGAGGAGATCGCCGCCCAGGAGAACGGGTCGACGGCGACCTCGGTCGGGTCTACAGAGCGAAAACGGGTCTACGTCGCGCTCTACCAGTGTCACCTGCCGAAGCTGGCCGATGCCGGCGTCGTCGAGTACGACCGCCGCGGCGGTCGGGTCGAGTTGACCGACGCCGCGCAGGACGTCCTCGTGATGGCTCGACGCCGGCCGAATCCGGCCCGCCCCTGGCACAGGTACTACGGCGGCGTCGGGAGCGGGGCGGCGTTCCTGTTCGTCGCGAACTACCTCGATCTCCTGCCGGTCCAGCTGGCGGCAAACGTCTTCAGCGCGGCCGTCGTCGCCGCCCTGCTCGTCCTCTCGACGGTCCACGGAATCGCCTCGCGGCGCCGGTCGACTGACGAGTGACCGCCCGCCACGATGCCTCCTTCCGACACGCGAATCCGACAGTTACTCGTACCCAGTAGTGAAATCCCTGGATATGGCCGACGACCACGACGACCATCACGAGGAGTCACGCCCGGACTACGACCCCGAGAACGTCGACCTGCCCGAGCGGGCGCCGCCGCTGCGCTCTACGGCGCCACAGAGCGACTTCACGATGTCGCAGGTGTTCACCGGCGCCGGCGTCGCGCTCCTCGGCCTGGTCATCACCTTCGGCATCGCGTTCGCGGTGGTCTGACGGGACGATACGCCCGTCTCATCGGTAGTCGAGCAACGTCCGATTCCCTTCTGACCGCCGCGTCCAGTTCGCCCGGTGTATAGCTCTCAGCAGCCAGCCGTGCCTGTGTGTCGACAGCGGGCGTTCAGGCCAGCTCGTCGTCGATGGTGGCACGGAGGTCGGCGATCTCGCCGGCGTGGTACTGCATGGTCTCGTCGTTGACGGTGATCTCGAGGTGGTTCGAACCGTCGGCCTCGCCCAGGACCGTCACGGGCGCGACCCCGTCGAACGCCTCCTCGATCGCCGACGGGTCCGCCGTCTCGAAGACGACGCGACCGGGCTGTTCGCCGAAGAGGAGACGCTTCCGGGTCCCCCGCTCGACCGTCTCGATTTCAATCGCTGCGCCGGCGTCCTCGTGAACCATCTCCGCAAGGGTGACCGCCAGGCCCCCGTGGCTCACGTCGTGCGAGGCGAGCACGTGGTCGGCGTCGGCCACTTCGGCGACGGTGTTGACGAACCCCTTCGGGTCGGCGTGCAGGTCGGGATACGCGTCTGTACCGCCGAAGAGGGCGCAGTACTCCGACCCGCCCAGTTTCGGGTCGGCGTCGCCGTCGAGCGCGTGGTCGCCGACCACGACGAGCGTGCCCTCGCCGGACAGCGACATCGGTGGGGCCTCGTACCCCTCCTTGACGCCGACCATCGCGAGCGTCGGCGTCGGCGGAATCGGGCCGGCCTGCGAGTCGTTGTACAGCGAGACGTTGCCGCCGACGACGGGGACGTCTAGGTCGGCACACATGTCCGCCAGGCCGTCGACGATGCCCTTGAATCCGCCGTAGACGTCCGGTTTCTCGGGGTTGCCGCCGTTCAGACAGTCGACGGCGGCGTGGGGCGTCGCGCCTTTCGCGGCGACGTTGGTGGCGTTCTCCAGGGCGACGGCGCGAGCGCCGTCGTAGGGTGCCGCTTCGGTCCAGTTGGGGTCGGCGCCCGCGGAGAAGGCCAGGCCCGTGCCGGCCTCACGGATGGCCAGCAGGGCGGCGTCGTCGCCCGGCAGAACGCTCGTGCGGACCTGGACCTCGTGGTCGTACTGGCGGTAGACCCACCGTTTCGAGGCCGTGTTCGGGCTGGCGACGATGCGCTCGAAGGCCTCGGTGAGGTTCACGGTCGGGAGGTCCCGCTCCTGTGTCGGGGGTTCCTCGGCGGGCAGGTCGTTCATCGGGGCGCCGTCGCCCAGGAACGCCGCCTCGACGTCGACGACCGTCTCGTCCTGGAAGGTGCAGACGTAGTTCGTCCCCGGTTCGGTGAGTTCGCCGATGACCGAACAGCCCAGGTCGTAGCGCTCGGCGAGTTCCGCGACGCGGTCGACGTTTCTAGGTTCGACCTCGTACACCATCCGCTCCTGGCTCTCGGCCAGCAGAATCTCCATCGCGTTCATGTTCGGTTCGCGCTGGTGGACGCGGTCGAGTTCGATCTTCGCGCCGAGACCGCCCTTCGCGACCAGTTCCGAGGATGCGCCACCGAGCCCCGCGGCCCCGAGGTCCCGAGCCGACTCCACGAGGGATTCGTCCAGCAGGGCCTCGTTGCACTCGATGAGCAGTTTCTCGCTGTAGGGGTCGCCGACCTGGACCGCGGGCCGGTCCTCGGTCTCGGCGTCCTCGGCGAGGTCCTCGCTGGCGAATGACGCCCCGCCGAGGCCGTCCCGTCCCGTCGAGTTCCCGACGAGCACGAGCTTGTTGCCCGGTTCCTGAGCCTCGGCGGTGAGCGTCCGCTCGGGTTCCAGCAGGCCGATGCAGGAGACGTTCACGAGCGGGTTGCCCTCGTAGCCGTCGTGGAAGGCCACGGAGCCGGCGACCGTCGGGACGCCGATGCAGTTCCCGTAGTGGGAGATGCCCTCGACGACGCCCTCGAAGAGATAGCGGGAGTGTTCGCGCTCGAAGTCACCGAAGTACAGGCTGTCCGCGAGCGCGATGGGGTAGGCACCCATCGAGAGCGTGTCGCGGACGATGCCGCCGACGCCGGTCGCGGCCCCGTCGAACGGGTCGACGTACGAGGGGTGGTTGTGCGACTCGATGCCCATCGTGATGTACATCTCCTCGCCGTCGTGGGCCGGCAGGGAGACGACGGCGGCGTCGTCGCCGGGGCCGATGACGACCTGGTCGCCCTCGGAGTCGAACGCCGAGAGGAGCGGCCGCGAGGAGCGATACGCGCAGTGTTCACTCCAGAGGTTCTCGAAGAGGGCCGCCTCGGCCCGGGTGGGCTCCCGGTCGAGTTCGTCGACCACGATGTCGTGGTCCGCGTCGGACAGGCTCATTACCGGCCAGTCGCTCCCGCCCGGCTAAATTGCTTTCCATGCGCCGGCGTACCGGTGCGTCGGGTGAGTGGCACCAGCAACGCGCCCGCTCCGGCAGCGAGTACCACCGCCGTCGACGCGCGCCCCGATACCTCATATTTCCGGCAGCGTACCCAAGAGGATATACTTGCGATAGGTCCTCATGGGTAGCACAGGCAAGGGTAGTCGGGTCGACTCCCGTCTCGTCGCAGGCGTCCTCGCTGACGCCCAACAGCGGCGAATCCTCTCCCTCGTCGCGGACGGCGCCGCCCCGCTCACGGAACGAGACCTTGCGGTGGCGCTCGCCGCCCGCGAGGAGCGAAAGCCGACGGCGCAGGTGACCAGCGAGGAACGTCGCGCTCGCCGGCTGCGCCTCCATCACCAGAAACTGCCGAAACTGGAGTCCGTCGGCCTCATCGTCCGGTCGTCCGACGGCGTCAGACTCGTCCCGTCGTTCCCCGTCGACCTGTCCGAGTTCGGTGTCCCGCTCCCGTCGCCGGAGCAGACGGACGACCCTCGCTGGGACCTCGTGGCCGCGCTGGTCGCTCGGCCCTACCGGCAGTACATCGTCTCGTCGCTCGCCGAGGCGCCCGGCTCGCTGACGCTGGGCCAGGTCACCGAACGGCTGCTCGACGCCGACGAGACTGACCTGACCCGCGCCGAGGTCGGCGCGAAAGCACTACAGACACGACTCCACCACGTTGACCTGCCGAAACTGGCGGCCCTCGACGTGCTGTCCTACGACGCCGCGGACAAGACGGTGCGCGCGGAACGCGCGCTCACTGCTGTTCGGTGAGGTAGATCCGGTCGGGTTCGACCGAGACGTCGAACCCCTCGTAGGAGAACTCGAGTGCCTCGACGCCCGGCGCCTCGAACAGCTGGTCAAGGGCATGCACGTCGATGGTGTCCTGTAGCGGCGCGAGGTCGAGGACCTCGCATCCTTTCTCGGCCGCGACGCACCTGAGTACGGCGTCGCCAGGACTCTCCCCGGCACCAACGCGGAACCCTTCGCTTCCCCCACTTGAGGTGGTCATCGTTTCGTATCGGAACCACAAGTCCGGCTCACTTTAATCACTCGAATTCGTTGAAACCACGGGCTAGCGGGTCTGTGACGAGGTAGTATACATATAGTGATACCGCCAGCTCACCCCACCGATTCCTCGGCTTCGACTGACTCGCGCTCGTCCGGCATCCCGCCGAGGACGGCTGCTGGGGCGCACCTCGACACAGTCCCGAACGCTACCCGAACAGCTCGATCGCCGTCTCGACGGTATCGGCGTCGTCGGTCCGGCCGGCGTCTCGCAGACTCGAACGGGGGACTGCGAGCAGGCGCTCGACGAGGCGCTCGCTCAACTGCTCGACGACCTGCCGCTGGGCGTCGGTCAGCTCGCCGTCGGCGCACAGTTGGTCCAGCGCCTGCTCTAACTGGACGGCCCTGACTGTGGCCCCGCGGTCGTTCATCTGCTCGACGGCCTGTTCCACGTCCGGCGTCGGCTCCGTCGTCTCGTCTGTTCCTGTCATCGGTTCCGGATTTCTGTCGACGTCTCATCGGTCGTCGTACGGTCAGCGGCTGTGGGTCAGGCGGGCAGCGGGTCTCGCGCGGGTAGTACGATACTGTTCATCCCCGGGTCGGTTGCTCGGTGTACAGCGAGTAGGTGAGGACGACGAACCCGGCCGCGGTGAAGACGCTCTCGACGGCCACGCTCGTCGCGACCGGGACGTCCAGCACCTGGTGGAGGCTCCCCGCGAACACCGCGCCGGCGGTCACGAAACTGATACCGACCCACAGGGCTCGCATCGCCGGCGACGCGGTCCGTCGGTACGCCTGGAAGGTCAGGTACGTGAGGACCGCCCCGCAGAGCAGCGTCACCGTCTTGGCAGCGACCAGCAGGACTGTGCTCGTGTCGACCATCGTAGCGGGACGATGGATATGGGCCACTATATAAACAGCCCAGTATTTTTAGGCTGTGGGAATCCCCCCGCTCACCGAACGTACAGCGAGTAGAGGATGATACCGAGGCCGATCGCCGTCATCGAACTGGAGACGAACACGCTCGTGCTGATGAGCTCGGTGTTCAGGAACTCCCCGACGACGATGTCGAGCACGCCCCCGAGAATCGCCCCCAACGTGACCACCCCGAACCCGTACGTGAGCCACTTGTGCTCGGGTGACCCCGTACGCTGGTAGGCCTGATAGGAGTAGTACGTTATCAGCCCGCCGATGATGAGGATGAGCGTCTTCGAGACGACGATGCCGACCTGTGAACTGATGATGTGTGGACTCATGTCTCCTTGCGCACCTCCGACCAGAGGTTCTCGAGTCGCTGGTCTGGCGACCTGGCCCGGTGAGAGATATCGACGGCGAACGCCCGTTCCTCGTCGAGCGCGATGACGACCTCCTCGAAGTCGATGGCGTACCGGCTCGCGTGTTGCCCGTCCGAGCGGACTTCGACGCCCTCGTAGAGGAGCGAGGACTCGGTCAACAGCTCGAGCTTGCGGTACGTCGTCGAGAGCGGCACCCCGCTCTCCTCGGAGATCTTGCTCGCCGTCATCGGTTCGTCGAGGACGCTGACGATGGACCGACAGTCCTCGTCGTCCAGCGCGTCGAGGACCGTCTCGAGCTCCGGTGTGTCGTCCTCGGCGAACGGGTCCCGAACCATCCTTGCACCAATCTGACTCCGCGACCCTTTTAACCTAACCGACTCGCCGGTTGCGCGCCGGCGCAGTCGTGGGGTCTCTCCCAGCATGACCGTCATATTGTGGATGTTCGAGGCGAGCGAGCCGTGGGAACTGCTTTGATACTGTTGGGGTGCGTACAGGTCTCGTATGGTTCCAGCGCTCCCGACTCCCGTCGCACGCCTCGGCGCGGCTCTCGGGCTGTTCCAGACGTACGGCCTTCCGTTTCACTGGAACCGCGGGCCCTCGGCCGCCTGGTGGGAGCCCATCCGGCGGACTGCCTCGCGGGGTCTCGGCCGGCTGGTCGACGAGCGCTTGGGTCCGCGTCCCATCACTGCGGGCGAGTACGCTGGCTCGCTGCCGGTGTCGCTCCCTGTCGCCGAGGCCCGTCTCTGGGACGCCGGGTTCGTCCGGAACCCGTTCGCCCGGCTCAAGACACGCGATGGGGTTCCGGAGCGGGCCTCGTGGGTGCACCGCGACCGGCCGCTCGCGCGCCGGCAGCTGCACCTCATGCTCTTTCCGAACGCCGACGGGGGGACCGACGTCTACGCGCATGCCGAGCCCTCGAGCGTCAATCCGCTGCTCGCGGGGGCCCATCTGGACGGCGTGGGACAGAACGTCCGCGAGGGCGTCGAGCGCGCACGCGAGTGCCTGTCGCTCCGAACAGACGACGCCACGACGGCGGCGCCCGACGGTCCGTGGCACACGGGGCTGGAGTGACGCCGTTCTCAGGCGATGGGAACTCGGCTGACCCGTTTTTTATGGGGCTTTCTAGAAGGCTCGTATGGAACGCCTGGACAACGAGGTGGACGCCCCCCGCGGTGCGACGAGTCGGGAGTGGGAACTGTTCGTCAGCGAGGACTCGGCGGAACCGCTCACGCACGCCGGGAGCGTGAGCGCGCCGTCGGCGGACATCGCTCGCGAACAGGCGACTGCCCTGTTCGGTCACAGCGTCGAACGGCTGTGGCTCTGTCCGGCCGACGAGACGCGACGGTTCCAGACGGCCGACCAGTCGCTCGTGGCGACAGACGCGGGCGGGGAGACGACGATGGACCGCGAGGAGATGGCCGCCGAGACGCTCCGGGGTGAGGACGGATGATCTCGGTCTCGAAACTCCTCTGTGACTTAGACGCCGAGGGCGACGGGCTGCGCTACGACGCCGCCGACGAGTCAACCAAGTCCCAGATTCGCGACGAGAAACAGCGCCGTCCGGTCGTGGTCTGGAACGTCACCAAGCAGTGCAACCTCTACTGCGACCACTGTTACGCGGCCGCCGACACCGACATCGCCGACGGTGAACTCTCGACGGCCGAAGGGAAGGCGCTGCTGGAGGACCTCGCCGACTACGGCGCGCCGGTGGTCCTCTTCTCCGGCGGCGAACCGCTCGTCAGACAGGACCTGGAGGAACTGGTCGCCTACGCGAACGAGGTGGGCGTCCGTCCGGTCCTCTCGACCAACGGGACCCTCATCACCGAAGAGCGCGCCGCCTCGCTGAAGGACGCCGGGCTGAAGTACGCCGGCGTCTCCGTCGACGGCCTCCCCGAACGGAACGACGACTTCCGGGGGCTCGACGGCGCCTTCGAGGGCGCGATCCGTGGAATCGAGAACTGTCTGGACGCCGGCCTCAAGACCGGCCTCCGCTACACCATCACCGAGCGTAACGCTCCCGACCTGGAGGGCGTCGTCGACCTGCTGACCGACGTGGGCGTCGACCGCTTCTGTTTCTACCACCTGGACTACGGCGGCCGCGGGACCGAAATCGTCGACGCCGACCTCACGCCCGAGGACCGCCGGGCTGCGGTGAAACGCGTCTGTGACATGACCCGCGGGTACCACGACCGGGGCGAGGAGATCGAGACGCTGCTCGTGGGCAACTACGCCGACGCAGCCTACCTCGTGGAGTACGCCCGCGAGCACATGAGCGAGGTCCAGGCCCGGCGCGTCTACGACTACCTCCAGGTCAACGGCGGCGACCCGACGGGCGAGCGGGTCGCCGACGTCGACTACCAGGGGAACGTCCACCTCACGCAGTTCTGGCAGGGGTACTCGCTGGGCAACGTCCGGGACCGCTCCTTCGGCGCCATCTGGGAGGACGACTCGAACCCGCTCCTGCGCCAGCTCCGGAACCGCGAGGACCACCTGACGGGCAAGTGCGCCGACTGTCAGTACGCCGGCGTCTGTCGTGGGGCGTCGCGACTCCGTGCGCTCACTACCGAGGACGACCTGTTCGCGCCCGACCCGCAGTGTTATCTGACAGACGACGAGGTCCGACCCACGGAGCCGTTCGCCGACGTACCGACCGGGCATCCAGCCGACTGAGCACGTTCTCCTCCTCGCCCGCATCTCGGGATTCGCCGGCGGGAATCTGCCCCCACTGTTAGAACGCAAACATTAAAGTGCTACACAGATAATTCCTGGCAGTGGTTCAGGAATGGGATGGCGCTGACTGGGGGCAGTCAGAATCGAACGTTCTCGAACGGGCCATCGAGGGGGCGATGGACGGCGTCGCGATACTCGGCCCGGACGGGCGCTACGCCACGGTCAACCAAACCCACGCTGAACTCTACGGATACGAGGACCCCGAGGCGATGGTCGGCGAATCCTGGCAGACCTGCTACGAAGAGCCTGAACTGGAACGCTTCCAGGAGGAGGTGCTGCCGGAGACGTACGACGAGGGCGCCTGGCGCGGCGAGGCCGTCGGCGTGCGTACCGACGGAACCGAGTTCGAACAGGAGCTGTCACTGACGACGTTCGACGACGACGGTCTGATATGTGTCGTCCGCGACATCTCCGACCGCGTCGAGCGAAAAGGGGAACTCAAGTCGACGACGTCGCTGCTGTCGAAGCTCGTCGAGAACATCCCCGTCGGTATCCTCGCCGAGAACGCCGACCGCGAGGTCCTGTTCGCCAACGAGCGGTTCTGTACCCTCCTGGATATCGACGCCGACCCGCAGGAACTCGTCGGCACGGACTGTGCCAACGCGGCCCGCCGGTACAAGCACCTGTTCACCGACCCCGACCGGTTCGTCGAACAGACCGACGAGTCGGTCGAAAACTCGGTCCCCGTCGAGCAGGAGTCGTTCGACCTCGTGGACGGCCGGACGCTCGAACGGAGCGCGATACCGGTCGACCTGGACGGCGACACCCCTGGTCACCTCTGGGTCTACCGCGACGTTACCAGGCGAACACGGTACGAGCGGCGGCTCAACGACCTCCACGAGACGACGCGGGAACTGATGATGCTGTCCTCCCCGCCGGAGATCGCGTCGCTCGCCAGCGAGGCGGTGACCGACCTGCTGGACCTCCCACTGAACGGATTCCATCTCTACGACGAGCGCACCGGCGAGCTCGTGCCGGTCGCCTGGTCGGAGACCGCCGAAGCCGTCGTCGGCGTTCCACCGACGTTCTCTAAGGGCGAGGGACTGGTGTGGGAGACGTTCGAGGCCGGCGAGCCGAGGGTGTTCGACGACCTCCAGGCCGTCGACGGCGTCTACAACCCCGAGACGGAGATCCGAAGCGAGATCCAGCTCCCGCTTGGCTCGCACGGAATCTTCGTCGTCGGCGCACGTGAGCCCGGCGCGTTCGACGAGACCGACGTCTCGCTGGCGAAGCTGTTCGCGACGAACATCGAGACCGCGCTCGACCGGGCAGCCGACGAACGGGCGCTCAAACAGCGGGAACGGGAGCTCCAGCAGCGCAACGACCAGCTCAACCAGTTCGCGAACGTGCTGTCACACGACCTCAGAAACCCGCTGAACGTGGCCAGTGGCCGGGTCGAACTGCTTGATGTCGACTCGGACGACGACAACCTCGAGGCGATTCGTCGGGCCCACTCGCGGATGGAGGCGCTCATCGACGACACCCTGACGCTGGCCCGGCATGGGGACCCCATCGGCAAGACCACCGCCGTTCCCGTCGCGGACACCGCGCGGGCGGCGTGGTCACAGGTCGAGACGCCCGACGCACGGCTCGAGGTCGACCTGGATATCGAGCTCGACGCCGACCAGAGCCGCCTTCAACAGCTGTTCGAGAACCTCTTCCGAAACGCGGCCGAACACGGTGGGGCGGGTGTGACCGTCCGGGTTGGCGAGCTCGACGACGGCGCTGGTTTCTACGTCGAGGACGACGGCGTCGGTATCCCCCCGGACGACCGTGCGTCGGTTTTCGACCACGGGTTCTCGACGACCGCCGACGGGACCGGGTTCGGCCTCGCTATCGTGCAACAGATTGTGCACGCCCACGACTGGGAGATTGCCGTCGCTGCGTCGGAGTCGGGGGGTGCCCGGTTCGAAATCCGCGGCGGGGACCGTCGCGGCGAGCACTGGACGGACTGAGCGCCCCGAGGCCCACGAGTTTTCCACCGCGAGCGTATCGGGGCGCTTTTGCCGGGCCATTGCGTAGGAACTCCCGTGCTGTCGGTCGAGCTCCACACGCATTCGTCGCTGTCCTACGACGGTCGTGACTCCGTCGAACTCCTTTTAGAGCAGGCCAGCGCCGTCGGGCTGGACGCGCTGGCGGTCACCGACCACGACGAGATAGACGCGAGCCTCCGGGCGGCCGAACTGGCTCCCGAGTACGACCTCGTCGGGATTCCGGGCATGGAGGTCACCTGCGCGGCCGGCCACGTCCTCGCGCTGGGCATCCGTGAGGCGATTCCACAGGGCCTGCCCTTCGGCGAGACGCTCGACCGCATCCGCGACCAGGGCGGCCTCGCGGTCGTCCCCCACCCGTTCCAGGAGTCGCGCCACGGTGTCCTCGAACACATCACGAAGGACGAACTCGCGACGGCCGACGCGATAGAGGTGTACAACTCGCGGCTGCTGACCGGCCGGTCGAACCGCCAGGCCGAACGCTTCGCCCGCCGCCGCGGCCTGCCGATGACCGCCGGGAGCGACGCTCACATCGCCGAGATGGTCGGGCAGGCGGTCACGAACGTCGACGCGGACGACCGCTCCGTCGCGGCCATCCTCGCGGCTATCGAGGACGGCCGAACCACCGTCGAGGGGGAGCGAACCCCGTGGCGCATCAGCTTCCGGCAGGCCGCCGGGGGTGCGAAGCGCCGCGTCGTCAACCGCCTCTCGACCTACCTGGACTGATGCAGGGCGCCGACGCCGACGTCGTCCGGGCCGCACTCGACTCCGGCGAGCCACTGCCAGGGACCGGCGGGTTCGCCGGTGACCTCGGTGATACGCTCGTCCGCGACGTGCTCGGTCGATACCCGCTGTTCGTCGAAGGCGACGCCCCGTCGCCGGGGCCACTCGCTGAGGCCGACTGGAGTCACGACCCGACCGACCTCGAGGCGCCGGAACGATTCTCCGCGGGGCACGTCCGAGACGCCGATGGGACCCGGTCGGTGTGGTCGCTACCCGACCTGTCACCGTACGAGAACCGCGAGACGGCCGTCGCGGCAGTCCGCGAGGCCGTCGAGGGGCGCATCGACGACGTCGACAGCGAAGGGCTGGCCATCGCCTTCTCCGGTGGCGTCGACTCGGCCCTGCTCGCCGCCCGCCTCGACGCGCCGCTGTACGTCGCCGGCTTCCCCGAGAGCCACGACGTCGAGGCGGCCCGGGCCGCGGCCGACGCGCTCGACCGCGACCTCACCGTCGTGGAACTGACACACGACGCGCTCGAACGGGCGGTCCCCGAACTCGTCGCGGCGACGGGGCGCACGAACGCGATGGCGATTCAGATCGCCCTCCCGCTGTATCTCACCGCCGAGCGGGTCGCAGCGGACGGGTTCGACCGTCTCGCCGTCGGCCAGGGGGCCGACGAGCTGTTCGGCGGCTACGCGAAAGTGGCCAAGGCACCTGACGACCCTCGTGTCCAGGCCGACACGATCCGCGGGGCGCAGCGCGAGGTGGTCGCCACGCTCCCCGACCAGCTCGAACGGGACGTCCTCGCGCTGCGGGCGGCGGGCGTCGAACCGGTCGCCCCGTTGTTGCACGACGACGTGGTCCGGTCGGCCCTCAGACTCGACGACGCGATGCTGGTCGACGGCGAGACGCGCAAGTGGGCACTCCGCCAGGCGGCACTCGGGTCGCTCCCCGAAACCATCGCGATGCGTGACAAGAAAGCCGCACAGTACGGGTCACTCGCCGCACGTGAGCTCGACCGGCTGGCCCGCCAGGCCGGCTACAAGCGCCGGATGGACGACCACGTCACCCAGTACGTCGAGTCGCTGGCGCCGGAGCCGCCGTCGTTCCGACGCCGCGACGCTCGGTGACTCACCGCCCGTCGACCGCCGCGATGGCCCGCTGGCCCACCTCGATGACGTCGGCTGGGAAGCGGTCCCCGTTCGCTTGCAGTGCCTCGGGCGTGAACCAGCCCCAGTCCTCGGCCGGTTGTTCGCCCGGTCCGGGGTCGATGTCGCGGCTCTCGACCGCGCCGTAGAAGATGAAGTCGATGTGCTGGTGGCCCACCGCACCGCTCGCGTCGACGTTGATGTCCTCGAGCAGGAAGTGCTGTGGCTGTGGTATCGAACGGACCGTCTCGCTCTCGATTCCCTCTTTCGGAGCGACCAGTTCGACGTCGAGGCCCAGCTCCTCTCGCGTCTCCCGGAGCGCGGCCTCGTGTGGGAGTTCGTCGCGGTCGATGTGTCCCCCGGCCGGAAGCCACATCTCGAGCTTGTCGTGTTCGTGCAGTGCGACGGCGCCGTCGCTGACGACGTAGACGGTCGCGACGAAGTGACGGG
Organism: Haloarcula ordinaria; assembly: GCF_029338275.1. Lineage (NCBI taxonomy): Archaea > Methanobacteriati > Methanobacteriota > Halobacteria > Halobacteriales > Haloarculaceae > Haloarcula > Haloarcula ordinaria. The sequence goes on along the minus strand of NZ_CP119789.1, from coordinate 2,647,416 downwards.
TGGTCTCCATACAGGCCGGAGGGGCCTGGGAGAAGTTTAGGTTACGGTCCGGTCAGGGACGGACGCTGTCCTCTGCTTCCAGCAGTTCGTGGTACCGGTTGCGGATGGTGACCTCGGAGATGTTGGCCACCTCGCTGACCTCGCTCTGGGTGACCTTCTCGTTGGTCAGCAGGGAGGCGGCGTAGACGGCCGCGGCGGCGAGGCCGACCGGCGACTTGCCGGAGTGGACGCCCTGTTCCTTCGCGTTCTGGAGCAGCTGGCGGGCTCGGCGTTCGACCTCTTCGGAGAGCTCCAGGTCGGAGGCGAAGCGGGGGACGTAGCTCTCGGGGTCGGCGGGCTGGATTTCGAGGCTCAGTTCCCGGACCACGTAGCGGTAGGTCCGGGCGATTTCGTCCTTCTCGACGCGGGAGACGCCAGTAATCTCGTCGAGCGAGCGGGGAGTCCCCGCCTGGCGGGCGGCCGCGTACAGCGAGGCCGTCGAGACGCCCTCGATGGAGCGCCCCGGCAGGAGGTTCTCGTCGAGCGCGCGGCGGTAGATGACGCTCGCGGTCTCCCGGACGTTCTCCGGGAGGCCGAGCGCCGAGGCCATGCGGTCGATCTCGCCCAGGGCCTGCTTGAGGTTGCGCTCCTTGGAGTCACGCGTGCGGAACCGCTCGTTCCAGGTGCGCAGGCGCTGCATCTTCTCGCGCTGACGCGAGGACAGCGAGTTGCCGTAGGCGTCCTTGTTCTGCCAGCCGATGTTCGTCGACAGCCCCTTGTCGTGCATCATGTTCGTCGTCGGAGCGCCGACGCGGGACTTCTGGTCCTTCTCTGAGGAGTCGAACGCACGCCATTCGGGGCCAGGGTCGATCTCGTCCTCCTCGACGACGAGGCCACAGTCCTGACAGACGGTCTCACCACGCTCGCTGTCGGAGACCAGCGAGCCACCGCACTCCGGACAGACGACTGCCGCTTCGGATTCGTCTACCTGCTCGTCTTCGGTTTCGCGCTCACTCGTGTATCGGCGGATGGTCGTATCGGTCATTGGTTACGGACAGACGGGTCTGAGACCCGGAAAACGTCTTCTGTACTTTTCTGTTGTGGCTCGGGCGACTTAAAACCTTTGCTCTGATTCGGAGGGAATTTTTTCGATTCCATAACTTCTCTTACTACATCTGTTCGTGAGCCTCCACCTTCACTAACTACCCAACCTGGTTAGGGGGTCGCCGTTTCGAAACGCTTACCGCCGGGCCAGTCCACCGCGGAGACATGAGCGACAACGCCGTCGACCCCGACGAGGTCCGTCACGTCGCGGAGCTCGCCCGCGTCGACCTCGAGGACGACGAGGTCGAGCGGTTCACCGAGCAGTTCGGCGATATCCTCGAAGCGTTCGAGGCACTCGACGAGGTGCCCGAGACCGAGCGCGAGGCGGCCCTCGCGAACGTCATGCGACCGGACGAGGTCCGCGAGTGCCTGAGTCAGGACGAAGCGCTCCAGAACGCCCCGGAATCGGAGGAAGGGCAGTTCAAAGGCCCGAAGGTGTCGTGAGATGACCGACTACAACGGCTACGTCACGACCGAACGTATCGAGGGGGCTGACGACGGCCCGCTCGCGGGTCGGACCGTCGCGGTCAAGGACAACATCTCCACCGAGGGCGTCCGCACCACCTGCGGGTCGGCGATGCTCGAAGACTACGTCCCGCCCTACGACGCGACGGTCGTCGAACGGCTGAAAGCCGCCGGCGCGACCATCCCCGGGAAGACCAACATGGACGAGTTCGGGATGGGGACGACGACCGAGACGTCGGCGTTCGGTCCCGTCGAGAATCCCGTTGCCGAGGGGCGTGTCCCCGGGGGCTCCTCCGGCGGTTCCGCTGCAGTGGTCGCCGCGGGTGACGCCGATATGGCGCTGGGCTCTGATACGGGTGGCTCCATCCGCTGTCCCGCCGCCTTCTGCGGCGTCGTCGGTATCAAGCCCACCTACGGCCTGGTCTCCCGATACGGCCTGGTCGCCTACGCCAACAGTCTCGAACAGATCGGTCCTATCGCCCCGACCACCGAAGCGGCCGCCGAACTGCTGGAGGTCATCGCCGGCCCCGACGAGCACGACGCCACCACGCGCGAAGCACCGGACGGCCAGCAGTCCTACGCCGACGCGGCCGACGGCGACGTCGAGGGGCTCTCCATCGGCGTACCCACCGAACTCTTAGACGGTGCTGACGAGGCCGTCGTCGAGACGTTCTGGGACGCGATGGCCGAGCTGGAAACACAGGGCGCGACGTACCACGAGGTCGACCTCCCGTCGGTCGAACACGCCGTCGAGGCCTACTACGTCATCGCCATGTCCGAGGCCTCCTCGAACCTCGCCCGGTTCGACGGCGTCCGCTACGGCGAGTCGGGTGGCTACGACGGCAACTGGAACGAGTCGTTCGCGAAAGCCCGCGAGGAGGGCTTCGGTGAGGAGGTCAAACGCCGCATCCTGCTGGGCACCTACGCCCTCTCGGCCGGCTACCACGACAAGTACTACAAGAAGGCCCAGGACGCCCGCGCCTGGGTCAAGCAGGACTTCGACGAGGCGCTCGAGGACGCCGACGTGCTCGCCTCGCCGACGATGCCGGTGCCGCCGATGAAGCGCGGCGAGAGCCTCGACGACCCGCTGACGATGTATCTGGCCGACGCGAACACCACGCCGGTCAATCTGGCGAACCTCCCGGCCATCTCGGTCCCGGCCGGGGAGACCGACGCGGGCCTCCCCGTGGGGCTCCAGCTGGTCGGCCCGGCGTTCGGCGAACGGACGATAATCCGCGCCGGCAGCGCGCTGGCCTGACCGATCGCGACTGAAGCCTTATCAGCCGACCACCCCTCACCGAACGTATGACAGACGAGTCCGAGGCTGGGGGCCGGTTCGACTGGGTGCACTGGCCGACGATGCTGAAAGGAATCGCGCTCGGACTCGGCGTCGGACTCGTGCTTGCGGTCGTGCTCGGTGACCTCTACTTCGGCGTGTTGCTCGGGCTTGTAAACGGAGTGGCCTTCGGGGTCGGACGTAGCCGCTCCCGTGCCTGAGCCGGCTGTTCAGGAGAACAGCGCCGCGAAGACCTTCCGCTGAGCCTTCCGGAGGTGCTGGTGGACGGTCGGCGGGGATACGTCCAGCGAGGCAGCGAGGTCCTCGCCGGTGACGTCGCGGGGCCACTCGAAGAATCCGGCGTGGAACGCCGCGGTCAGCACCGTCCGCTGGCGGTCGGTGAGCTCCTCTTCGAGCGTCTGCTGGACCGCGACTGCGCCCCCTTCCGTGCGGGTCAGCTGGCGCCGCCGGAGGAGCGACGCCGACGGGTACGCTGCCAGGACGGCGTCGGTCACCCGCCTGACCTCTGTGTTCGGCGAGAGGTGGACGGTCAGGTGGTAGGTTCCGTCCTCCAGGGTCGCGGATTCGACGAGTCCGCCCGCCTCCGCCAGCGTCGAGAGTATCGGGGGGTCCGACATCTTGAGTTCGAAGTTCGACCCGTCGTCTGCCGCCCGGAGTGTTGCAGACGACCAGTTCGGCATCGCCTCGACGAGGTCCGGGAACGCCGCCGCGGCCTCGTCCGACGCGGTGCCGTAGATGATGTAGTTCCCGTCGTCGACCGGAACCACCTGGTCGATGTGGACCGTCCCCGACGGCGCCGTGACACCCGTCACGTCCTCGAAGATGTCGTGGACCGCGAACTCGAGCTCGACCACCTCGTCGCTGGTGAGCGCACGCTTTCGCTCGGTCGCGGCGATGGCGTGACCGACCACCTCGCCGAGCTGGCCGACGACGGCCAGCTCCGCGGGGTCGAAGGCCTCGGCCCGCTCCGAGTAGACGTTGAGGACCCCGTAGACGCTCCCGTCGTGGGCGATGGGAATCGCGACCGACGCCGCCACGCCCGCGGCCGCGGCCCACTCGTCCCAGGGCTCGTGGCGCTCGTTGTCAGCGAGGTTCCGGGCGACCTGCGGTTCGGTCTCGCGGAGCGCACGACCGGTCGGTCCCAGGCCGTGCGGGTCGTCCGGGTCGTCCGGGTCGGTCTTGACCGTGATGTCGTCGAGATACCCCTGTGTCCCCGCCGCGGTCCGGACGTTGACGGCATCGGAGTCGGCGTCGGCTTCGCCGACCCAGGCGAACGCGTAGGAGTCCGTCTCGGCGAGGTTCTCGCAGACGACGCGCTCGATCTCGTCCCGCGTGGGCTGTTCGATGACCGCCTTCGTCGTCTCGCGGACGACCGCGTTGATGCTGTTCAGGGCCGAGAGCTGCTCGCGCTGGTGTCGCAGCCGTGTCTCGTCGTCGCGGCGCTTGATGGCGGAGGCCAGGACGTTGGCGACCGACTGGACGAAGGTGACGTCGGTCTCCGAGAGCGAGCGCACGTCGGTTGCGTGCGCCCCGAGGACACCCCACGGCTCGCTCGCGGACCCGATGATAGTCGAGATACCGCTCCGGACGTCGTGGTCGGTCAGCAGGTCGGGACCGCTGAACCGGTCCTCGGTTGCCAGGTCCTCGACGACCACCGGACCGGTGGTCTCGAGCGTGTAGGCCGCCTGGCTCTCGTCGTCGACGGCCGATATCTCCGTGGTCCCGACCAGCCCCTCGCTCCAGCCGATTCCCTGGCGGAGCAACAGCGTCGCCTCGGACTGGTTCAACTCGAGCACTTTGCAGTAGTCCGTCCCCAGCACGTCGGCGACCTGGCGCGTGGCTTCGGCCATCAGCGTGTCGATGTCGTGGTCGGTGAGCGCTCGCTGGCCGAGTTCGGCGACGACCTCCTGCTGGGTCAGCCGCCGCTCGAGCTCTCGTTCCTGTTCGAGCCTGTCGGAGATGTCACGCACGACGCCACAGCGGCCGCGGTCCGGGGCCGACTCGAGCAGACTGAACCGGGTCTCGCAGGGGACGGTGTCGCCGTCGCTCGTGACGATGTCGACCTGGACGGACCCGACGTCGCGGTCCCCGTCGGCCATCTCCCTGGCCTGTGCCTCGGCTTCGGCGGTGATGTCGTCGTCCTGGACCTTCGAGGCGTGGGCCCCGACCAGCGCCGCACGCTCGAGCCCGGTCAACCGACAGAAGCCCTCGTTGACCATCGTGAAGTGGCCCGACTCGTCGACGGCGTAGATGCCGTCCTCGATGGTCTCGACGATGGTCTCGTAGTGTTCCAGCCGCCGCTCGCGAGCCCTGCGCTGGGTCACGTCCCGAACGACGCCGATGCGCTCCTGGGAGTCCGTTCCGGTGTCGATGAGCGCGAAGGTCGCCTCGGCGGTGACCGTCTTCCCCTCGCTCGTCGTGAGTTCGGCCTCCAGTCGCGCCGTCTCGCGCTCGCCGTCCGCCAGTTGCGCGTGGAGCCGCTCGGCCTCCTCGGCCACCTCGCCGTCGACGATGTCCGAGACGTCCATCCCGAGGACCTCGCTGGGCTCGTATCCGAGTATCTCGGCGTAACTCTCGTTGGCCATCGTCATCGTCCGGGTATCGTCGACGACGTACACCCCGTCGCTCATCGTCTCGACGATGGTCTCGTAGCGTTCGAGTTCCTCTTCGCGACGCTTGCGGTCGGTAATGTCCTGGAAGTACACCGATAGCCCGTTCTCGGACGGGTACGCACTGACCTCGAACCACGTCTCGACCGGGTCGAAGTACGCTTCGAAGGTGACAGACTCCTGGGTCTCCCGGGCCCGCTCGTACTCCCGCTGGAACCGCGACTCGGCGGCCTCGGGGAACTGGTTCCAGATGCGCTGACCCATCAGCTCGCCGGCGGACCGCTTGAGGGCGTTCTCGGCCTGTTCGTTGACGTAGGTGAACCGCCAGTCGTCGTCCACGGCGAAGAACGCCTCGTCGATGCGGTCGAACATCTCGTCGAGCTCGGCACTGAGCTCGTCGCGGCGGCGCTCAAGCTGTGCCTCCTGCCGTTTGAGGTCGGTGAACTCCTCGCCGGCGATGACGACCCGCTCGATGTCGCCGTCGTCGCCCACGACCGGGCTCGCGCTGAGGCGCACCCAGTGGTGTCGACCCTCGGGGTCGTCGTGCTGGACGACCGTCTCCGCGGGTTCACCGGTCTCGATGACCTGCGGGACCGGGTGGTCCGCCGGCGACAGCGGCTCACCGTCGGCGTCGTAGAACTCCAGGTCCGAGATGTCGAACTCGGGAATCGACTCGTCGTCCAGTCCGACTCGCTGCCTGGACAGCGAGTTGACCCGCTCGAGGGTCCCGTCGCCCCGGTAGATGCCCAACCGTACGGGGGCCGTCTCGAGCAGTTCGTGGGTGAGGTCGCGCTCCCGCCTGAGCTGGCGCTCGCGCTCACGACGGTCGGTCATGTCCTTGGTTATCTTGATGAACCCGGTGTGCTCGCCGCCGGTGGTGACCGCCTGGAGGGTGACGTTCGCCCAGAACCGCGTTCCGTCTTTCCGGCGACGCCACCCCTCGCGTTCGATGGTCCCGGCGTCCACTGCCCGCTCGAGGTTCTCTCCGGGTACCCCCTCGGCCCGGTCCTCGTCGGTGTAGAACATCGAGAAGGACTCGCCGAGCACGTCGTCGGCAGTGTATCCCTTGAGCCGCTCGGCCCCGGCGTTCCAGCTCTGCACACGACCGTCGGCGTCCAGTCTGAAGATGGCGTACTCGTCGACGGCGTCGACGAACGAGTCGAACTGCTCCGGGCCGGAACCCACAGCGGTGTCATCGGGTGGCCGCCACCAGACCCGGGCACTGGCGCCGACCTTCTTGCTCCGGAGACGGTCGGCCTCGGTCAGTCGGTCGAGTCGCTCGTACGTGCTCCGCCGGCCGAGGTCGAGCCGGTCCGCGACCTCGCTCGTCGTCAGCGGCGTCCCGGCTTCGTCGAACCCGTCCAGCGTCTCCTGCAGGGCGGCAGTCAGCGTCGGCGTACTCATTACCTCACCCACACCTGCCTCGTTAAAGAACCCTCCGCCGGCGGAGGCAGCCGGTCGGTCGAAGCGAGGTAAATCGGTACGTAACTGCTAGGTTCACGTGGCGTCCCTCCCTGACCAGACCAGTGAAGGTATGGCGACTTCTGCCACGAATTGAACCTAATCATTTAGCCATTTCCTTTAGGCACGAGGACACCGTTGTTTCCAACGCCGCCCGAGGCACGTCGCAAATGAGCATCAAACACCGAGCCACGAACCTGGAGCTGTCACTCGCGAGCGGGGTCGAGCTGAGCGAATCCGAACGACATCGCTTGCTCGCCTCAGAGCGACGCTGCGTCACCCTGGTTGTGCTGGCCGAACGGGCCCCACCGGTCGGACTTTCGGACCTCGCCGAAGCGATCGCCGCGAACGACGAGCGTGTCGGGGGTGTCGACCCGGACCTGGTGAAGTCGATCTCCATCGAGCTCCACCACAGGCACCTCCCGAAGCTGGACCACCTCAACCTCGTCGACTACGTCCCTGAGACCCACCGGGTCGAAGCCACGCGCTTCTGAGCACCCGCTGACACCCCCTCAAGCGGTCGCCCGTTCGTCCACACTCCTTTTCCGTGTCACCATCACTGACGGGGTGCGTCGAGCACATCCGCGTAGACTGCCTGGAGTCTGCCGACCGCATGCTCGACGCTGACGCTATCTCGGCGCGCGAGACACCGTTCGCTCAGCGTCTCCTGCTCGTCGAGGACGCGCTCGATGGCCCGTCTGAACTCCTCGAGGTCTCCCTCGGGGTACGAGTAGCCCGTCTCGCCCTCGTGGACGGTGTCACTGAGCGCACCCGCGTCGACGCCGGCCACGGGCGTCCCACAGCAGTTGGCTTCCAGGGCGACCAGGCCCTGGGTCTCGACGGGACTCGGGAACGCGAAGACGTCGAGGGCCGCGTACAGTTCGGGTAGCTCCGCCCGGTCCAGGAACCCCAGGAACCGGACATCCAGGTCACGAGCTGCGGCGACAGCCTCTAGGTCTTCTCTCGCTGGTCCGTCACCGCCGAAGACCACGGTCACGTCGAGGCCCTCGCAGGCGTCGAGGATATCTTCGAGACACTTCTCGTAGCCGTGTCGACCGGTGTACCCGACGAGCGGACCGTCCGGCAGGTCGTGGCGTTCCCGGAAGGCCGCGGTGTCGACCGGTCGGAAGAAGTCGGTGTCGACGCCGTTCGAGATGACTTCGAGACGCGTGTCGGTGCCCACCGTCTCTCGGATGTGGTCGGCCGTCCGCTCGCTCGGTGCGACCACCACCGCCGCGCGGTCCAAGAACCAGCGCTCGTAGCTCTCGGCCCCCGCCTGCACCACCGACTCGACGGTGCCGTTGAACGCCACGTACTCGGCGTACTCGCCGCTCGGCGTGTGGTAGGACGCGACCAGCGGCACCTCGAGTTTCCGTGCGAGGCGCTGGCCGGCCATCCCGAGGCTGAACGGCGTATGCGCGTGGACCAGGTCGGCGTCCTTCACGGGGTTGGGGATCTGTGGCATCCCGAGCCGGAACCCCTCGTAGAACGGGAACGGGAGGCTCCGGACGGGGTACTCGCCGGCCCCCGGTTCGTGGTCGCTCTTGGGGTAGACGACGTCCATCCGGCCGCCGCGTGCCTGCCAGCGGTCGCGCCACGTCTCGACAGTGTAGGTCACGCCGTTGACCGTCGGCAGGTACGTGTCAGTGAACGCGGCGACGTGCGGCAGTGCCATCCTCGCCGGGTAAACAGACCAGCGGGTAAACCCTTGCTATTGGCTCCGAAACGCATTCCCGATGTCGCCGCGCTTTTCCACGCCGGGGCTGTCCATCTGCGCATGGCGTCCGACCGCTGGCTGTACGCGTGGGGGCTGGGGTCCGTCGCTCTGGGGGCCGCCTCGCTGCTCGTTCCGCTCTATTTCGTCACTATCGGTGGGAACACGCTGCTACTGGGGGTACTCGCAGGCGTCGCGGCAGCGGCGGGTGCACCAGGCGCGCTCGCCTTCGGCCGACTTGCCGACCGGACCGGCAGACGCCGCTCGCTCGTCCTCGTCGCCCTCGGACTGGCAGCGGCCGCGCTCGTCCTCGTCTCCGTGACGGAGAACGTGGTGGTCGTCATCCTCGGCAACGGCGTCCTGTGGTTCGCCGCTGGTGCAGTCGCTCCGGTGCTCACTCTCCTGGTTACCGTGGACGCCGTCGAACGGGACTGGCCGGGCCGGTTCGCGACGCTCAACCGCTACCAGGGCTGGGGCTGGGCCGGGGGACTCGTCCTCGGACTGGCGTGGACGACGGCGCTCTCGGGCCCGCTGGGACCGAAAGACGCACAGCAGACCTTGCTGTGGGTCTGCGCTGTCGTCGCCGCCGTCGCGGCTGTCCTCGTCGCGCGGTGGCTCCCGCCGGATGCCAAGGCGGTCGACGGGTCCCGGGCAAGTCGTCTCGCTCGCGCACTCGCCCGGACGCGCCGGCTGCCAGTTCGCAGCGCGACGTTCCCGATGGGGCCGGGGCGCATCTACTGGCTCACGCGCTCCTTCAAGCCCCGGACGGTGTTCGGTCGTCTCACTCCGTCGCTCTCGCTGTACTTCGTCGCCATCGTCGCCGTCTTCGCCGGGTTCGGCGTCTTCTGGGGCCCACTCCCGTCGTACCTGTCGGGTACGCTTCGCTACGATTCGGCCACGATATTCGCGCTGTACCTCGTCTCCAGCCTCGGGTCGGCGCTGTTCTACGGCGGCGCCGGACGCCTCACCGAGCGGTACGACGCGACCGGCGTGCAGGCCGCCGGACTCCTTTCGCGGGCGATACTCCATCCCGCGGTGGCTCTCGTCGGCGGCCTCGTCCCGGTGGCATCTCTGGCGCTGCCGACTAACGGTCTCTTGTTCGCTGGGATGGGTGTGGCATGGGCGCTCGTCGCCGTCACGGCGGTGAGTATCGTCACCCGTCTCGCGCCCCCAGCCATCCGCGGTGAGGCGCTCGGACTGTACACGGCGCTGTCCGGCCTCGCCAGCGGTGCCGGGTCGATACTCGGCGGCGTACTCGGTGACTACGGGTTCACGCTGACGTTCGGTGTCGCCGGGGGGTTCGTCTTTCTCGGGACGGTCATCGTCGCCTTCCTCTGGTGGCAGACACCGACTACCACCCTGGAGAGCACTTTGAGCGTCGACTGACGGGTGATTCTCGGTAGTCCGGGTCTCGGCACGCTCTTTTGCACGACGGCCGTCTTTCAGTCCACTTCGTCGTCGTTGATGCGCTCCCCAGGGTTGTCGGCCACATCGTGAGACCCCTCCACGCAGACCGCTCGGAGCGCTCGACGAGCGAGGGGCGAGGGCTGTACTCAGACGAGTTCCTCGTAGGTCTCGACCAGGCGGTCGGCGACCCTGTCGAGGCCGTGCTCGCGGGCCGTCGCTCTCGCGTTCTCGCCGAGGCGCTCGCGCAGGTCGGGGTCGTCGGCGAGTCGCTCCAGCGCCGCGCGGAACTCCGCCTTGTCCGAACAGATGAGACAGTCGTGCCCGTCATCGTAGTACTCCCGGAAGACCGGGATATCCGAGAGGACGACGGCCTTCCCGCAGGCCATCGCCTCCAGGACGGCGATACCCTGGTTCTCGTTCTTGGTCGGAAAGAGGTAGACGTCGCCCGCGCCGTACGCCCCGCGGATGTCGTCTATCCAGCCGGTGAACGTGACGTTCTCCGGCGGCTCCGAGGTCCACTTCCGGACCGTCTTCGAGGCCTGTGGCCCGTCGTCGTAGGGGCCGAACCAGGCGAAGTCGTAGTCGGTCTCCTCTGCGAGTTCACAGAACGTGGTCAGTCCCTTGCGCTCGAAGACGTTGCCGACGGCGAAGACGACCATCCCGTCGAGGTCGTACCGGTCGCGGTAGGTCTCGCGGGTGGACTCGAACCCGGTGAGCGAGTCGATGTCGACGCCGTTGGTGACAGGGCAAATGGGCGCGTCGACCGGGTAGTCTTCGAGGACGCCCTTCGTGTACTCGGAGGGACACAGCACCAGGTCGGCCTGCGAGTAGAACCACTGGAGGTACTCGCCCAGTACCGGCGCGACGAGGTTCGACCCTCGGAAACTGTCCCGGAAGTCCTCACGGGTGACGTGGGCGTGGAGGACGAGCGGCACGTCGTTGCGCTCCGCGTGCCTGGCGACGGCCACCGAGCCGGGGCCGATCATGTTGCAGTGGGCGACGTCGTACTCCCGGAACAGGGGGTCGTCGAAGGCCAGTCTACCACCCAGGGCCCAGGCAGGGTGCCCGTCGCGCCAGGGCGATGTGACCACGTCGACGTCTGTCTCGGTCAGCGCCGCCCGCTGGTGGTCCACCGAGGTCCCGATGCCCGAGCGGTCCAGGCGGGATTCGAGTTCGAGGTAGTTCAGGACACGCACACGCCACTGCTCGCCGGCCTCGCCGAAAATCCTACCGACTTCGCGCTTCGGAAGGCATTTTTCGTCCTCGCTCCGAGTGGGGACGATGACCGACGAGGCCACCATCGCCCGCGAACGCATCGAGCGCCTCCAGGCGCTGGCTCGGGAGGCGGTGCTCTCGGACCACGAGGAGCGCGCTCGGGAGTACGTCCAGCGGGCGCGCCGCGTCGCCGAGCGCCAGCGGCTCAGACTCCCGCGGTCCTTCGCGCGCTCGACGTGTTCTTCCTGTGACACTTACCTCGTTCCTGGGCGAAACGCCCGGGTCCGAACTCAGGACGGACACGTCGTCGTAACCTGTGATTGTGGCGCACAGTCACGGTATCCGTACTCCTGAGCGGGCGTGTTGGGCATGCTTTTAAAACCTTGGCGTAAATGTTTATTATAGAATGGTTGCTGACAACGAAGAACAAAAACTCCACGACCTCGACGCAACGTTGCGGGTCGGCAAGCACGGTATCGAGTCCGTGGCCGACGAGCTCGACACGCAACTCGAGAACGAACAGTACGTGAAAGTGAAGTTCCTCCGGTCGTCCCGCGGCGGGACGACGACCGAGGCACTGGCTGACGGTCTCGCCGACCTCGTCGGTGCCGAGGTGGTCCGCGTTCGCGGTCACACGGCGGTGTTCGAGCGATGATGCAGGTCGGTGCCATCGCCGACTTCATCGACGGGTTCGGGATTCCGGCGGCTACCGCTATCGCGAGCGCCGTCGTCTTCCTCGTCGCATTCGTCGCAATCTACGTCATCGGCAAGGCCATCGTCATTCCACTCGTCGACCGTTCGCTGGAATCACGCGACCTCGACGCCCACGCGCGAAAGCCGCTGAAGAAGTTGACGAGTATCGTCATCGTCTTTGTCGCCATCTCGGTCGCGTTCGGGTTGGCCGAGTTCGGCAACTTCCTCCAGTCGCTTGCGACGATCGCGGCGGCCGCCACGCTCGCGATCGGCTTTGCGATGCAGGACGTCCTCAAGAACTTCGTCGCCGGCATCTTCATCTACACGGACAAGCCCTTCCGCATCGGCGACTGGATCGAGTGGGACGGCAACTCCGGCGTCGTCGAGGACATCAGCCTGCGTGTCTCGCGAGTCCGGACCTTCGACAACGAACTGCTGACGGTCCCGAACTCGAACCTGACCGACGGCGTGATCAAGAACCCCGTCGCCAAGGAGCAACTCCGATTGAAGTTCGTCTTCGGCATCGGGTACGACGACGACATCGACAAAGCGACCGAGATCATCCTCGAGGAGGCCGAGGCGAACGAGGGCATCATGGCGGACCCCGCCCCCTCGGTTCGGCTCATCGAACTCGGTGACTCCTCGGTCGGCCTGCAGTCTCGTATCTGGATCGATAACCCGAGCCGCGCCGACTTCGTGAAGACCCGTGGCGAGTACGTCCAGGCGGTCAAGGAACGGTTCGACGAGGAGGACATCAACATCCCCTACCCGAACCGTACCATCGGTGGTGGCCTGGAGCTGTCGAACGTCGCGGGACTGGCCGAACCCGCGGACGACTAGCAACCACTTTTTACTGCGGGAGGTTCGCGGAGCGAACCCCGCTTGCAAAACCTGGGGAAAAACGGCCGGAACCGCCGCGAGCGGCGATTCCGGTGAACCGCCTCGCTCCGCTCGGCGGATGTTGCACCGCAGCGACCGCTCCCCACAATCTTGTCTGGCTCATCTGGCTGTCCATCATGGCCGGGAGTGGCCTCTGTGCCACGACCCGGGGACAGGCAGGTCGTCAACAAGCATACCGCGCCGGCGGCGCGGTTTCATCGGACTCGAGACCGGAGGTCGAGAGTCCGGCCGTTTTTCCCAGGTTTTTGTGAGAGGGGTATCCTCGACGTAAAAAGTGGTGGTGTATGAATGGAAGTGGACCCCGGGAATTGCCCGACGTTCGGACGAGGGTAATCCCGTTTGCCTCCTCCACCCCGCGACCCCACGAGCGACGGGTGTTCGATGGTCCGCTGCTCACTTCCGTGCCTGGCGGGCTGCCATCGATTAACTACGAGGGCACATCCCTGCAGATGCGACCGCGTAGACCGCCGTCCCCGCGGGACGAGGCTTCCACGTTGGCTCACGGGGTCCACGCCCGTCAGACCGGACGCCCCCGGGTTTCGGTCCCCGCTGATGACCATAGTGCGGGTATCGAGGGGGGCCAAACCCCCCGACCTAGTCCACGTCGTGATTCCGCCGCCGCCCCATAAGGGCCTTTCGAATATCCCGCAAACTGACAGACGACGCGCTCACAGCAGGCCCAGCGCGCGGGCGAACCACGCCGACCCGACCGGGATGGGGAGCCCGGCGGCCACGACGGCCCACCGGTGGTGCTCGATCAGCGTCGACTCGGTGAGCCCCAGGACGAGACTCGTCGGGACCGTGAGCGCCCACGCGAGGCTCAGGCCGACGACGAAGAGCCCGACGACCAGTCCCGCGCCGGCGGCGACGCTCGGGTCGGTGCGCCCCTCTCGACCTGCCGCGAGGACGATGATGGCGACCAGCGAGAACACACCGAGCACGAGCGGCGAGAGGACCCCAGCGCTGTAGTACGCACTGACGGCGCTCGGTTCCCCCACGATGACGTACGGGGCCGAAAGCGAGAGCAGATACAGCACGCAGCCGACGATGCCGACGGTCGGAGCGACCCGCAAGCCGTTCATATCGGCGCTCGGTCCGGCGTGGCCTTAACGGCGACGTTCGAGGGAAACGGGGAAATGGCCCCGCGGCCTATCGTGGCCCATGGGACTGGGTTCGACGGCCAAGAAGATACAGAAAGTAGCGGACGTCGCAGACGAAGTCTACACGAAGGTCAACGAGCTGAAGACACAGCTCCAGGACCTCCGACAGACTGTCGAAGCGACCAACAACCGCGTCGACGAGTTCGACCACGAGCTCACCGAGCAACGCGCACTGGTCGAAGCACTGGCCGAGCAGCAGGGCCTCGACCCCGAGTCGGTCATCGAAGCGGCCGACATCGGAACCGAAGAGACAGACGACGCTGAGGCCCCCGAACAAAGCGATTAAGCGCCGTCCGGCGGCCGTGTGAATCCGTCACCCTCGGCCGTCCTGAACCGGTTGGTTTAAACCACAACGTGGGCATAGCAATGCACGTAGGGCGCTTAGCTCAGCCTGGACAGAGTGCTTGGCTTCGGACCAAACCGTCGGGGGTTCAAATCCCTCAGCGCCCGTACATTTGAACAGTGAAAATCGCCAGACAGCGTGGCGATTTTCGGTCGAACGGGCATTATTTTGCTTTCGTTCGATAGACGAGCAGACGAGTGGTTTCCATCGGGATTCGCGTACAGCCAAATTGGTGCATGCAGAGAAAATCAATCACCGATTGACCTATCCTCATCGCTCGCCTGAACGTGCCTGCCTTGACCCAGAGCTTTCTCAGCGTCTGTAATTCGGTTTGTGCTGAATACAGAAAAATAATCAGCAAACCTCCGTTCCTTGTCTCCACTAAATGAATTGGACTGACCGATTGGGAGAGCGTGTGTATCGCGGCAGTAGTAAGTGAATCCGTGCAGACTAGGCAGGACTCGCGCTACGCAAGCGTGTCCCGATGAGGTAGAACATACTGACTGTATAGCTCAATACACCGAGCGTTGCGAGCACTGCCCCGACGAGAATCGCTGAGTCGCCCATTCCAAGAATCCCACCCATACTTGCGGCAGCAAGGGCAAATCCAACAGCCGCCACCCCCGCAGTGAGGGCTGGTGTATGTACATCAATCATCACAGCACCGAGAGCAGTCGCCCCTGCGATAGCTGCGAAGATGAGTGGCGCATCGAGCCCGAACGGGACGATACCCATGAGGACTAACCAGTACGCTCCAGCCGAGAGAACGAACAGTCCGAGCGGCAATAATATCGCTCTGAGTTTCGCCTTTTGCATATTCCTGTTGATGAGATGAGGGGACAAATTTCTTCGGTGGCTATCGTTTATATAGGTGGGCTCTGGTGTGGATCGGTATAATAACCAATCACACTTTTTCTGTAGCGGAAAGTAGCAGTCGGCGTGCTCCCGATTGGTACCCCTCCTCTGTCTCTCCCGGTGAGTGAGCCGTGGAAGTATGCATTGTTCGGTGGTGTTGCCTCAATTCCAGTCACCGTCTGGCTGTACCTGCAGTCGAGCCCGGAGAACGAGTTCTCACTCAGTGCGGTGTTTCTCGGCGGTCTCTTGGCCGGCTATCTTGTCAGCACAACGGCGACGGAGACTGACGTGATCGACGTCGGCTTTCGCGCAGGTGTCATCGGCGCTCTGCCGGTGCTGTGGATTCTGGTCGATTTCCTCGAAGCAGCGACCGTGCTGGGCGGGCCGCTCTGGTTTCAGGTCATCGCCGTCTCGATGGTCGTCCTCCTCGTCACGTCGGTGATACTCGGGGTCGCCGGTTTCATCGGGCTCCTTGGCGCGAAGGTCGGCGGCTGGCTGGCGAAGATGACCGGCACACATCAAACCCCATCAGTCGAGAATTGATGCCCCTCGTAACAGATGGATACTGACTGTTGACCCTCCAAAATCTGAAAAACCACGCTACTGGAATCGTGACGGTGGTATCTTCGAGTCACTCCGCCGGCCCACATCTCGTCAGGACGAGCTACGTCACAGTGTATCTTCGATAGCGTCGAACCGCATATCTGTACGAACCGTACGACACCCCGACGGTCAGCAGCAGGTACAGACCGAAGCCAACGCTGAACACGGGCGTCGGGCTCAGGTTCCCAGTGACTCCGAACCAGGTTACGGCCAGCCCGAGAGCCGTTCCACCACCGACGACGAACAGATACGCCACCATCACGAGCGTCGAGGGCACGACCGATTCGGTCCCCCAGAATTCTCGCTCCTCGTAAATGGGATACGCCGAACCGATTCCGACAGCGAACATCGATGCGGCGAGGCACATTCCGGTCCCCACTACCCCGAACGCGAGGGCGTACAGCGGTGGTGTACGGAGTCCTATCGAAGCCAGCGGTACGAGTACGGCGACCGGAACGCCGATGGCGACGCCAGCAATCAACCGACCTCTCGTAACGGTTCGAGGACTCGTCTCGGTGAGTAACAACAAGGGCAGTTGGGGTCGGTCATCACCGAGCGGATTCAATCCGAAGGCCGCGCCGGCGAGGTACGTCCCGAAACCGACGCCAGTCCCCGCGACCAGCGGCCCGATGGCGTCACCCGATGACTGCACGACAGTCGTTCCGATTGGTCCGATGAAAAAGAGGGCCATCACGAGATGGCTGAGCTTCTGTGGGTGACGGCGGGCGCGGACGAGAATCCCCCACGCGATGCGGCCGGCTCTGCTCCACGCGAACGGTCGGGGGGCGGTGAATCCACCAGTCGATGTCTGTACCTGCCGTGAACCGCTCCGGGTTGGCGTCTCAGCGAACCAGAATGCCGATGCCTGCTTCGTTGCGACGGCCAGTCCGACTGGCGTGAGCGTGAGTAGCGTGACGACCACCGCTATCGAACGAATCGACGTCGGCTGTGCGAGCGGCGTTCCCGCGAAAGCAAGCGCGACATACTCGACGAGGGGACCAATCGTGATCGCCGAGGCGAACCCTTGTACGCCTTCCCCTCCCTCGACCAGCTGCCGACCGACGAACTGCGAAACGACGACGAAGCCGAGTATCACAAGTATCCCGATTCCTCGCAGGACGCGACGGACGCCGGGTAGACGTCGTAACACCCGCAATACGCTGATTCCACAGGCGTACCCCCAGACCGCGCTCGATACGATGATAGGGAGCACGACGACGCCACTCGTGACGAGCACCATTGGTGTACCGAGTCCGAGTGCAAACACGGTGACGAACGCTCCCACTGGAATCCCGAACCACAACAGTAGCCGTCCGACCTCTGCAGTGATCAGGCCGACGACCACTGCTCGCGGATGGACCGTTGTCAGGACCAATTCTTCGGATTCGATGCGCCCAATGCGTTCGAGCGTTCTGACCGTTGCCAAGAGAAGGAATACCATTGGGAGCGCAGTCGTGGCGGGGCCGAAAAACGGAATCGCGGTTACAGAGCGAGCCGTTCGACCGAGTACGTACGCCGCGGGGAGCGCAAAGAGGAGGCTCCCACCGAAGAACAACACGACGAACGCGAGTCCGACGAGGCGGCGTGTGTCGCCGAGATAGCCTCGCAGGCTCCGAACGAACTCGGCGCGACCGATTCTGAGTCCGTGACGGAGGTCACGGCGGAGGTTCATGCTTCCTCGCTGCCCGCGCCCGCCTCGGTCTCACTGGTGACCGCAAGGAAGGCATCTTCAAGCGAGCCGTCTTCGCCGGTCTCTGCGCGGGACTGCAGCTCCGACGGCGTCCCTTCGGCGACCAGTCGGCCGTCGAACAACACGCCGACCTCGTCGGCGACTGCCTCGACGACAGGAAGGATGTGTGTCGAGAGGAAGACAGTCGTTCCCGCGTCGGCGAAGTCGGTAATCGACTCGCGGATGGTCCGTGCTGCACGGGGATCAAGGCCCGACGTCGGTTCGTCGAGGAACAGGACATCCGGGTCGTGCAGGACACTCTGGATGAATGCGGTCTTCTGTCGCATCCCCTTCGAGTACGCGTCGATGCGTTTGTCGGCGTCGTCGGTCAGGTCGAACGCATCCAGATAGTCGTCGATTCGTTCCCGGGCGGTGGCCCGCGGAATGTCTCGGAGATCGGCGACGTACTCAAGCTGTTCACGCGCACTAAACTCGTCGTAGAGGGGCGGTTCCTCGGGGAGATACCCGACGTGAGGCGCGAGTGCGCGTCGGTCGGCCACGTCCACACCGCAGACGCGAACGGAGCCACTAGTGGGCCGTGTCAGTCCCGTCAGGAGCCGCATCGTGGTCGTCTTCCCAGCGCCGTTCGGACCGAGAAATCCGTAGACGGTTCCGGTCGGAATCGAGAGCGATACACTGTCGAGCGCGACCTCGGAGCCGTACGTCTTCCGGAGGTCTGTCGTCTGAATGGCGAGATCGATGTCGGTGGAGGGCATCGAGGATACGACCCACTTGTACGGACGGCCCTCTATTCGTTTCGGAGGACGTGTCCTGAGACAGACACCCGATGTGTCTGTCATCCAGAGCCTCATCGGTCGCGTTCGAGCTCGCGGTCAATAGCGTCTAGCTTCTCATCCTCAAGAGCTGCAACTGGGTCGGCACACAGGTCACAGAGAATCACCTGTGTCGTCGATAGGCGAGCGAGCGGGACGCCTAGGAACACGAGCTCCCGATACGTGATGCGGCGCTGTCCAGGGCCTTCCTGATCGGTACAGGATTCACAGGCCTCTGTCTCGGAGAGTTGGATCGGTTCGGACTCCGTTCGCTCGAACACGCCCGACGCGATCCGTGGATAGGGTGACGGCGACCCAGCAAGAATCTGGGAGCCCACGTATCCAAGTCCGAGAATCAGTACGAGTGCCAGCGGAAGCAAGAGGAAGCCGGAGACGCGCGCCATCGCCACTACCAACCCGAAGGTGAGGGCGACGGCCGCAGCGGTCTTGACGTAGTGTCGCATCTCGAAACTCCCGTTTCAGTCTCCGATCAGGTTGAGTTCTCGTTTCCGGACGGAGTCTCGGTCGAGGGATTCCTGTCGTCTGACACGTCGCGTGTGAGGGTGACACCGCCCTCTGCCGGGACGTAGATGGTATTCTCGTTCTCTCGGAGCGCCTCGATGTAGCGCAGGTCGAGTACCTCGGGATTCTGGCGGAGTGCATTGCCTTTGATGCGGATTTGTTCGGCCTCGGCCTCGGCTTCGATGACCTGGCGCTGTTTGTTCTTCTCGGCGACCTGGATCTCGTACTCCGCTTCCTCGATCTTCTGTTGTTTGACCTTCTTTTGCTCGATGGAATTCGCGTACTCTGTCGGGAGCCGGACGTTGCGAATCTGGACGCTCTCGATGACGATGCCGCTCCCGTCCGTCTCGTTCTTGAGCGCCCCTTCGACTGCGAGTTTGAGACGAGTCTGTCCTTCTCCGGTGTAGATGTCTGTCACGTCGATGTTGCCGCCTTCAGTCCGCAATACTGACCGAACCGTCGGGCGGATGAGGCGCGTCTCCGCGGTCGGAAGGTCGCGGTACTCTTCGTGGAACCGCGGCGCGTCGCGGGGCGTGACGCGGTAGCGGACGGTCACATCGACGTCAACGTGTAGACCATCCTGCGTGAGAACGCGGACCGAATCGTCCTGGTTTGCGTTGTCTCCTTCACCGCTTTGGTGACTCATCGTGTAGGTCTGGGGCCGCGTCGGGATACTGACAGTCCCTTCAACGATGGGCGTGATGAAGTGCCAGCCGGGTTCGAGGACCGTGCCCGTCACTGCACCCTGGTTCTTGACGACTTTCACCGCTCCTTCGTTGACGCCTTCGAACGCCATCACCCCGCCGATCAGCGCGACGAAAAGGAGTAGTACGAGACCAATTACTGTGGCGGACATGGTGAGACCGCCGATGTCGAGTGGAGGGTCACTGCTCATTGCTTTTTGAGGTGCGAATCTCCGACATATAATTCTGATTACTTACTCAAACTAACTGAAATGTCCCTGTAACTCCCGTCCGCGGAACGAGCGGCAGTTAGCGCTCTGTTCGTCCACCGACCTGGGTTTTATTGACCACGGCTAGTCGCATTGACCGGGCTTCCAATCTACGTGACAGACTCTCCGCGCCGAGGGAGTGCCCGTGTCCGGTTCGTCAGTCAGCCACTACGGTACTGTTTCAGCGTCGCCGCACTGCCAAGCAGCGTCAAGACCACCCCGATTCCCACCGCTATCAGCGGGGCAGTAGACGTCTCATCTTTCAGAAACGCGTTCCCCGGCTCCTCAGGGTCTACGTATGCTGTGACCTCCTGGCCAGTCTCGTACTCCTGTATGGCTGCTTGGGCTGCCGACCGAGTATCGTAATTCGGAGGGATGTCTGCGGGGAAGAGATTCGTTCCCGTGTATGATTCCCCTCGATATTCGTACGCGAATCTGACACGCGGTTCGTAATTGACCGATGTACTCGAAGAACTACCAGAGACCGACTCGACACCCACTTCGGTGACCGTCGCCTCAACCTCGACCGAGTCCCGTATCGAGTCAAATTGCTGCACGTAGTCGAACGCCCCGTAGCCCGTGATACAGAGGGCAACGAGGAGGAAGGCTACCGAACCGCGAAGCGTCTTTGGACCGTTGACACTGAGGCCAGAACTGTCCGACATATTACCGTCCACCCGTACTCGGTTGTGTGGTGAGCGAACGAGACTGTTGGAGGGCACTCGTCATTCGGGGGATAGTTCTCATCGGGGAAGAAATATGCTGTGAACAATCGACAGAACGGGAACAGAGCTCACGCTGAAACTCGACAACGGTATGGCTAACCTCAGGCCATACGACAATCCATTTCAGCAGACATAATTACCAGGCAGGAGGGGATTCGCAAGATGCCCTCCACACAAGAGATCGACCGGCCACAGGAGGCAGTCGATGTCGCAAAGCGATACCTCAGACGCGAACGGCCACTCAGTGCACTCGTCGTCGTGGTCGTCGTGTCTATGTTCCTCGGGACATTCCTTGCGACGTCGCTGTTGTCAGCGCTCGTCGTCGGGGCAATCTTGGTCGTCATCGCCCGCGCGCCACTCATTCAGTCCAACGGGACAACTCGCCTTCGAACTGATGACGATTCGGACGTGGTCGTCAATGCGTTCACTGGGCCGACACCGCCGGTGCTTGCGTTTCAGTGGGGGATCGCTGATGAAATCACCGCAGGCGAGAATACCGTAACGTACCGTATCTCCTATTTATTCGGCCTGCGCTCCGTCGAGTCGATAGTCCGCTCACAAACAGAGACCACACCAAGCGGCGCTCGTCGAGTCGAGTTGGACGTCACGGTAAACGGGCAGCCCTGGGCGACGTATACAGTAACGGTCAGTACGGACAACGACCGGACCAGTATCGATATCGAGTACACCTCGAACCGGCGTTTCGGACTGCGACGCATTCCGCAGCAAATCGTCGCAGAACGCTACCGGAATGAGGCGCTCACAGCTCAGGGCTACACCGTCGTTGAACGCGACACCAACTTTGGACTTTGAGAGACCTGGCTCTGTTGCCCCCCTCAGAAGGGACAATACTGGAGTGTAAGATACAGATGGCTCACTTACCGGTTTGAGGATGAATTTAAACCGCCTGTGTATACTCTACCAGCGCGAATATAATAGCAATAGCTCCAATTACTATGCTAATCGTGCCTAACAGCTCATTTCGCGGAACGCTCGTCGTCTGAGAGACGGTCAGCAGTGCCAGCAAAATCACGTGGAGCGCAAGCAGTCGGTCTGTACGACTAGACATAATTAGGATTCCATAACGGTTCGGGAAGAAACAACCGATTACTAAACAGACTTACTGAGTAGTGGATACACCAGTGAGTAGACGGAAGACACGAAGCTGTCTGTCTGACTGAATCCTCTCTATTTCGCAGGCCATTTCAATCACCATTAGAGGAGTTGAACGCAGACGGACAATTGTCAACCGAGATGGTGACGCCAGCGCACGAGTGCTGTAGTACCCTTAGAATTACCACTCGTGGGCTCACAGTATGTCTTGTGCCCTCCAGACGTGAACTGATTACGGGTGTAGCTGGCATCTTGAGCGTGACCGCTGGCTGTCTCGGTACCGAGGAGTACATCGCTCGGTGTTCCAGTCGAGGAGTAGGGCGCGGGTCACAACACCTCCGTGAGATTGCCCCAATACAAGGTGACGAACAGATTGCTCTCGGGATACTGGTTTCTGAGCAGGCTGTTTCCGATGAACTGTATCACACAGTACGGGTACGAGATAGTGACGACACGCTCGTTGCTTCGGTGCCGCTCATGAATGATCGTGGGATGAGCAGGCTTGGCCCCGAAGACTACTCCGTATTCGGATCCAGCAGTGGCGAGCTATACGCGGTACCGTTGGGTCCGCCACCGGTTCATGGTGAGTACACGGCTTCATTGATGAGTTCGGAAGGCGAGCAAATCGCAAATGCGAGCCTCAGGTTCAATTGCTACGCGGAGGACGGAACGCTCCCGTAACTGAGACTCATCGGTTGCAACGAGATGGCTCCGTGCTGCATTCACACCCTGCATCGGTCACACCAGTACTGATAGAACCGAGTGATATTTGAAACCGGTACTGTATGGAGACCGCGATACGGCCGTGCATATTTTACGACACAATGCGTCCGATAGGTCTGGATCGTCATGTTCTGTATCGCTGGATTATCATCCATCCGAGTGCCGCAATACCGACCAACAGGAATGCGCTGCCGAAGAATACCGACTGGTTTCCGAGAAGTTCTGAAAGGCCGAAAAAATCGGTTCGATTGAGATATCCAAGGCCGAAAAATATCCCGATGACGACTATCCCGGCACCAATTCGTAGGCTCAGGTCACGCAGAAATCCTTCGAGGGTTGGTTCCGGAACCATACAGGTCGTTCTCTGCTTGCGCTCCCTTATGATGCTTTTCACGAATGCCGGATGTGCACCGTCCGAGAGAACAACGTCAAACCGGCAGCCTCGCATCGCAAATCGCTGAGTATCCTGCGGGAATTCTTTTACAGACTCAATCCGCTGAATGTTCGACGTCGATTCTGATAGACATTGTGAAGGTTTCTCTGGTGGTGCTGAACTAAGTGCGCGAGTCGGTTATGTGATGAGGTAGGGCTTCGTCGCCCGAGTCCGATTCTGGTTCCGTAAGTTCCGAGGAATTACTCTGATATAGGTCAAGGATACTACAACCGTGCAGTATATAGTGTATCTCACCGTACTATAGGGATTCTACACAACCATTTAGAACCGAACTGTCGAGATATTTTCGAGGGTGCCTTTTTCGCATCTGGTGAAGTATTGCACTTGATGCCCTCCTTCATCAACCAGATTGTGTTAAGTGAGCCCTCTGGTCGGCCCAATTCAATAGTCCAGTTTATAGCTTCATTCGTCTTCTTAGGGATTTACCTATACGCTTGGAGTGGAGGTAACGGCGACTCCAGCAGTTGGGTACTTGTAATGATGGTTGGATCACTCTTGTCTGCAATTGCTGAATCGCTGCCGAAAGATCAACGCCTTACGGCTGGTGTACTTCGGGCAACAGCGGTTACCGTATTACTGTGTCTTCTCACCGCTACGGTCTTCGCTCCACAATTTGTCATTGGCTAATCACAAAACATACTACGCTACCCCATGTCTGTGCAATCGTCCCGTTAGGGACCTATCCGAGCCACCTCACCTGGTTGCTTGGTATAGTGCCGGGCTTGCACCCCGATACCACTGCTTTCATCCGATATTGCCTGCTCACTACTTGAACCCAGAGTACAGGCTCTGTTGAATCTCTAAGAAAGAGACAGAGATGCCTTGCTGAAGACAGCCGAAGAATCGAGAACTCGGGTCGCTCAAACCACAGAGTTTGAATCCGTTATCTATCTCCTTAGTTTATTTTCGGAGATCGATGCTTGCGCTAATTGTAGGTTCCAGTCGGAACGAACACTCCTCTCACCCGCTTGTTCATCAGCGCACAGGTCGTACATCCAAGTATGGAGACGATTCACCGGTTTATAGTGGCTGCGGGCTTCGTCGCATTGTCTGGTATCGTGAGTTTGCTTGCCGCTCCATCGCTCCCCGCTGACCTCGTTACGAACTGGGGTGCCGCTGGTGAGCCCAGCGGAACTATGCCCAAACTGCTCGCTCTCTGGCTCTTCCCCGCCCTGACAGCCGGACTTCTTGTTATGTTCGCAGTCATTCCACGGATTGACCCGCTCCGGGAGAATATCGCTGATTTCCGGCCCTACTACGACTGGTTCGTCGTCATCTTCACAGTCTATATGTTCGTCGTCCACGCCGGCATCTTGGCGTTCAATCTCGGATATGAGTTTGATTTCACGTACCTGATTCTCGTCGCCGTGGCTGGGCTATTTTATTATAGTGGTGTCGTGCTCATACATGCCGAGCAGAACTGGTTCGTCGGCATCCGGACGCCGTGGACGCTCAGTAGCGAAGAGGTCTGGGCGCGAACCCACGCCCTCGGCGGCCGACTGTTCAAACTCACCGCCGTCTTCGCGCTTCTCGGCTTGTTGTTCGGTGAGTACGCGTTCTACTTACTTCTCATCCCTGCACTCCTAACAGCCGGCGTTACCGTCGTGTACTCATACTATCTCTATGAACGGATTGAACGAAGCTCGGATACTGCCCCAGAGTGAACCTGTACGTCGCTGACTCCACATTATTGCTGCAGCTCCTGGCCGTGGTTTCTGACTTGAGCACAAGTGATGAGGAGAGACTACCACGTATAATGCATTGAGAAGTTCCGATTTTCTCGGAAACAGGGAACGCAGTGAGGGGATTAATTTGTTGGGTGATAAACATTAAGTATGGAAACGACGCTGGAACAGTATGGCACGGGAGGCGGCATCGCAATCGGTGCGGGAATCGGCGCAACGGCAGCGTCACTCGCTGGCCTTACCTCCGAGTTCGCAGTTATCATCGGTTTCGGTATTATGGGCGGACTTGTGGTCGGCGGATTCGCAGGGCGATTTACTGATGTGAACCGAGACCATGACAACTGGCAGTACCGGGTCGTCGCATACACGCTATTTGTCAGTCTCCTCACTGGCTCACTACTCGGGTTACTCACAGCCTGGATGGTTGACGCGTCACTGGTCAACGGGACATTCGGTGGTAGTGCGACAGGTGGTGCATTCAGTCTCCTGATGAGTTGGATCCTCATTTCTGCCGGACGAAAAGAGATTCAGTCTCAAGCGACAGCACAACCCGAATAATACTAGAATTGTCACCTCAATAATCTCTAGAACACTATTTGCTCGATCAAACTATGGGTTCTCATATCAACCGGCGGTCAGATCTCGTCCGTCGAACAGGTGCCGGGATTGTAGCAGGGATTCTTAGCATCGTGTGTACGATTCTAGTCGCTGCAAGCACGGTAAATGTCCTCTCTGACGCTCTCGAAGACATCGGCACTCTCGTCGCTGTGGCTATCGTTGCACTTCTCATCGGTCTGGGGATCGGTATTCGATATCGTGGACAGTGGCTAACTCCGACGTCCATAGCCGGTGGCCTGACCGGTATCTTTCTGTTTCTCCGAGGGCAACTATTCCTTACTGAAGGAATCCCGATTTCGTATCCGCTTCTCTTTGGACTTCCCGGGACAGCCGCTGCGGTTATTTTCATACTTGGTGGCGGTTGGCTCGGGAATCAATCCACGGTTACATCCCGCCTCTCTCCGTCAGAATTGTCTCCCCGCACCCGTGCAGGACTGATCATCGCCAGCGGGTGGACAGTGATTGAATTCCTGTTCGGACTGGGGATGGGTTCGTCAGTCGGGATTCTCCTCGACAACACGTTCGTGGGCATCCTCGTGGCGACACTCGTTGGCTTTCCTGTCGCCGCGTTGTTCGCGGTTCGATACGGCCACCGTGTCGATATTGACCACTCAGACTGGGAGTATGTGACGGACAGCCGGGCGGTTTCACTCGGATTCCTCGCTGGAGCCTTCACGGTACTCACCGTGTACGGCATCGGGTTCGTGAACGCGATGCTTGGCGGGACAGAGACTGCGGTTGCTGCCTTCGGATTTCTCCTCTCCGATCTCGAAGCCGGTCTCTGGGTCGTTGTCCTCTTCGCGCTTGCGCACGGTCTCATCGCACCGGTAACCGAGGAACTAGCCTGGCGTGGCATCGTTCAAACCGCTCTCGTCCGTGGGGAGGGAGTCACAACCGGTATCATCATCACTGCTGTCATTTTCACGGCGAAGCACGCCCTCTTGGACGTCTCTCTGGTACGCGTTCCGACAATACTCGTCTTGGCGCTCGTTCTTGGAATCGTGCGTCACCGCTGGGGGACGACCGCAAGTACCGTCGTGCACATGGTCGTCAACCTCACGAGTGTCGGTCTACTCGCAATCTACGTGTTGGGATAATCGGACAGGAGGGCAGTCTTTTCCAGGTCGGGGGTGTAATGTCTACTATGGCGACCCACATTCGTCGTACACTGGGTCAGTCGAGCACCGAGGGGCCGGACAGTCTGTACGTGTTAGTCGCCGGTCTGTATGTCGCAGCGTTTCTGGCTCCGGCATTGGTCCTCGGACTGTCGCGGGCCGTCACTGACGCGGCCGTTCTCTACGTCGGCTTCCTTGTCGCCGTGACAGGTGTCACTGTCGTCGCCAGTGGGATCGTCTCTCGGACGCCTGGCCTCGCGGTCAGTCTCGGCCGCTACGATGCTGTTTGGCTCCTCGCTGTGCTTCCGTTCTGCTGGTTTGGCGGTGTGTTCGGTGCGGTGGCTGTCGGCCTCGAACCACCCAACTTCGCTGTACCATTAGCAGTGATCGGGACGGCTGGCGGGATGCTACTCGGCATAATGTTAGTGGCGATGAGTCGGACCCGGTATGCGAACGCGGCGCTAGCGGATGCCGTCGATTTTGCCGAGTGGGAGGCTCGCTGGCCGCGGCGCTGGCGGCGTGTGGCTGGCGGTATCTCTCTGGTGGCGTTCACTGTCAGTACACTCGGAATCATCTCTGCGTTCGTGTTCAATTCCGAGTGGGGATGGTGGCTGTACAATCTGTTGTTCGTCGGTGTCGTGCTCATGAACGTACTGAATCCGCGGACCTTCCGTGTGACGGATTCTGGACTCGTAATCGAGCATCCACTCCAGCGGCAATTCCGACCATGGTCTACCTACACGAGCTACGAACTTACCGACGAGGCGCTCGTCCTCCACCCGGTCGAATGGTGGCGTCCGGCGCATCGATGTGACCGAGCGGACATCGACGACGTCGATGCTGCTGTAACGGCACTGGATGATTGTCTCGCTCAGCAGTGAACCACGGTAGAATTCGACTGGGTTGGCTCTGGTGAAATCCACTGCACCTGCTATGCTGTGCTGCTGAATACAACGAGAACAGTCGCAGAGGGAACAGATTTTCACTTCATCCGATTGAAGCCCCGATATGGCTGTCCTGAATGCCCTCCGCCGGACGCCTAGTGCCCTCCGCAGAAATCCAGTCGTGCTCGTCCCGATACTCGTGATATCACTGTTCCAGGTACCACAATTAGCCCTGCAGGCAGTCAATCCACTGCTCAGCAGTGTCGTCTCGCTCGGAGTGTCGCTCGTGTTCCTCGTTGTCATGCCGTTTTTCCAGGGTGGGATGATCGGGATGGCTGACGAAGCCCTCACTGGAAGGACGGCACTGCAGACGTTCGTCGAGGACGGGAAGTCCCACTACGTCTCGATTCTCGTCGCGTATCTGGCCCTGGTGGCGGTTAACTTCGCTCTCGGGATGGTAGCGTTTTTCATCGCGCTGTTCGGCGGCATCTTCGTTATCGGAAGCGGTGGACTCGAATCAGCGAACATTGCCGTGCTCGTCGTCGTCGGAATCATCGTCGCTGCCGTCGTTCTGCTGTATCTCCTGGCGCTCTTTTTCGTCCAGTTCTACGGCCAGGCAATCGTGCTTGAGGACATGGGTGCAGTTGACGGACTCAAACACAGCGTATCGGTCGTCCGCCAGCACGTCGTTAGTGTCCTGGGTTACTCGATTCTCGTCGGGATTCTTGGTGGAGTCTTTGGTGGTGTGTTCGGTATCCTTTCGCTGTTGTTGTCACCGGAATCGGCAGCAACACTTCCGCTACCGGAGCTCTCACTCCCGCTCGTGGCCGGTGTCGGTTTCCTCGTCCTTATCGTCGGGACGCTGTTCGGCGGCTTCTTCGCGGTGTACTCCGTATCGTTCTACCGTGAACTCACACAGTAACGGAAGGGTCCCAGGCGAATCCTTGCTTGATACGCGCTGTGTGCCTTGTACGTCCTTGAGGAATTTCCTGACAAATCTCAGGAGCGGTGTACGAGATACAGAGGATGATTCTTCATGGTGGGAAAAACACATCAGCAGATATGAATCAGATTGGGTCTGTTGGTATTCTATTCATTGGATTGGGGCTCGTAGCAGGTTCAATAGCGACAACACAGGGCTTTGCCAACGTAATCTTGCCTTCGATTTTCCTCACTGGCGTCGGTATGGCTGTGACGGCATTCGGGAGATATCGCTGACCGGCTTGCGCTGGTTATTCTGTACGGCTGCTGGACCCCATTCCGAATAAAGGGTTTCAGCAATTATACCAAATACAGGCCACGTCTCGGCCATTGGTGGGTTCTTTTCAGTCGTACGAATAGACTGTAGAGCTCGTTTCTATGCCCGGCACTTCCGAACCTATCGACGTCTTTTCACCTTACCCAATCGTGATACGCGTATGGATGCTGCCGGGGATAAACTCATTCGCATCGATGCGTGGCTGTTCCATCTGTTGAACGTCCTCGTCGGCATCGCTGTCCTCGTTACAACCGTTCTATATAAGCCACTGGGAACAGTCTCTCTCAACCTGTTCGTCGCACAGATAGATCTGTTCTATATTCTCGTTCCCCTCGCAGTGCTGTACACGTGCTGGAGTGGTGCTGTGTTGTGGCGATGGGTAAACGGAAACGACCTGTTGTGAAACCGTGGACGTCCGCTACCATCCAATCGCTCGGTTTGCTCCTCTCAGTAGGGACTGGCACAGGCCAAGCTACTGAACGCATCGTCTGGGTGCAGCCCGCTGGTTGTCTCTGGTTCGACGGCGGTATTGAAACCTTCAATAAATGATGGATTTCAGCAGACGTGCTGAATACAGGGCGCAAGTCGGTCACTCAACCCTGCCGGTCTTGATGTTCGGTATAGGCCGTCTTCTGGCCATCGAATTATAAGCAGAAGTATGATGCCAATACAGAGACAAGACAGTTCATGAGATCCAGTCCCTCCCTTCGAGATCGAATCCGTCCGAGAGCGTTGTTGTTAATGATACTGCTTGTTGGGGGAGCGACCTTCGTTGAGTTCGTATATTTGGGGCCACCAAGTCTGTATTCGGTTGTTCTCTGGATAATTGTCGTTCCACTGTTGTTCTCCACGACAGTGTACGGTGTTCGAAGTCATCCTCTCTACCAACCGCTCGTGTATGGCAGTTTCATTGCAATCGGCGTCCTTCAGTATCTTGACAGTGACTGGTTCCTTCTCGCGGGGCTGTTCATACTCGCAGGGCTTGTTGGATTAGTTTCTGAACTCCGTAATCAGTATACTCCCACATCTTCCAGACCACAGTGATAAATTCGTATGCCTACGTCGCTCCACAACAGAACGAGTGAGACGGACGACATCCTTTGCTGAATAGACCCTCTGAGTGTTGCATACCGCTACTGACAGTGACTGGGGAGGTTTCTCCGGTCGTGCTGAATAGAGCGCGCGTATTCGGCAGTCCGTTCGTCAGCGGGCTTCGACGGACCCACGAAGCGAGAACGCTCCAGCAGCGACCGCCAGACAGCCCGCAACCGAGGCAAGCGCCGGACCGACCATCACCGGCTCGAAGACCTGAGGCAAGGAGGCTGACTGTTGGGCAATGAGGTAATGTGGGAGAACCGCATACCCCACTCCAAGGAGACACAGAACGCCTCCTTTCACCTGATTCCATGGAAGAACGAGAGTTATGCCACTCGCGACAGTCATCACGCCGACGAAGATGCTCTCGATGACTGTGAGTTTGTAGCCGAATAGGTACGACCCGATACTGGGAACCTGTGTTGCGTCGGAAGCCGGAGCCATCCACGGCAGGTATCCACTGACCACCAGTAGGACGACAGAGGCTACTGTGAGCGCCACGGTTACTCGGGCGGTATTGGCCATACAGAGGTGTCCTGACTCGCTTGTAAGTGTCTTCTCTTCATGACCGACCTATCCTCTAAGTCTCGCACGCCAATTCTGGCAGAGAATGGAGAGGTTTCTGTAGACGTGCTGAATAGAGCGCGCACCAGTCTTTCTGTATATGATAAGTTTATAACAGCTGGAAGCTTAAGTATCAAACAATGAATAGTGAGCCCAAAGCAGATATTGTGAACGTCGTAGTGGGGGCGGCGTTGTTGATCGGTTCTGCGGTACTAATCGCAATTAACGGTGTGGTTGTGACTACCTTACTATTCTTTCTGGGCGGAGTGTATCTGGTCAGCCGAGAAGTCCGAAAAGCTCTGAAAAGACAATAACTGAATCAGACTGCACAACTTTTCTGCTGAACTCACCCTCTGTATCGGTCACGCCGGTACTGACAAGATTCGAGTAGTTGCTAAGGGCGTTCCTGTATACAGCACGCGAGTCGGTCAGCGTCATCAGCACCGTTTCACAATCGAACCAGACTTATCTCAACGGCGGGTACGCGAATCCCCGCCGTATTTTGGCATCGCGGGAGATGACACGCTTGATGCCCTCCATAATCGATGAGACAGTGTTCGGCGAGCCCTCCAGAGGGCTTGGGCTGTTTTTCCTCTGTGGTGCACTTCTATTGGCCGGGCAACAAGGGTACTACGTTATAGTAAAAGGGGCGACGCCGTTCTATGCTGGGCTATTTGTGATTGCCGGGATGGCCCTCTCAGGCATTGCCGAGTCCTTGCCGAAATCCCGACGACGGGCTGCTGGTGCCCTGCGACTCACGGCGATCTCTATACTGGTGAGTCTTCTTGTTATCGGCTTCTTCACCCCCCGAGCTCCTCTCAGCGTGATCGAGCCGGTCGGGTTGAGTTCACCACTCTTGTAATGAGTTCATTCTCTCTTGCACCGCCGAGTGACTCACACCTGGCCCCCATCCGACTGCTCGTCTCGTATCTGAAGATAGGCGTCGGCGATGATGCCATATCCAAGTATCGCAAGCGGGGCAGTCACCAGGAACGTGACGAGTTGGCCTATCCCCGGGCTGACGAAGGATGCAAGCGACCCGATACTGCTAACGAGGCCAGTCACGACCCCAACGAGCAATAGAAGGCCCGCTAACCGCCAGCGATTCCCACGTGAAAGCGCCCAACTGCGTCGCAGCGAGGCAATGAGACGACGGTCTTCCACGGCGATGGCGAACACGACGAACGCGAAGCTCACCATAAGGAAAATGCCGGGAATTACCAGCAGAACGAACCCGAAGAACGTGGCGATACCGACGACGATGTTCGCACCGACAGCTGTCAGTAGCGCTCGTCCAATCCGCCGGGTGAACAGCGATCCAGTGACTGTTCCGCTGTCTGACCCCTGCCGAGTGAACGCGCGGGCGGCGGCGATGTAGAGCGCAATGCCAAACAGCAGGGCAGCGAGTGCAAGTCCCGCCGCGAGGACACTGGAGAGGGGTAGCGTCAACCCGATCTGTGCTTCCTGTTGAATCTCTGGTGGGAGCGCTCCAGCGACAATCGTGTTGACCGAACTGGTGAATATCCCCACGTAGAGGAAAGTCAGTACCATCAGGGTGATGCCAACCGGAGAGACACTCCGGCTAATGCCGTTGCTAATCGCACGGTCAATTTGGAGGGCCATAACTGATTTGCTTAGGCTAGTGTAGAAAATCCTTCGCTTGACGACACTTCGGAAAGTAGCGGCGGTGGCCTGCGTACAAGTACAGACTCGCAGCGCTACGGTAGTGTCTCGCCTGTCGCTCCGTCACTGAACTCGAATTAATCGATGGACACCGCACAGAAAAGTCACCACTCTTGCCCAGTCTGTCGCTCCTTAGCCCAGAGTACCGCACTCTTCTCGCGTGTAGTAATTCTATGATTGCGCACAGGGGCTCTCGATAGCCTCTCAGTACCGAAGTGACCGATACAGAAGGGGCATTCAGCATCGGTATTGCATGAGGGTTTATTACCTCCGTTTCGTCTGCGATCAAGAGGAAATGAGGGTGCTACTGTACTGCCTCGTCGATGGCCTTGACGAACTCCTCCGGGTGTTGAGACCCGAGAAGCACATCACGCTCGTTCGTCCGTTCGATCCAAACTCCTCGATTACCACGTACGTTGTAGGCAAGCTTCCCGGGTGCCCAGCGAATCCCCCAGCCGCCGAACTCACGGAGTGGTCTGTACTGTTTGGTCTCGCGCTGTTCGATTTCTGCCCACGGTATTCGACGGAACGAGTGGTGAAGTGGCCACATTTTGAGATATATACCGTCAGCTCTCACTTCGGTCGTGAGACGAAGGCTGTAGACGAACCCAGCGACCGCACCGACGATGACGAGTCCGCCCCACGAAATGGGCCCCAACACGAGCATGAGCAGCGCGATCCCTCCGAGGAGTGTCCAGATCCACGGCTGGCGAAACCGCTGTACTTCACGGAATAATGGGTCCATGTGTGAGTACTACGCGAACGACGGTATTCAGTACTCGGCCTGCCAGACATCGAGATACGATTGAGACCGATGCGTACCGTGGTTGAAGCACCCTCCTCCCCCTCTTTCATTGTATTCGGTATCGTAAGCGGAGTGACTTACGCGATATCTGTGGGGACTCGCTTGCCTCGGCGATAGCTCCGCACGAACGCGTACACCAAGCCGAGCAGACCACCCACGCTCAGGACGCCCGGACCGACGCTGATCGAGATCTCCTCTGCGGTGTTGACGAACGCGAAGAGGTACGTGAGCGTCCCCGGCGTCCCGACGGTTATCGACTCGACGCCGAGCGCCGAGAGGAGTATCGGACCAACAAGTGCCAGTAGTATCCCCACGAGGAACAACGCCACCGCTGCTCCGGAGAGCGCGTCCCAGACGAGCGACGTTATCGACAGCGAACGCGGTCTATCGCTGTCCTGCCCGACGATTCGGACGCCGCTTTCGTGATCAACGATTCGAACGTGTGCTGGATAGCTCACCACCATCAGTGTCATCCAGATGTCTGCGACTGCCCCAGCGGCGTTCAACGTCAGTGGAATGACCAACCATCCCCACTCAAGCAGGATCATCAAGGGGACGCCGACGAGCGTCATCACGACGAGTGGCGTCAAGAGGACCACGATGAACTGGTTGCGCGTGAACTCGTGGTCGGTTGTCGCGTATGCGTACGGGAGCACGAAGTGAGCGACGCCGACACCGTAGCGTGGCTCGCCACCATAGTGTCTGATTGCGAGCCCGTGGAGCCACTCGTGGGGAACGAGAATCGCCGTCCCGAGAAACACGAGGACGAGGATGTTCAGTGGGGTCGCAACCCACCCGACCGACTCCGGTACAAACTGGAACGTCACGACATTCCCAGTCGTAACCTGGTAGAGCCCACTGAATAGTGTCCAACCGACGAGCATCCCCAACGTACCGATTGCCAGCATCTGAATCGTCAGCCCGCGAGTGAGTTCGAGACCGGCGAGCACTCGCTCAGTGGACCGGTCCGCCATTTGTTGGAGTGATATCCCACTTACAGAAAAGCGTTCGCACCACACCCGTGCGCTGTGTGTTCAACAGGACTACTGAAATATATCTCCGATTGAGGATATCAAAACGCCCTCTATTGTCACTTGGTCTCGTCGGTCGCGCCGGGGAAGATAAGTACTGGTGCGGTATAATCGACCAACGATGGCCCGCTTCGCCCTCCACGCCCTGCTGGTCGTCTGTGTCCTGACGAGTGGGTGTTCGCTGTTCGGCCCCGACTACACACGCGAAGACCGCGCCGTCGAGGCACTCGAAAATGCGACGAGTACCCACTCGGCAACCGATACCTACCGCTTCGAATCACACATGACTGTCACAAGCGCTGCCGACGGCCGCACCGAGCGGGTCGATATTGCACTCACCGGCACTGTCGATGTCGCCGCACGTACGTTGCGCCAGGAAGCCATCAGAGATAGCGAGTCACGACGTACGTTCGTGGTGAATCGAACCGTCTACCGGGAGTGTGCACCACCGTGGGACGGCTGGGCAGTCGAGGAATCCGACGATACCGTCCAGTGGGTGAACCGAACTCCGGCGGTCCGCCAACTCTCTTTGCTTGAGTCGGGATCGCTGTACTGGAACGGCACCGAAACCGTCGATGGCGACCGGGCTGTGGTCCTCACCGGCGAACCGAGCTCCGATGCGCTCACCGAGTATCAAGACGACCAGTCACGACCGCTGTTCGGCGGTCCGCGTATCGACGGCGTCGAACTGCGAGCCTGGATCGATGCCGACACTAAGCGCCTCCTCAGAACGGAACTTCGCTTCACCGTGTCGAACAGGGACAATTCCGCAACGGCGACTATGGAGACCACCTTCAGCGACTATGGCGAATCAGTCTCAATCGATGTACCCTCCGAGGCGCGAACGAACCAGTACAATCTCGGCTGCCCTGGGGAGTAACTGGTCTAGCGAGTTGGTTGTGGTCCCGGTCCTGATGATCTTGATCGCCATCGGGGTGATAGCGAGTAGTCCAGTATCGTGGTCTTGGCGGGGCCAAGAGTTGCAAGTAGCATTGTCGGGTTGTGAACAGCCCCCACGATGTCATTATCTCGGTTCTCACATCTTTCAAGAGAAGTAGATTGTTGGCCGATTGAAATGGGTATGACCGATTCGAAGGAAGTGGTTCGGTTGCGTTCGTCCAGCAGACGGGTTCAAGAGCAAGTGCATCCTTAATCTTTCACGAGTAATCACCCGAGCCTCCATGATGGAAGATGTATTCTTGATTCGAATCTTCGCGTATACGGTCCTGCCGCTTATATTCGCTGTCGCCCATCTACTCGTTGGCCCACAGTCACGGACGTTCTCCCGGCGTATCGAGCTCTTCGTCATCTACCTGTTGGCAATCAGCGTCGGGGCAAACGGTATCAGCGGTGCCTTCGGACACCTATTCCTGTCTGACCTCGTGGCCGAGTCGGTTGGATGGCCGGCTGGCAGCCCATTCCAGCTGGAGATGGGCTTCGCCAACCTGGCCCTTGGTGTATTGGGCTTCCTCGCCGTGGGCCGACGTGGTGGCTTTCGCATAGCCACCATTATCGCGGTAGCAATAATCGGATTCGGCGCAACCACGGTCCATCTCCTTGACATCGCTGCGACTGGGAACCTCGCACCGGGTAACACTATTCAGAACGTGAGCAACGTGACTGATCCAGTATTGCTCATCGGGCTGACGTGGCTGAGCGCACGGCGAGCCGATCCCGACGCCGAGAGTTCGGAGTTCGAACGGTGGCAACAGCGACAACAACCCATCGCTATGCTAGCGGCGGCCGGTATCGGCACGGGATTCGGTATCGGCTTTGCTATGGGCGGTTTGCTCCTGTGGACCGTCGTCGGGGCTGCCGTTGGCCTTGCCATCGGCGTCAGATTCAGCAGACGGCTTCCCGATGTGGTTCCATAGTGAAAGCGGCTTTTACAGATGCACCACTCGTGTTTCCATCGCCTGGTTCCCTTCACCGATCTGCAGAAATTCATAATGCGAGATACGCACTGGATCTTCGGTATGCGCCAAGATATAGTAATAATTCTGATATATGGGGGCGTATTCAAACCCCTCGAATTCGGTCGCCTCACGCCCGAAAGGACGATTCGTTCGACAGTCGAACGAGCGCCCTCAGCGCCCGTACCGAGTTTTGGGTCTTGACCAGCATACAGCATCGGAGTTCTCCCGCAGCTCTATAAGGCGGAGGATTGCTTTCGTGCAGTCGTCGGCCGAGTCCAGTCCGCTACGTGAACGCCGGAGACACGGTGAGGGTCAACGCGGTCGTAATCACGACCCTTTCGACCCAGGCCTGATACGAGTGCCGTGCGCCAGGAACCGACGCCGTCTTGCGACGTATCAGAACCAGCGCCAATGTCTTCGAGTTCCACACTCGCGGTATCGGCGGTGTTCGTAACCGATTAATCGATGGTTAGATACTGGGATACCGAGACTGGTCTCTTGACATTCGACAATTTATATTGGAAAAATACGTTGAAATCTAGTATCAACTGTGCCTTTTGATATTATACTGAGTTATATACTTAACATTGAGGTGGATAAAGTCATAGAGCAGTGAAAAGTGGGAAATTTGGATTCTAAATCAGATATTAGAGAATATAATTCTAAATTTGAAACTATTTTGGCTAATTATGAGGGCATAATGGGTGACTATTGTTACTATCTTATGCGTCGTCTATCTCGAGCCTGAAATACCCTGCCAGTCCAAGAGCCCTGCTGGACCAGTGTACTTCGCCCACGGGGAAGAGGTCAAACCCACATCCGAGTCGTCTTCATCTCTCGAACCGGTTCGGTAGTACTGAACAGGCTCTACCTTTGCTCGATTCTCGTGAGTCGAAGGCTCGATCCGTTTCCCGGCACGGACAAAACGTGGACTGGCCTGCATATTCAGGGAGAGAGAGAGGTTGTTCCTGGGCGGTTTCGGCGCTTCTACTGATTCAGTAGTGAGAGTTGTCACGACGACCAATCGCTGTAGTGGCGCGGTCGTTCGACTCGTCACGTATAAGTTTCCAAGCCTGTTGCCGCAGAAATATTGTTCAGTATCGAAGAACGAAGCGGAGCGACACGTCGAGCACGATGATCCCGTTAGAAAAGACTCGGGGCGTTATCTTCGGTTGGGCAAAGAACGCGTATCGAGCACCTGTCGGTCTGATACTACATCTCGCTGCTTATCTGTGCTAGGAGACCGTCTTCGTGAACGCTATCGAGTCGGTACCCATCTCCCTACTCTTGACACTCCGTCACGTGGGCCGCTGTGGACGGGCCCTGGAGAAGTTACGCGACGAACGTGTGGTCTGGCCCTAATATAACGAGCGTACACCTGTGATTTAGATGTCGCGCCCCCCTTCCGGGACACTCGTGTCATTAGATTCTGGCTGATAGCCTGGTGATATAGAGAGGCCAATACCTGTTCGTTCTCTAATACGGAATGCTACATACTCGATTCGACTGTGAACTCACAGCACTGTTCCGCCATCACCGAGGTTCCTGTTTGGTAAACCATCTCATAGACCGGTCACTGCCGGTTTCACGCGGGACGTCTCGTGGACATCGACACTGCAGGCCAGGGCCGCGCTCCACGCGCCATTTCGCATTGGAGAATATCTAGCGAACTCGACAGGGCCCAGCAGGGTGTCGCGTGGGATCTCAGTACGGTCCGGGACGTGGACTCAGTCAGAGGTCGAGCGGCGCGTGATGTCGTTTAGAAACGGAGTGAAAAACGGTGTGGCTCTGTGGGGGTCAGATCGGAATCATCGTCTCGGACGTCAGCCCGATTCCCACGAACACCATTGCCGAGAGCCAGAGCAGGTGCATGATGACGAGGCTACCGAGGGCCTTTCTGCTTGGCAACCCGTGGGTGGTCGTGATGCCGGCATACACGGTGCGCGAGATTACCACTACCGCCGGAATCGCCAGGAGGAGCGCGGTGAGCAGGGACGTGCCGACGATGGCAATGTCGTAGCCCAGCGTGACAAACGGGATGGCGAACAGTGGGGCAGCCATGAGACCGTACGTTATCGTGAGCAGGGTGCTCACCGAGTCTCCGGTGCCGTCGAAGAACTTGTTCGCTGCCGAGAGAGCGAAGAATCCGACAAACGCCATGGCTGCCAGGAAGAGGTACACCTGAGCCATCGTCTCCGGCCACCCACCCTCGAGTAACAGTCTGAACTCTCCGCCGCCGCCGGCGAGGCTGAACACGAACGCGAGGAGGTTGGTCAGGACTCCGGTAACGCCGATCGTCACAGCGAGGAAGCCGAACATCTCGCTGGTCGTCATCTGTTCGGAGACCTCGTCGAAGAAGTGGTGGGGGGATCGAACCAACTCCGAGATGGGGTCGAAGTACCATCGCTTGAGGAGATCGTAGCTGAATCCTTTGAAGATCACGTCAAGGCCGATGGCCGCGATGATGAATCCACCCTGGATAACGCCGTTCCAGCCACTGATGTTAAGACCGATTAGCGTCAGGATGTTGTTCGCGATGGCGAGGACGACGGCACCGAGCACGACCCCAACCATCGATCCTTCGCCACCCGTGAGTTTTGTCCCACCGAGGACGACGGCTGCGATAACAATCAGTGCGAGCCCGTTGCCAGTACCCGACGACACTGAGCCGAAGCGTGCGAGATAGGACATTCCGGCGAACGCGGCCATCATCGAACACAGCGCGAAGGCGCCGAGTTTGATCATCTGTGGGTCGATACCGGTCGTGTCGACCGACTGTACGTTGTCACCCGTCGCACGCACGTGGGCGCCGAATCGCGTGTAGTTGAGGATGTAGTGGAACACGCCGAGCAGGATGAAGATCCAGAGGATCTGTATCGGGAACTGTGAGAACGTGTTCACGTCGTCGTGAATGCCCGGTATCTGGTACGATATCGTCGGTATCTGGATGTTGCCACCGATCCACCAGAGGATGCCGATGTCTTCGGACGCCGCAGCAACCGTGGTGCCGCCGAGGAAGATCCGTTGGATACCCCGGACCAGCGTCAGGGTCCCGATAGTGACGATCAGCGACGGCAGCCCCATCTTCACGACGATCAGCCCCTGTGTGATTCCGAAGATAGCGGCAAAGACAAGGATGAGCACGACCGCGAACAGGGGATCGAGACCCAGTTCGCTGCTACCGATGATGAGTGCCGTAAACGCTGCCGAAAGACCGTACATCGACCCTACTGAAAGGTCGAACTCGGCCGTAATCATCAGCAAGGCAACGCCGAAGCCGATGAACGCAGTCGTCGCTGCCTGTCGAAGCACACCCGCCAGATTGTTCAGCGTGAGAAAGCGTGAGGGGCTAAGAAACGCTCCCAGTAGGAAGATGACGATCAGGCCGAACAACACACTGCCTTCACGCCGATCGAATAGCGATTCAAGGGAAGACCCCACACGCGACCAGACTGTCTGTGACTCTGTTGCCACGTACTATAACACCTACAGAGATAACTACAGAGGAGCGGTTTATAATTTTTGATGAGGTAAGAGACGATCCAGGTCGCGACTGGTGTGACGAGGAGTCCCCACAGAGTGACTGGGCGTCTACCGCTCGCGTTCGCGGTGCATCCGCTCGACGATGTCCATCCGCTCGATGTCGTCTCGGTTGGTGTCGAGGACATCCACGATCTCACCGTCCCGCATAACGGCGATCCTATCGGCGACGTCGACGACGACGTCGATCTTGTGCGAGATGAGGATGACCGACTTCTCACCGTCTGGGATACCACGGACGAGGTCGATGATCTTGTCGGTCCCGGTGGTCGAAACTTCGGACGTCGGCTCGTCGAGGATGATAATCGGCGGGTCTCGGATGAGTGCACGGGCGACCGCAACCGCCTGTTTCTGCCCGCCAGAGAGTTCGTTGACGGGCGAGCGCGGATCGAAGTCGAACCCGATCTCGTTCAGCAGGTCCCGGCTCTCATTGATCATGTACTTGCGGTCGAGTTGCCGAAGCAGCCACCCACGGGGGCCGTCCTTCAGCGGTTCCATTCCGAGGAAGATATTCGCGAAACTCGCCGCATTTGGCGTCAGATGTTGTTCTTGGTACACCGTCGCGATGCCAGCGTCCATCGCGTCCTTCGACGAGGAAAAATACTGCTTGCGCAGCTCACCTCGTAATCGGAGAAAGATGTCACCACGGGTTGGCTGGAGGACACCGGACAACATCTTGATCAAGGTCGACTTCCCGGCGCCGTTGTCCCCGGCAATGGCCAGGATCTCGTCTTGGTGAAGCTCTAGACTGACGTCTTTGACTGCCTCGATAGCGCCGAAGTACTTCGTGAGGTCTTTCGTCTGGAGCGTTACCTGCCCGCCGTCGCCGACACCCGTATCCGATTCGACTGCAGGTTCGACTGAGTCTGAATCAGCGTCTGCCATGGCTAGTAAGCAAATCGCGGAGATATAAATCCACCGCTGCAGGGTGTGTTATCCCAGGTCGTAGTTCTGGTTCTGCCAGCTTTGCAGGTCGGCCCACGAGCGGCGTTCGAGGGCAAAGGGCACGTTCTCCTCGTCCCAGACGGAGACGCCCCACTCTATGTCTTTCATCTCGATTCCACGGTTGACGTACATCCACGCCAGGGGCACGTTCATGAAGCCCTGACTGTACGGGTCCTGCCCGACTGTGAAGTCGATGAAGCCGTCGTTGATCCCGTTGAGCAACGGTCTGACGAGGTCGAATCCACAGATAACCATCGGCCCCTCGATTTCGCCGGCGTCGAGTGCCTGGCCCGCACCGACTGCACCCCAGAATGCCGAGCAGATGACGCCGTCGACGTCTTGGCCCGAGATCGTGTTCGTGATCTCGGTCTGTGCCTCGGCGATGTTCGCCGGCGGATTGATGATCTGGTCGTTGTAGAGGCTGACCGACGGGTTACTCTGTGCCTCGAAGTATCGCTGGGCGGTCCCCGTGCTCTCAGCGTTCGCGTTCACCCGACGGGTGACGGCCGGGTTGTCCGGAAGTTCGTTCGTGATGAGGACAGTGAGTTCGTCCTTGTCTGGGAACGTCTGTTGGAGGCGTTCGTACGCCTCCGCCGCCATCGCGGCACCACCACGGGCGTCGCGAATCCCGACGTGGGGGATAATCATCGCCTGGTCCCGGTAACTGAACTCCTCTTGCATCGTCTCGTAGTTCCACGGCGCACCCTCCGGCGGATTCGTCGCGGGGGTCGTGTGTCCGTTGATGACGACGATGTCGTTATCGAGTGCTCGCTGGAGTACGTCGTTGTACGCTGTCGTGTCCAGGACCGTCGTGACGAGCACGTCACCTGGATCGAGGTTGTCGACCTGCGTGTTCAGGATCTGAATCTGTGCCGAGGGGTCGCCCGCGGTGGCACCCGAGGGACCGGTGACCGACCCGTTCCAGCCGAACTGGTTGAGCGCGTCCTGGTACCCACAGATCAGCGGCACGAAGAACGCGTTGTCGATGCTCTGGATGACGAAGGGGGCAGTTCGCTCGGCGTCGCCAGCGCCACTCTCCGTCTTGGACCCGTCCCACTCCGGCGGTGCGACGGCAGGATGCCGGGAGAATTCGAAGTCGGCAGGCGGACTGGCATTTCCATCCCCGTTGGAACCGCCATCCCCGCCCCCATCGCTCCCGTCACCACCGTCACCGCCGTCTTCCTGGTCGCCAAGCAAGGCGTTACAACCTGCCAGTCCGGTGGCGGCACCCAGCGCACCGAGTTGTGCCATCACCTTCCGACGTGACACGTCCTTGCCAAGTTCGATCTCGAATCTCCCGTCCTCGATAACATCGTCTGGTTCCATACCGGTTCGGAAAGTGTACGGCCTAGCATAAATAAATTATTATAAATTAAGTATGACGTTTCTCGTCGCGGTGATGGCGGGGAACAGAGCGTGGTCCCGTAATTTCGCCCGGAATTCGTCTCTGTTTCCGACGATCGCATTCGAGTGACGCGGGTCTGTAGCGCCCCCTCCCATCGGTGGGGAGCGGAGTCGCAAAGTCGTGGTGTCGAGCCCTGGATATCACCGTGTACTTACCGGCACGAGAAAACAGTGAGCCGAGGGTTCTCAG
Source organism: Haloarcula ordinaria (assembly GCF_029338275.1). NCBI lineage: Archaea > Methanobacteriati > Methanobacteriota > Halobacteria > Halobacteriales > Haloarculaceae > Haloarcula > Haloarcula ordinaria. The sequence goes on along the minus strand of NZ_CP119789.1, from coordinate 2,605,887 downwards.
ACGTCGACCCAGCGGCCAGTCTCGTCGCTCCGTTCGATCGCGTCCAGGACCCGCTGGACCGAGAGTCCGTCCTGGAAGCTCGGCGCGTATTCCTCGCCATCCGCGACCGCGCTGAGGAACTCGTAATCCTCGTGGATGAAGGTGTGTTCCCAGCCGATGACGTGGCCCGGCGGCCACCAGTGGTCGATATAGGGGTCGTCGGGGTCGGTCACCAGCACCGTCTCGTACCCGCGGTTCTCACCACGGAGGACCTCGAGCTCGTTGAGTCGTTCCAGGTCGAACCTGATGCTCCCCTCGGATCCGTTGATAGCAATCGTGTGCGCGTTCTTCTGCCCGTTCGCGAACCGCGTGGCCTCGAAGGTTCCCATCGCACCGCCTTCGAAGGCCGCCTGCGCTGAGTAGGCGTCGTCCACGGTCACCTCACGGGTTTCGACCGCGTCAGAGCCAGCGGCGTCCAGTCCACCACCGTCCGCGCCGGGTACCGGCCGTTCGTCGACGAAGGTCCGAAGGTGGCCACTCACGCGGGCGATGTCCTCCCCGAGGAGGAACTGTGCCAGGTCGATCGAGTGGGCACCAAGGTCGCCGAGTGCCCCGCTCCCGGCTACCTCCGCACTGTTGCGCCACGACCACGGCGCCTGCGGATCGACGAGCCAATCCTGCAGGTAATTCGCTCGCACGTGATGGATATCGCCCAAGACGCCGTCCGCGATGAGCTGCCGGGCGTACCGGATGGCAGGAACGTACCGGTAGTTGAACGCGACCGCCGACGGGACGTCGGCGTTCTCGGCGGCGTCGGCCATCCGCTCTGCGTCCTTGAGCGTGGCTGCCAGGGGTTTCTCCGAGAGGACCGGGACGCCCGCCTCCAGTGCGGCGATCGAGGGGTCGGCGTGGACGTTGTTCGGTCCCAGGTTGTAGAAGACGTCGACCTCGTCGACGACGTCCCGCCAGTCCGTGGACGTTCTGCTGAAACCCAGCTGGTCGGCGGCGTCCTCCAGCGCCGTCTCGTCGCGGCCGATGAGGACGTCCCGCTCGACCGCCGGCGCATCCGGGAAGAACATCGGGAGCCTGGCCATGGCGTTCGAATGGGCCTTGCCCATGAACCGATACCCCAGCATACCGACGGACAGAGTCACGAGGGCCCACCTCGCTCGGTACCGTAGTTGCCGGCCGACGACGCTACTCGAATGCGGTGTTTCACACGCATAGTCGAAGCAGGAACTACCAGCCGCATTAATGTTACCCCGTCAGAGACTGACGATGGGGCCCCTCTCTGCCCGCGAGTCTGCTGCCAGGCCGGGTCGATCGGACGGGTAGGCGGGTGGCGGGGGATAGCTATTTTGCATATTCAATCCAATCGTCGTCTGTATGCAACTAGGCGTACTCACGGCCCAACCGCTCGGGCACATGGACCGTTCGGACGCGTTCGACTTCCTCGAAACACTCGGCGTCGACGCCGTCGAACTGGGTGCTGGTGGCTTGATCGGCTCCGACCACATCGATCGGGGCCACTTGCTCGACGACGACGATGCACAGGCCGCACTCCAGGCCGAACTCGACGAACACGACCTCGAAATCTGTGGACTCGCGGTCCACGACAACCCCCTCCATCCCGACGAGGAGCGACAGCGGAGAGTCGACGAGGAAACCCGTGAGACGATCAGGCTGGCGTCCCAGCTCGACGTCGACCGCATCATCACGTTCTCGGGTCTGCCCGCAGGCTCGCCGGACGATTCGACGCCGAACTGGGTCACCTTCCCGTGGCCACAGGAACACGCGGAGGCGCGTGACTACCAGTGGGAGGTCGCGACCGAGTACTGGAGCGACCTCGGGGCCTTCGCCGACGACCACGGCGTCGACATCGCCATCGAGATGCACCCGAACATGATGGTGTACGACCCGGTGGGGATGGTGAAACTGCGCGAGCGCACCCACGAGCGCGTCGGCGCGAACCTCGACCCATCCCACCTCTGGTGGCAGGGCATCGACATCCCGAAGGCGATTCGCTACCTCGCGGACCACGACGCCATCCACTACGTGCACGCCAAGGACGTCCGCGTGTACGACTCGAACGCCGAGATCGAGGGTGTCCTCGACAACAAGGACTTCGACCGCGAGGAGGAACGCGCCTGGATGTTCCGCTCGGTGGGCTACGGCCACGACGAGGACGCCTGGCGCGACATCATCAGCACGCTCCGACTGGTCGGTTACGACGACGTGCTCAGCATCGAGTGGGAGGACGGCCTCGCAGAGCCCACCGAGGGCCTCGAAAAGGCCGTGACCATGCTCCAGGACGGCCTGCTGCGAAAGGAAGCCGACGTCGACTGGGTGCCCGAGTAAGTCGCTTGGCTCCCTGTCGGCCGGTCGGGGTTCGGGTGCACGTCCCCGACCTCGAAGTCTCCGCACTCGCCAGGTTCGGGTAGCCACGGGTCGTCCGACGGTACCGGCCACGCGAGGCTTTAACATGGACGTCCGCGAACGGCTATGATGATGCAGTTCGGAATCAACCTCTGGGTCTGGGGAGCACCGATAACAGACGACCGCATTGCCGAGCGGGTTCCACAGGCCGCTCGGATGGGCTTCGACGTCGTGGAGTTCCCGCTCGAAGAACCGGGTGGGTTCGACTACGAACAAACGCGGGACCGCCTCGACCGACATGACCTCGACAGTAGCGTGGTCCTAGCGATGTCCGAGGAGCGTGACCTGCTACACGACGACGACGTGGTCCGCGAGAACGGCCGGGAGTACATCCGCCAGAGCGTGGATGCCGCCGCCGCAATCGGGTCGGACCGCGTGGTCGGACCCGCGTACTCGGCCGTCGGGCGTACCTGGCGGATGAGCGACGACGAGCGCGAACAGGCCGTCGAAGACGTCGCGACGCAACTCGCCGACCTCGCGGACTACGCGGGCGAGCGCGGCGTGACCATCTGCGTCGAACCCCTCAACCGGTTCGAGACGAGCTTCCTCAACACCGCCGAACAGACGATCGAGGTGGTCGACCGAGTCGATCATCCCCACTGTCAGATCCTGCTCGACACCTTCCATATGAACATCGAGGAGACCTCCCTGGCCGATGCGATCCGGGCCACGGGCGACAGACTCGCTCACTTCCACGCCTGTGGCAACAACCGTGGTGCGCCCGGGAACGATACCATCGACTGGCCGTCTGTGGTCGAGGCGCTCGACGACGTGGGGTACGACGACCAGGCAGTGATCGAGTCGTTCACGCCGGAGGTCGAGAGCATCGCGCGGGCTGCTGCGATCTGGCGCCCACTCGCAGAGAGCCAGGACACACTCGCCGAGGACGGGCTGGCCGCACTCAAACGGTACTTCGCCTGAGTCGCCGGTAGTCCCGGAGAGAGCACAGTGCTGGCGCCGGGCAGCTCGGGTCGGGGGAGCACGGACAGGTCGGGAGTGGTATCGAATGCCGACCTGACGACCTATCGCGCCCGGTATCACCGCTGTCGGAACGGTCGACCGCTACGGATGCCGGCCCCGCTGGCTGAACGCGACAACAGTCGCCGATGTCGGCACGCGCTTCGACACAGGGCGATAGCTACGCTCGAATCACAACCGTGCGGACAGCTCCGAGAGGTGCAGATAGTGTGGACGAACTGTCCGGGGTGCTGACGGTCGAAAACCACGCACAACGAGTCACGCTATCCAGGCATGTGGTACCGTTGGGGTGACAGCGTCACAACCGCGAACTGGCCGGCAGCCACACGTCGCTTACGAATAGATGAAGTTGAGCTCTATGAGGTTGGCCGTGTTCTTGACCGCGTCGCCGTACGCCATGCGGTCCTCTTCAGTCGCCATCCGACTGCGGGGGACCGAGATACTCACCGCGCCCTTCACGTCGCCGTCGTCGGTGCAGATGGGTGCGCCGACACATCGGAGGCCACGCCAGCGCTCCTCGTCGTCGTACGCCCAGCCCCGGTCGGCGATGGTCTCGAGTTCCGCCTTCAGCGTCTCTGGATCGGTTATCGTGTTCGGTGTCTCGCCTGGGAGCCCCCGCTCCGCGATTATCTCCTCGACGCGCTCGGTCGGCATGTGAGCGAGAATCGCCTTTCCGAGCGCGGAGTTGTGCAGGGGTTCCTGGGCCCCGATGTGGTTGTCGAGGTCGACTGCGTCCTCACCCGGAGCGCGATAGAGGACGACACCGATACCGCGTTCGACCGTCGCGAGCGTGACGAGTTCTCCGGTCTCCGCGGCCAAATCGTCGACCTTCGACCGGGCCGCCTCGAGTAACTCGATGTCGTCCCTGAGGACGCCACCGATCGTGAGAAACTGCAGGCTCAATTCGTAGTTGTCCTCGTCTTTCACCACGTACCCGTGCTCGCGGAGCGTACTGAGGTGGTTGTGGACGGTGCTCTTGTTCATATCCAGCTCCGACGCGATCTCGCGCAGCGGAGCCGCCCCCATCTCCTGCAGCGTCTCTACGATGGTCACGGTCTTTTCGAGTGTTTTGACCGGATGTCTCGCGTCCTGGTCCATACAGGCCCATTGTACTGTTGGCTCTTCAAACTATTCAATCATAGAGAATGTGTCCGGATAGCCGGCCGATCCGCTCCCTGTGACCGGATTCGGACCGGAACGCTCGCAGGGTGGTCACCACAAGGCGCCTACGAGTAACTCTTCAGACTGTTCAATGATAGAGAATATGTCCGGGTAGCCGACCGATTCGTTCTCGGTGCTATCGTCCAGACACCCACGGTTTCAGGGTTTTCACGCCCTCTCGACCCCCCCCTCTATACCGTCACTGAATGTGGCGGGGGCACATCCCGCGACCCCGCTCGGTGCGCACCGTCGTCGGTCGTGCCCCAAACACTTATGAAAATTTGTGGCGATACTCTATCCATCATGACCGACAGTCAACGGTTCATCTCGCCAGAGTCGATCGAGACACTCACCCTGGACTGGGGCACCCTCAAGTGGCTCAGCACGCCGGAAACCACGGGCGCGGAGACGTTCAGCGCTGGGCTGGTCGTCCTCGAACCCGGCGAGGGCCACGAGCGGCACACGCATCCCGACAGCGAGGAAGTCCTCTTCTTCCTCAACGGCGAGGGCATCCAGATGATCGACGAGGAGGAACGAACGGTGTCCGCGGGAGAGATGGTCTACATCCCGGCCGGGGTCGAACACAGTACAACGAATACGTCCTGGGAGCCGCTCCGCTTTCTGGCAATGTACGGCCCACCCGGACCGGAAGCCGAAATCCGCCACAGCCAGGACTCAACAGTCGTCCCGCCGGGTGAAACACCGGACTGACCGTCTCTGTGAACGAGTCGTTGGACCGGCGTTGGTCAGAGACCGTCCGCTGACGTGACGCGGCGCGAGTGCAAGAGAGGGGGCCCTTCGAGGGTGCGAGCACCCCAATCTTCAAGCATCGTTCAGGCGATGATGGTAACGACAATGAAGTTCCAACGGCGAGAGTCCCTCGAGCGACTACAATCGACTGTCGACAGCGGTGACCCGATCATCGGCGCGGGCGCGGGGACCGGTATCTCGGCGAAGTTCGCCGAACGGGGTGGGGTCGACCTGCTCATCATCTACAACTCGGGGCGCTACCGGATGAACGGCCGCGGGTCCCTCGCGGGTCTGTTGCCCTACGGCGACGCTAACGAGATCGTCGTCGAGATGGGCAACGAGGTGCTCCCTGTCGTCGAGGACACGCCCGTGCTCGCTGGCGTCAACGGGACCGACCCCTTCCGCGAGATGCCGGTGTTCATCGAGGACCTCCGACGCCGGGGCTTTTCCGGCGTGCAGAACTTCCCTACGGTCGGGCTGATCGACGAGGACAGCAGTTACCGGAAGAACCTGGAGGAGACCGGAATGGGCTACGACGAGGAGGTCGAAATGATTCGCGAGGCCAGCGACCAGGGGATGTTGACCTGCCCGTACGTGTTCACCGAAGACCAGGCCCGCGCGATGACCGAGGCCGGGGCAGACGTCGTCGTCTCTCACATGGGGTTGACGACGTCCGGTGACATCGGCGCGGAAACCGCCCTCGACCTGGAAGCGGCAGCCGAGCGCGTGCAGGCCCACCACGACGCGGTAAAGGAGGTAAACGAGGACGTGCTGGTCATCTGCCACGGCGGTCCCATCGCATGGCCCGACGACGCTGCGTACGTCCTCGAACACACGGAGGGCGTCGTAGGTTTCTTCGGCGCGTCCAGCATCGAACGGCTCCCCACCGAGGAAGCAATCGAGAACCAGGCACGCGAGTTCAAGGAGATCGATATGGGATGACGTCGACTGCCAGACGGGTGACGGGCCGATGAGCGTCGGTATCATCGGTACGCTCGACACGAAAGGCGAGGAGATCGGATTCGCCCGGGACGTGATCGAGGCTCAGGGTGTGGACGTCCACCTGATAGACGTCGGCGTGATGGGCGACCCCGAAATCGAACCGGACACGACGGCGGCGGCAGTAGCCGAAACTGCCGGGAGTACTCTCGAAGCGCTTCGGGGGTCGGGCGATCGCGGTGAAGCGATGACCGTCATGGGCGAGGGCGCCGCCGCGGTGGTTCAGCGCCTCTACGAGGATGGAGTCCTCGATGGCCTGCTCGGACTCGGCGGCTCTGGGAACACCTCTATCGCCACGTCCGCGATGCGCGCGCTACCCGTCGGCGTTCCCAAACTGATGATCTCGACGATGGCGTCCGGGGACACCGAGCCCTACGTCGGCTCCCGGGACGTCGCGATGCTGTACTCCGTCGCGGACATCGAGGGACTGAACCAGCTCTCTCGCACCGTTATCGCCAACGGGGCGCTCGCGATGGTGGGGATGGTCGCCAACGAGGCCGACGTCGCGGTCGAGGACCGTCCGACCATCGGCATCACGATGTTCGGCGTCACCACGCCCTGCGTGCAAACAGCCCGCGAGTGGCTCGAGGAGCGCGGGTACGAGACCATCGTCTTCCACGCGACGGGCACCGGTGGGCAGGCAATGGAGAACCTGATACGTGAAGGGATCATCGACGGTGTCCTCGACGTCACGACGACGGAGTGGGCCGACGAGCACGTCGGTGGCGTCCTCGCTGCGGGCCCGGACCGCCTCGACGCCGCGGCCGAGACGGGTGTCCCCCAGGTCGTCTCGACTGGCGCGCTCGACATGGTCAACTTCGGGCCGCGAGACTCGGTGCCCGAGGAGTTCGAGGGGCGAACCTTCCACGTCCACAATCCGCAGGTGACACTCATGCGGACCACGCCCGCGGAAAACGAGGCCATCGGCACGATCATCGCCGAAAAACTCAACGCGGCGACCGGGCCGACTGCCCTTTATCTGCCGCTGGGTGGCGTCTCGATGCTCGACGTCGAGGGCGAGGACTTCTTCGACTCCGAGGCCGACGCCGCCCTGTTCGACGCGCTCAGAGACACGGTCGACGAGGGCGTCGAACTGATCGAGATGGACGCGAACGTCAACGACGAGGCGTTCGCGCTGGCGCTCGCAGAGAAAATGGACGCGTACATGCAGGACGCAGATGCGGTCTGACAGCTGACATCCGGACTCGTTCGCTCACCGGGAGGCGCTCCGCTCGCCCGTGAGAGCCGACGATGTCTCGAGTCCTGCGGCCACCCACCATCGGCAACCGAAACGGGAGGCGCAGCCATCCTTCTATCGGTCCCACCGAGCCCGCTCGGTGGATACCTATAGGAATGTCAACGTAACGGGGAAATGATTATAATACCCTGTTGAGATGTTTCACACGTACTTATGGAGATTGGCTGTAACGTGGTTCCCTTCGGGGACCAGACGCTAGAAGAGGTACTCGAATACCTGGACGGCCTGGGAGCAGAGGCCGTGGAACTCGGCTCCGGTGGCGTCCTCGGGCAGGACTTCCTGCCCCGCGACGAGTATCTGGACAACCCCGACAAACAGGCCGAACTGCATCAGACGCTCGACGACTACGGCTTTCACATCAGTGCCCTCTCGACACACGACAATCCGCTCCACCCCGACGAGGAGAAGGCCGAACAGTCAGACACGGACCTCCGCGAGTCGATTCGACTCGCGGACCAGCTCGACGTCGACGTCGTCTGTGCCTTCTCGGGCCTGCCGGCCGGCGGTCCCGACGACAACGTGCCGAACTGGATCACCGCGCCGTGGCCCTCCGAGCACAACGAAGCCTGGCGGTGGCAGTGGGAGGAAAAGACCGTTCCCTACTGGCAGGAAATCGGTGACCTCGCCGCCGAGCACGACGTGAAAATCGGCATCGAGATGCATCCGAACATGATGATATACGAGCCTACGGGGCTCATCGACCTCCGCGAGGAGACCAACGAATACATCGGGGCGAACCTCGACCCGTCACAGCTGTTCTGGCACGGCGTCGACATTCCCGAGACGATCCGGTATCTCGGCGAGCACGACGCGATCCATCACTTCCACGCGAAGGACTCGAAGCTCAACGAACCGGTCTCGAAGCTCAAGGGCGTCCAGGACCCCAAGATGTACACGAAGGAACCGGAGCGGTCCTGGCTGTTCCGGACCATCGGCTACGGGCACGGCGAGCAGTACTGGAAGAACATCGTGAGCGAACTCCGGATGGCCGGGTACGACGGGACCCTCTCGGTGGAGCACGAGGACTCCCTGACCAGCACCCGTGAAGGCATCGAGAAGTCGATGGACGTACTCAACCGTGCCGTCTTCGAGACCGAGCCTGGCGAAGCGTTCTGGGCGGAAGGGTCGCTCAACGAGTAGCGAACGATGGACGTCGAATCATACTTCGAAGGCTTCACCGGGCGGAACTGGGAGACACCGGCACCGGATGAGCAGGTCCGCTTCGCCGTGGTCGGCTGTGGCTGGTTCGCAGAGGAGTTCGCGCTGCCTGCAATCGAGCAGGGTGAGCACTGTACGGCGAGCGTTCTCGTCACCGGGGACGCGGAGAAGGGGAACCGCCTCGCCGGAGCGGTCGGTGCGGACCACGTCATCGGCTACAGCGACTTCCAGGACGGCACCGCCGCCGACGAGTACGACGCAGTGTATGTCTCGACCCCGAACGCCCTCCACCTCGAACACGTCGAGGCGGCCGCCGCGCTCGGCAAGGACGTCCTCTGTGAGAAACCACTGGAGGTGTCCGCCGAACGTACGGAGCGGATGGTCGAGGCGTGTGCCGATGCCGACGTGACGCTGATGACGGCCTACCGCCAGCAAGCCGAACCGGGCATCCGTCGGATGCGTGAGTTGGTCCAGGACGGCGTCATCGGAACGCCTGTGTACGCCATCGGCGATTTCTCGATTACCCTGTTGGGTCGGGACGCCGACGCGGACCAGTGGCGACTCGACCCGGACCTGGCGGGGGGTGGTGCGCTCGTCGACATCGGCATCTATCCGATCAACACGCTGCGATACCTCATCGACGAGGACCCGGTCGCGGTACAGGCAGAGACGAAGACGTCGGACGAGCGCTACGCGGGCGTCGAGGAGCACATCTCCTTCCAGCTCTCGTTCCCGGGCCGGATGAGTGCTGCCGTCGCGTCGAGCTACGGCGCGAACCTGGACGACACGTTCGTGCTCGTCGGCACAGAGGGGAAACTCGAAATCGACCCGGCGTTCTTCCCGGAAGCCCAGCGGACGTTCCATCTCACGAGAGACGGCTCGACGCTGTCGCTCGAGGGAAGCGAGGTGTCCGGTATCGACGAGGAGTTCGAGTACTTCGCGAGTTGTGTCCTCACCGGCACCGACCCGGACCCGGACGGGCAGGACGGACTCACCGACGTGCGGACCATCGAGGCGATTTACGACGCCGCCGAGACAGGGCAGCGCGTCGAACTGTAGGCTGTCGACGCGGCGCACTGTCCCCGAACTTCCCGGCACCTCTCGTAGAGCCACCCATCGACGCCCCCACGTTTATGCCTCGGATAGGTTGTCTCTGGCCAATCATTTTCTAACCATGTTTTTCATTTCCTACACCGATTTGGCATTGACGAAATTAAATTGCCAGTATATAGTCGCAAATAGTATTCAAAAAACTCTCAACTCTCGGTATATCCCAATATATCTTATACAAACGCCCTCTATTGAGATATATTACTAATTTAGTGCTAACTAACTCTTATTTGGACATAAAATAGCGTTTCTACTGGCAACGAGTTACCCAACGCGAAGCATTCTGCGGAAACTGACCATCAGTTTGGCCGGTTCTGATTCGATACGGGGCGTCGTTCGATGGTCGAACTGGTGGCAGCAGCGCTCGTGGTCTGGCTCGAAGAACTTCACGAGCGGCTGGTACAGAATTCGGGACGCGCTATTGCACCCGACCCGAATCAAGGCGGTACCGGTCGACCAACCACGCATCGTGACTGACGGAAAATCTCAAACGTGATAGCCATCCAGTCATTATTTACAGTCTTGAGCAGAAAAAGAGGTCGAATATGCCGTCAGCGCCGATACGTGTCCTTCACGTCGACGATGACCCGGAGCTGCTCGACCTGGCTGCAACCTTTCTCGAACGAGAGAACGCCGGGTTCACCGTCGATACGGCCACGAGTACGGCCGAGGGCTTAGAGCGACTCGGCGCCGACGTCGACTGTATCGTCAGCGACTACGATATGCCGGACCTGAACGGTATCGAGTTCCTCGAGGCGGTCCGGAGCGACTACCCCGACCTCCCGTTCATTCTGTTCACGGGCAAGGGGAGTGAGGAGATCGCTAGCGAGGCCATCTCCGCGGGAGTCACCGACTACCTACAGAAGGGGACCAGCGGCGAGCAGTACACCGTCCTCGCCAACCGAATCGGGAACGCCGTCGACCAGTTCCGGTCACAGACGAAACTCGAAGCCAGCCAGCAGCGCCTCGAGCTCTTCGTCGAACAGTCGCCGCTCGGCGTTCTCGAATACGACCAGGACTTCGAGATCGTCGGGCTAAACCCCGCCGGCGAGGAGATTCTGGGGTACACAGAAGACGAGCTGAAGGGAGAAACGTGGGAGAAAATCGTCACTACCTCCAGCCACCAGAACGTCGACGAGGTGACCTCGGCGCTGGCAGAGGCCGAAGGCGGCTACCACAGCATCGACAGGAACGTCCGGAAGGACGGGGAGATAATCACCTGCGAGTGGCACAACCGAATCATCACCGACGAGAGCGGTGACGTCGTGGCGATATTCTCGCAGTTCCAGGATATCACCGACCGAAAGGAACGGCAGGAACAGCTGCAGCGAACGACTGCTCGCCTCAGAGCGCTGTTCGACAACTCGCCGGTGATGATTAACATCCACGACGACGCGGGCAACATCATCGAACCGAACCCGCGACTCTGCGAGAAGACGGGATACGACAAGTCGGAACTGACGGAGATGAAAGTCTGGGAGCTGGACCAGGGCATCGACCCGGAGGCGGCGAACTCACTCTGGGAGGGGATGGAGGTCGGCACCCAGCGCGAGTTCGAGGGCGCCTACGAGCGGAAAGACGGGTCGACACTTCCGGTCAGAGTCCACGTCAGCCGTATCGCCTTCGAGGGGAAGGACCGTTTCGTCGTGATTAGCAGGGACCTCACCGACGAGCGGGACCGACAGCGAGAGCTCGAACGATACGAGGCGATGGTCGAGAACACCGAAGACGGCATCTATCTGTTCGACGAGTCCGGCAACGTGCGGTTCGTGAACGAACGCGTGGTCGACGTCTCGGGCATCCCGTTCGACGGGTGGGTCGGCGAACACGTCTCGGTGCAACGGGACCTCGGGACGCTCACCGAGAGTGAACTGGAAGACGTCGAGTCGGCGATCGAAGCGATCGCTAGCGGCGACCAGGCGGACGTTCGAATCGAACTCCATCCGAACGTCCCCTACGGTATCGACACGCTGGAGCTTCGATTGACGCCGTTCCGGACAGACGACGGCGAGACCCACGTCATCGGGTTCTCGCGGGACGTCACCGAGCGCAAGGAGTACGAAGCGAAACTCGAGGAGAAGAACAGCCGGCTGGAACAGTTCGCCAGCAACGCGTCCCACGACCTGCGGAACCCGCTGCACGTCGCTTCGGGGCAGCTCGAGCTCGCACGGTCGGAGTGTGACAGCGAACACCTCGATGCCGTCGGCGACGCCATCGAGCGGGGCGAGGAGCTGATCGACGACCTCCTCCGGCGGGCCCGTGAAGGTGGTGAGGTCACCGACCGTGAGGCGGTCCGGCTAGACGACATCGTCGAGACCTGCTGGCGGACCATCGACACGAGAGACGCGACGCTCGATCTGGCGACCGACCGGACAGTGCAGGCCAACGAGAGCCGATTCCAGCAGTTCTTCGAGAACCTCATCCGAAACGCTATCGAGCACGGGGGCGAGGACGTGACGATTACCGTCGGTGAACTCGAGAACGGGTTCTACGTCGCGGACGACGGGCCCGGGATTCCCGAGCCCGAACGCGAAGACGTCTTCGACCGGGGCTATTCGACCGCGGAGGACAGCACTGGCTTCGGCCTGCCGATCGTCAGACAGATCGCCCAGTCGCACGGCTGGGAGATGCGGCTGACCGAGAGCGGCTCGGGTGGCACGCGCATCGAGACGCGGCTGGGAGCCCGTCCGTCCCAGTCCGATGAAAGCCAGTAATCGGCCGCAGCCTGTCTGTCCCGCTCACTCCCACGCGCTTGGTCCCACACCGAGTCGCATCACGATAGGACGATACGCGAAGACGACGACGGTAACGACCGCTAACTCGGCGATGAACCCGATGTCACCGACGGCCATCCGAACGACCGTGAGAACCAGGAACACCAGGAACAACATGGCGAGGTAGTGCGGGACGAGCTCGAGGAGTCGGTCTGTGTCCATACTCCTCCTAGCCGGGTGACTGTCATCAAACCCGCCCCTCACTGGGGAGGGCCGAACAAGCAACTCACCGTCCGTGATTCGGTCACCGGTCCGACCGCGGGTTACCGCCAGCTCGTCCAACCGCCGTCGACGACGAGCGATTCGCCGGTGACGTAACTCGCGAGGTCGCTCGCGAGGAACGTCGCAGCGCCGGCCACGTCCTCGGGTTGGCCGTAGCGCCCGAGTGGGACCATCTGCGTGAACTGTTGGGCCTGCTCTGCGGCCGCTTCCTCGTCGGTCACTTCCCCGCCGATCATCGTCTGAATCCCACCGGGGTGGATGGCGTTGACGCGCACGCCGTCGCCCCCGAGCTTGTGGGCCAGTGAGTAGGTGAACGTCGTGAGGCCGCCCTTGGACGCGGCGTAGGTCGGCCAGTCACCGTTCCCGAAGAGGCCGGCGATGCTGGAGATGTTGATGATAGACCCACCGTCCTCGTTCTCGACGAGGTGCTCGCCTGCGATCTGCGAACCGAAGTACGCTCCTTTGAGGTTGATATCTAGCATCTGCCGATAGTCCTCCTCAGAGACGTCGAAGAACTCCTCGGCGTGCCAGATGCCGGCGTTGTTCACCATCACGTCGATGCCGCCGGATGCCTCGGCGGCTTCGACCGCTTCCCTGAGGTCCGCCCGGTTCGTGACGTCACACTCGACGAACGCGGCCTCGGTGTCCGACTCTTCGCTGACCAGTTCGTGGGTCGGCGGCCCCTCGCCTTTCGGTTCCTCGCGGACGTCGGCAACGACGACTGCTCGGGCCCCGTGCTGGGCGAACCCTCGTGCGATACCGCGACCGATACCTGAACTAGCGCCGGTGATGACCGCCGTCTTGCCTTCGAGTAGTGTCATTGTTGTGCCTCTGTCTGTGGGCTACGACGGCAAACATGTTAAATTAGAACCATTACTGTCGCTCCCTATCCTGGACCCTTCATCGACAACGTGGCCAAGGAACCGCCGCGCGTGCCACCAGGCTGATTCAACGGTCACTTACTCCGGGGTCGCGCTTTCGGTCCGCGGTCGTCCAGAGAGCCACAACGCTTTCATCCGGCCGCTGCCGTGTTCCGCCAGAGCATGTACCGGAACGGTCACTACGGACTCAATCTCCTCCTCTATGCACCCGTCGGCGCCGCGCTGCTGCTCCTGCGAGAGCCCCTCCTGTCGATGGTCGGCTGGGGGCTGGCTGTCGGGCTCGCGACGACGCCAGACCTCGACCACCGACTGCCGCTCGTCTCGCACCGTGGCATCACTCATACGGTCTGGGCCGCACTCGCCGCCAGCGTCGTCTGTGGTGGCCTGCTCTACGTCACGGCTGGTTCGATAGGGGCCTACACACCCGTCGAGGGTGCGGTCGTCGGTGCGCTCGGTGCGACGGTCGGCATCCTCGGTCACGTCGCCGGCGACGCGATGACGCCGATGGGCGTCACGCCGTTCACGCCGCTCTCCAAGTCGCACTACTCCCTGCAGCTGTGGACGGCCGACAGCACCATCGCGAACTACGGGCTCCTGCTGTCGGGCGTGTTCGTGACGTCACTGGTGGTCCTCATGGCGCTGCGGACGGTCTACGCCGTGCCGGTGTGACCGTGCCCGCGACTTCGCGGGACACTTACCGCGTCGCTGCGTCCGGTCTCGTATGAACCCCGACGAAGTCCGTGACGACTGGGCCGGTCGCTCCGGGAGATTCTCCCCGCGGTACTACGCCGAACTCGGTCCCAACAAAGTCAGTGAGACCATCCTCGAAACCCTCCAGTACTACGTCGGGACCGACGCCGCGATCCTTGAACTGGGGTGTGGCTCCGGCCGCCACCTCGAACACCTGCGTTCACACGGATTCAAGCATCTCTCCGGCATCGACATCAACGACGACTCCTTCGAGGTCATGGCCGATGCCTTCCCGAAACTCGCCGAGACGGGGACCTTCAGGACCGGTGCGATAGAGGACATCCTCCCCGAGTACGACGCGGACGCGTTCGACGTCGTCTACTCGGTCGAGACGCTCCAGCACATCCACCCGGACGACACGTGGGTGTTCGAGGACGTCGCCCGCGTCGCCGGCGACATCCTCATGACCGCCGAAAACGAGGGCAACAGTCCCGAACGGGGCCGTGGCGAGACCGCCGTAAGCTACGTCGACGACGAGTTCCCGCTGTACTACCGCAACTGGAAGCACGTGTTCGACGAGTTCGGGTTCACACAGGTGATTCACGAGCCGACCAAGCGGGACACGATACGGGTCTTCCGCGCGCCGTAGTCGGCCCTGTCTAAACCTCGCCGACCCACAATCGGCCCGGACCTGTTTCTCGTTCGACGCCATACGCTCCGGCAGTGACACTTATCATCGTAACAAGCGATAGTCAAGACACATGCCGACAGACGTACCATCGTTCGACATCGAGACGGACACCGGCGTCGACGTGGGCGACACGCTCATCGTCGGGACGGCGAACCTCGGACTCGCGGGGCTGACGGCTATCGACTACCTGGTCACGCATACGCTCACCGAACAGACCGGCCACGTCAGGACCCGGAACTTACCGGACATCACGCCCTTCACCGACGGCGAACCGCGCAACCCGATGCGGCTGTATTCAGCCACCGAGTCCGACATCTCGCTGCTCATCAGCGAGATATTCGTCCCGGTCTGGGCGGGCGAACCACTCGCCGACGGCGTGGCCGCCTGGGTCACCGACCACGGATTCGAGGAGGTCTGTCTCCTCCACGGGGTCCCGTTCCCCCACGGACCCGACGAGCACGTCGTCTTCCACGTCGGGACCCCCGAGTTCCGGACTCGTCGAATCGATTCGAGTGAAATCAGACCCCTCGCGGGCGGATTCTTCGAGGGCTTCGTCAGTGAGTTCCTGGTGCAGAGTCTCGACGGGCGGGTTCCGCCGACGGGCGTTCTGACGACGCCGACGCACCCGCCGGGCCCCGACTTCGAGGCCGCACTCCGGTTCCTCGACGCGCTCGAATCGCTCTACGGGCTCGAAGTCGACGAGTCCGAGCTCGAGGCACGGTCCGAGGAGATGAAGCAGTACTACGAGGAACTCACGACCCGGTTACAATCGATGGAGGAGAGCGAGGCGTCCGGCCGCGACTACCCGGAAGACCGGATGTACATGTGAGGCTGCGTTCAGGGCCAGAGCTATCGCCGCCGACGTCCGCGAGGTCCCGAGGAGTCTAACGGACTGACCTGTTACTCGGCGAACTCGTCGGCGCCGTCGCCGCCACCCAGTACTTTCTTCGCCGCGACGGCGGAGACGAGGGCGACGAGGACACCGAGCACGACGAGAAGACCGACCGGGACGCCGCCGGTGTCATCGTCATCGACCGCTACCTCCTCGTCGTCGGCTGCTTCCTCACTCTCCCCGCTATAGGGGGCGTTGGCAGTGAATCGAGCACCTTCGAGATGAAGTTCGAACAGCGTAACGTTCACCATACTGGTAGTTCTCTCCGACAGACCTTATCGGTTGCCCCGTGCCGTCCTTTCATACCAGCGGGGTTCCAACGCGGAGCATGGACGAACCACAGCGTGCGTTCCTCGAGTCGTTGCTCGAGACGCCCGGTCCGTCGGGCTACGAGACGAACAGCCAGCGGGTCTGGGTCGACTACGTCAGCGAGTTCGCAGACGAGGTCCGAACCGACGACTACGGGAACGCCGTGGCGAAACTGGAGGGCGGAGACACGTCCGTCGCGCTCGCGGGTCACGGCGACGAAATCGGCTTCATCGTCCGTGACCTCACCGACGACGGCTTCGTCCGACTCAGTCGAATCGGCGGGTCCGACAAGACGGTCACGCGCGGGCAACACGTCACCATCCACACCGCGGACGGGCCGGTCGCCGGCGTTGTCGGCCAGACGGCTATCCACCTCCGGGACCCCGACGACGAGAGCGTCGCCGAGATCGCCGAGCAGTACGTCGACGTGGGTGCGACAGACGGCGACGAGGTCGCGGAACTGGTCGACAGGGGCGACCCGGTGACGTTCACACAGGCGATTCGCGAACTTGCGAACGGGCGACTCGCCGCGCGCGGGATGGACAACCGCATCGGTATCTGGGCGGCCGCCGAGGGGCTCCGCCGGGCCGCCGAACGTGGTACCGACGCGACGGTGTACGCCGTCTCGACGGTCCAGGAGGAAGTCGGGCTGCAGGGCGCGAAGATGGTCGGGTTCGACCTCGCGCCGGACGCCGCGCTCGCGATAGACGTGACCCACGCGACGGACGCCCCCGAATCGCCCGGGAAACGGTCGAGCGGCGTCGAGCTCGGCGCCGGGCCAGTCGTCTCCCGTGGGAGCGCGAACCACCCGGTCGTCGTCGAGGCCCTGCGCGCGGTCGGCGACACCGAGGACATCGACGTCCAGTTGCAGGCGACGGGCACGCGAACCGGGACGGACGCCGACGCCTTCTACACTTCGCGTGATGGCATCCCCTCGGTGAACGTGGGCCTCCCGAACCGCTACATGCACACCCCGGTGGAGGTAATCGACCCGGACGACCTTGACGCGCTGGCCGACTTGCTCGCCGGGTTCGCCAGCGTGGCCGACGCTCACGCCCCGTTCGCTGTCGATATCTGAGCGGTCCCGAGCGCTCGCGAACAAGCGAGCAAGCGGTACGTTTAAGCGGCCATCACTATCCGTTCCGAACATGAGTGGACGACCGCTTGACGTACTCGAAGCGTCGCTGGGCGAAGAGGTCACCGTGCAGCTGAAAGGCGGCGAGATATTCGAGGGGGAGCTGACCGGCTACGACCAGCACATGAACCTCGTCATCGAGGACGAAGACACAACGATTATACGCGGGGATAACGTCGTTTCGATTAATCCATGACTGGTGCAGGAACTCCGAGCCAGGGGAAAAAGAACACCAAGACACACACCAAATGTCGACGGTGTGGCGAAAAGTCCTATCACAGAAAAAAGAAGGTTTGTTCGTCGTGCGGCTTCGGCAAGTCGGCGAAACGACGCGGCTACGAATGGCAGTCAAAGGCCGGCGAGTAACGGTCTGACACTCCCCACAAATGCACGAAAAGTGCGGCGTCGTCGGTATCTCCCTCGAAGAGCGTAGCGCCGCCCGCCCCCTCTACTACTCACTGTACGCCCTCCAGCACCGCGGCCAGGAATCGGCCGGTATCGTCACCCACGACGGCTTCCAGCAGCACAGCCACGTCGAGATGGGTCTCGTCGGTGACGCCTTCTCGCCCGGGGACCTCGAGTCGCTCAACGGGTCGAACGGCATCGGCCACGTCCGCTACCCGACCGCGGGTAGCGTCAACGCCTGCTGTGCCCAGCCGTTTTCGGTCTCGTTCAAGTCCGGGTCGCTCGGGCTCTCGCACAACGGCAACCTCGTCAACGCCGACGAGATCGGCGACGAACTGGCGGAACTCGGTCACGCCTTCACCTCCGACGGTGACACCGAGGTCATCGCCCACGACCTCGCGCGGAACCTGCTGGAGGAGGACCTCGTCCGTGCGGTCAAGCGGACGATGAACCGTATCCACGGCTCGTACTCGCTGACCATCATGCACGACGAGACCGTGCTGGGCGTGCGGGACCCCGAAGGCAACCGCCCGCTGTGTATCGGCGAGCTCGACGACGGCTACGTCATCGCGTCCGAGTCGGCGGCAATCGATACGCTCGACGGCGAACTCGTCCGGGACGTCGAACCCGGCGAACTGGTGGTGCTCTACCCCGACGGCACGGGCTTCGACACCTACCAGCTCGTCGAGCGCGAGCGGACGGCCAACTGCTTCTTCGAGCACGTCTACTTCGCGCGCCCCGACTCGACTATCGACGAGAACCTGGTCTACGAGGTGCGGCGCGAACTCGGCCGGAAACTGTGGCAGGAGTCGGGCGTCGAGTCCGACGTCGTCCTGCCGGTGCCCGACTCCGGGCGCGCGTTCGCCTCGGGGTACGCCGAGGCCGCACAGGACGACGGCTCGGACATCGAGTTCGCCGAGGGGCTGATGAAAAACCGGTACGTCGGCCGGACGTTCATCATGCCCACGCAGGGCGAACGCGAGCGTGCGGTCCGGTTGAAACTGAACCCCATCAAGTCCACCATCGAGGGCAAGTCGGTCACGATCATCGACGACTCCATCGTCCGCGGGACCACCTCGACACAGCTCATCTCGCTGCTGAAAGACGCCGGCGCGGAAGAGGTCCACGTCCGGATCGGGTCGCCGCCCATCGTCTCGCCGTGTTACATGGGCATCGACATGGCATCTCGCGAGGAGCTCATCGCGGCCGGGCAGTCCGTCGAGGACATCCGCGACGAAATCGAGGCCGACTCCTTGTCGTACCTCTCTATCGACGCCATCGCGGCGGCGCTGGGCGAGAGCCGCGCCGACCTCTGTCTCGGCTGTGTCACGGGCGAGTACCCTTACGACATCGAGGGCGAGACCACGGACCGAGACGTCGTCCGACCGGAGATCGGCGGCAACCCGACGCCGGCGGACGACTGACGCCCTGCGATTCTTTCGCCCCGTCTCGAGGACCGCCAGCCTACCGGCTCGTCGTCTCGTGATTCCTCGCAGACCACCTTGTGCGTCAGTTCCGTTCGCGTCGCTCGCGCCCGTCCCCGTCTGCCCGTCGCGGTTCGCCCTGTTCGGCCTGGCGGCGCTGCTTGGTTCGCGCCCCCGGTTTCGGCCCGCGGGCACGGGTGTCTCTGGTGTCGAAGGGCATCCCGGCGACGCTATCGGGAATCGCGACCCACGCGAACACCCCGCCGAGCGCTGACGTCCCGAGCGTGATGCCCAGGACGACCGGCAGGGCGGCGCCGCCGTGGAAGGCAACCATCCCCATCGAGACCCCGACCAGCAGTGCGAAGCCGATCTTCACCCTGACCAGGAACCGCTCGCGGTCCGAGTCGGTGATCGACGGTCCGACCATCAGCGGCCCCCGGTCATCAGTAGAACCCCCGGTCGACGTCCTCGTCGATGACGTCCTCGAACTCTGCGTCGAGCAGTTCCTCGGCCTCCTCGAACGTGTCTGTCAGCCCGTCCATCCGCTCGGGGCGGTCGTACTGGTCGAACTCCATCGGGCCGTAGGCCGGCGAGTCGACGGCGTCCATGATGTCCTCCATCAGCGCCTGCGGCGTGGTCGGAGCGTCGGCGTGCGTCTCGAGGACCGTCTCCAAGTTCTTGGCCTTCTCCTCGGCCTCGTCCTCGTCCTCGACGCCCTGCTGGACGCCGAAGAGCCCCGTCCCCTCCTCGGGGAACAGCGGCTCGATGTCCTCGTCGATGCGACGGGCGACCTGCGTGCCGACCCCCTGGACCTCGTAGGGGTTCTTCGCGTAGGTCTTCATCTGGTAGACGCCGGCGTTCGGATGGCCGAAGTAGATGTCCTCACCGATTCCGTTCGCGCGGTCGCCCCCCACGGCGCGCCAGCCGCCGGGGTCGGCGCTGCTCTCCATCACGTCTCCGATGATGTCCTGCCAGTCGCGAACGCGCATTGTTGCTCGTGGGTTCGGCCTGCTGGAGAATGAAGCCATCGGTCTCTACGGTGTGCGACACCTTCACTCCGTACCGAACGGTTATATTTGCGGACCCGAGCACTCGACGTATGGAGAGCGAAGCCAACGTCCTCGGCGGCGAACTCGCGGCCTGTTCGACCGACCCGATGACGGGGTTCATGCGCGACGGCTACTGCTACCCGGTGGCCCGAGACCCGGGCCGTCACGAGATCTGTGCCGTGCTGACCGACGAGTTCCTCCAGTTCAGCAAGGCGCAGGGCAACGACCTGGTGACGCCGCGGCCGGAACTGAACTTCCCGGGCCTGGACCCGGGCGACGCCTGGTGTCTCTGCGTGCCCCGATGGGTCGAAGCCCACGAGGCGGGCGTCGCCCCGCCGGTCGTGCTGGAAGCGACCAGTGAGGACGTCCTCGATGACGTCCCGCTCGAGACGCTGGAGGGGTACGCGTACGACGACGCCGAGGAATGACCGGGCGCGAACGACTTTTGCGTCTCGCTCCCGTTGCCGTGAGCGTGCACGAGATTCAGGGACCGACGGTGGGCCGCCGCCGACGACCGGAGGGGCGGTTGTGAGCGGGGCTGACAGTCTCAGAGGTGTCGTCGTCGACGTCGACGACCCCAAGACGGTCCAGACCGGCCACGGCGAGAGCGACCTGTGCGAGGTGACTGTGCGGCCCGAACGGGGCGCTGGCGAGCCGACGACGGTCACGCTGTGGGGGAAGTGGACCGAGACGGGCGCGGTCATCGAGCCGGGCATGGAACTCGCCGTCTACGACGCCGACGAGCGGGAGTACCAGGGCGAGACGCAGTACTCGGTCGGCAGCGGTGCGACCGTCGTCGTCGAACCGGACTTCCTGGTCGACGTGACCGACGTCCGGGCGTGGGTCCAGTGCCCGCGGATGTACTACCTACGGAAGCTCGACGGGGCCGACCTGGCCTACCCGCTGGTGAAAGGGACCGTCGTCCACGAGGTGTTCGGCGACCTCTTGCGGGGCCGGGACGTCGACGCGGCCATCGAAGCCCAGGTCCGTGACGCGGGGCTGGACATCGGCCTGCTCGGCCGCGAGGCCGACGAGGTGGCCGGCGACGTGCGGGACCACGCGAAAGCCATCGAGGGATGGCTGAACCAGGGCACCCTTACCGAAACTGACCAGTGGCGCTCCGAGATGACGCTCATCTCCGAGCGCTTCGGCATGAAGGGGCGGGCCGACGCCGTCCGCCGGGGGATGCCGGTCGAACTGAAGACCGGGAAGAACACGAAGCGCGAACCGCGCTTCCAGGACAAGATCCAGGCGACGGCCTACGCGCTGATGCTCGGGGAGCGCGAGGCAAACTCGCTGGAGGCCAGCGAGGTGATGGCCGGCGACGGTGGCTCACAGAGTCCTATCGAAGCGGCACCCAACACGGGAACGCTGCTCTACACCAAGAACGCGGCCGTCGACCGGAACGAGGAGAGCGGCGACCTCTCGCCGGCCAAGGAGTTCTCCATCGGGCCGGGACTGCTGAACTACGTGATTCGGACCCGGAACGCCATCGCCGCGATGGAACACGACACCGGCGTGCCGACGGGCTACGAGGCCAACGCGAAGTGCGAGTACTGCTTCGAGCAGGACACCTGTATGGCCGTCTCCGGCCGCCTCGACCAGGAGTCGAAGGCCGGGCAGGTCGGCGTCGCCATCCCCGAGGACGAACGCGAGTACTTCGAGCGGTTCTACGAGGCCATCGAGGCCGAACGCCGCGCGGTCCACCGCGAGTACGCGAAGCTCTGGGAGCAGACACCCGAGGAACGCGCCGACGACGACCGGGCGCTCGTGGACCTGGAACCCACCGGCCGCCGGGAACTCGACGGCGGCCGCTGGGAACTGCGCGCCAGGGGGACCGGCGCCGTCTCGAAGATACGCGAGGGGAACCTCGTGCTGGCGAGCGACGGCGACCCCATCACCGGGAACGCCGAACTCGCCCGCGTCGAACGAATCGGTGGCGGGGTGGCGGACGCCGAGGGCACCAGTGGTGACCGCGAGGCCGGCGAGGAGATCGTCGTCACCGCCGACGAACCGTTCGACCTGCGCCGCCTGGACGTCTACCCCTCGGAACTCACGACGAGTCGGCTCCAGAACGCGCTGCACGACGCGCTCCTGAAACAGTCCGCCGAGGCGAAAGACGTCCTGTTTGGCCGCCGCGACCCCGCGTTCGAGGACGTCGCCGAGACGTTCATCGACAACAACGCCGCCCAGGACGAGGCCGTCTCGCTGGCCGTCGGGGCCGAGGACCTCGCCCTGGTCCACGGCCCGCCCGGAACCGGCAAGACCTACACCCTCGCCCGGATGGTCCGGACATTGGTAGAACGAGGCGACCGGGTGCTCCTCTCGGCGTTCACCAACCGCGCCGTCGACAACGCTATCGAAGCCCTCGAAGAACAGGGATTCACCGACGTCGTCCGGGTCGGGACCGAGAGCGGCGTCCGGGAGGACATGCAGAAATACCGCCTGGAGACGAGCGGCGACCCCGGCGAGTGCGCTGCCACCCTCCAGAACGCGCAGGTCGTCGCGGCGACGACGGCGACCTGCGGGAGCACCGCGCTCCAGAGCCAGTCGTTCGACGTCGCCGTCGTCGACGAGGCCGGCCAGCTGACCGAACCGGGGACGCTGGCCGCGACGACGCTCGCCGACCGGTTCGTCCTCGTCGGCGACCACCAGCAGCTCCCGCCGGTCGTCCAGTCGGAAGACGAGACGCTCACCACGTCGCTGTTCGAGCGCCTCATCGAGGCCTATCCGGACGCTGGCGTGATGCTCGACAAGCAGTACCGGATGGCCCAGCACATCCAGGCGTTCGCCTCGCAGGAGTTCTACGACGGCGCGCTGCGCCCGGCGAACGGCGACGTGGCCGGCCAGCGAATCGACGACCTGGCGGGTGTCTCACTCGATTCACTCCCGTCGCATCTCCGTGACCGCGTCTCGTTTGTCGACCCCGACGGCACGCAGGTCGGCAACACGAATCCGACGGAGGCCGACGCCGTGGCCGACGTCGTCGCCGCCTACCGCGAGGCGGGCGTCCCGGCGGCCGATATCGGCGTCATCGCCCCCTACCGCGCCCAGGTCTCGGAGATATCCAGGCGGCTCACCGACGTCGCCGTCGACACCGTCGACCGGTTCCAGGGCTCCAGCAAGGAGGTTATCGTCGTCTCCTTTACCGCGACTGGTACGCTGGACGGGCCGCTGTTCGAGGACTACCGGCGCATCAACGTCGCGCTGACACGGGCGAAGAAGTCGCTCGTGCTCGTGGGCGACGCCGACGCGCTCTCGGGCGACCCCGTATACGGTCGGATGGTCGACTGGGCCTCCCGGTGAGGGCCGGCGCGCAGAGCCAAACAGGGTAGGTATCACCGATAGGCAGACCCAGTATGATGTGTGAGTATGGACGCACCAAAATTCGAGATGATCGGCGAGAAGGCGACGCTTGCGACCGAGGAACCCGGTCAGTGGCTGGCGAGCGACCAGGTCGTCGTCCTGGACGACTGGCAGTAACTCACTGGAAGTCGTCCGGCGAGAGCGTCTCCGGGCCGTCGGTCGGACTGTCTTCGGTCCCGTCGGCTGGCCGCTCGTCCGTAATCTCGCTCGACCGTTCCACGCCCCCGCCGGTCGAGGCTTGCACCTTCGCTACGCCCTCGACGTCGTCGACCCGCGCCGTCTCGTCTTTCGCGAGTCGGAACAGGTCCACGAGCTCGTGGAGGTCGTCGCTCACCCCGCTGAGGTACTGCGCCCGGTCCGCGACCTGGTCCATCGCCTGGGTCTGTTCGTCGACGCCGGCGGCGATCTCCTGGATGGAGGCACTGACCTCCTGGGCCATCGCGGCGGTGTCCTCGAAGACGGCGCTCACCTCTTCGGCGTCGTGGGCCTGCGAGTCGACGGCGTCGGTTATCTCCTCGACGCCGCGGTTGGTCGCCTGAATCTGCTCCCGGAGCGTCTCGATGGTCTCGACCGCGTCGTCGACCGAATCGGCGCCTGTGCTGACCTGACTGTTCGCGTCCTGGATGCTGGTCACGAGTTGTTCGGTCATCGTCTGGGCGTCGTCGATGATGTCGACGATCTCGTCGGCGGACTCCCGTGACTGGTCCGAGAGGCTCTTGACCTCGTTCGCGACGACGGCGAACCCGCTGCCGGCATCACCGGCGCGGGCGGCCTCGATGTTGGCGTTCAGCGCGAGGATGTTCGTCTGGTCCGCGATGTCGCTTATCATCTCGACGATCTCACCCACCTCGTGCATGTGTGCCTCGAGCTGGTCCATCTCCTCGGCGACCTCCGACGAGGCCTCCATCGCGTCCCGGATCTCCGTCAGCGCCTGTCGGATGTCGGTGACGCCGGACTCGGTGAGTTCACTGGCCTCGTCAGAGCGGGTGCGAATCTCCTCTGCCGTCGCGGTGATCTCCTCGATGGAGGCCGAGAGGTCGTCGACAGTCTGGTTTGCCTTCTCCGTGTCGCTCGCGAGCTGTTCGGCGCTCGTGGCCATCTCGTCCGTCGAGGCGTCTATCTGCTGGATGGACGCCGTCACCTCTTCGCTCGACGCGCTCAGCGTGTCGCTGGTGCCGGCGACGGACTCCGTCTGCTCCGTGAGTGTCTCGAGGACCTCCGAGAAGCTGTCGACGACGTGGTTCACGTCGTCGTTCATCGCCGAGAACTCCTCGTAGACGGTCTGCAGCTCCTCGTAGTCGGCCGTGGGTGGTTCGACTGTCGGGTCGATGGTGAGGTCGCCGTCCGCGAGCTTGCTCAGGTTCTCGCTGAGGTCGTCCAGCAGCCCGACCTGGTACTCCTCGAGTGCTTGTGTCCGTTCACGTCGCTCGATTCGATTCTGAATCTCGCGGTCGATCTCGACGGCACCGACGCACTCCCCGTCCTCGAACACCGGCGTCACCGTCCGGCTGACGGGCACTGTCTGTCCCCCGACGACGAACTCCTCCTCGCGGTCCTGTATCTCTGCACCGCTCGAGACGGCTTGCTCGGCCACCGGACTCACCGAACTCCCGTCGTCGAGGAGCGCTTCCGGCGTTCGACCGGTCGCCTCGTTCTCCGTGACGGCGAACAGGTCTCTCGCCTCGTCGTTGAGGCGCCTGATCTGCCCGTCCGTATCGGTGACGAGTGTCGGGAAGCCCAGCCCGTCCAGTACGGAGATCGAGTCGGTCGCCGTCGATTCGATCGTCGAACTATCCACTTCGGCGTCGGTGTCGCCAGGGCCGTCGCCAGCACGCCTACTCATAAAGAACCCCATGTGTGTACAGATTTTGAGGGTGATGGTAACTGTTGCTGTCAGATTCTCAGTCGTGATAGCCCCTTTCGTTGGGGCTGCTGCCGTGAGAATGCCGGGATTTCAGGCCAAGGCTGCGGATGGCTCTGTCGAACCAATCAGTATCACCGACTTTCACTGCCGCAAGGATTCGACGGTCACTCGGTCGCTGCTGGTCTCTCTACGGGGCCTCGCGGAACCTCGCCGGCCATCACCTCACTGGTAGCGCTGGATGAGCGAGAGCAGTGCGTCTTTGCCCTTGACTCCGACCACCTGTTCGACCTGTTCGCCGTCGGCGAACAACACTAGCGTCGGGACCCCGCGGACCCCGTACTGGGCGGCGAGCTGCTGGTTGGCGTCGACGTCCACCTTGGCGACGGTCACGTCGGTCTCCGCCGCGATCTCGGCGACGGTCGGTTCTAGCATCTTGCACGGCCCACACCAGTCCGCATAGAAGTCCGTGAGGACGATATCGTAGGAAGCAACCGCATCTGCCAGCTCGTCGCTGGAGCCGATGTGAATCGGCTCAGATGGTATTGCCGACTCAGATTCACTGTTGCTGTCGTTCTGGAGTTCCTGTCGTTTCCGCTCGCGAATATCGTCGAGAGTCTCTTCGTTACTCATCGACTGTTCGTTGGTGACCGACGCTCTTAATTGTTTTGTGTATATCGAGCAATACTCTCCGTCAGTCGAGCGTCGTCGCGAACGCCGACGGTAATCGGGTGTACACGGAGGCGTTCCGAGCGACGGCGTCTCCCGTCGTGTACTCGTCGACGGCGTGCACGGTGTCGGTGCCGATGCCGAACTCGACGGTGGGGATACCCGCGTTCCGGAACGTCTTCGCGTCGCCGCCGCCGGTGGCACTCCGCCGGTAGATCCGCTCGCCGGTCACCGCACTCGCCGTCTCGGCGACGGCGGCCGGCAGTGGGCTGTCTATCGGCTCGTAGGTGCCGACGCTCCAGTCGACGTCGTCGATGGAGATGCCTTCACACCCGTCGACGCACTCACGGATGCGGGCCAGCAGGTCGCTTGTCTCGACGCCGGCGGTCACCCGGATATCGAGCCGCGCGGTCGCCCGCGTCGGGACGCTGTTGATGCTGTCGCCGCCCTCGATGACCCCCAGGTTCACCGTCGGCGTCTCGAACAGGGCGGTGGCCGTCTCCGTGTCCATCGTGCCCTCGTAGTAGGCCACGGACTCATCGACGATGGGCGCGAGTTCGGGCGGCAGGGTCAGTGACTCACTTCCGAACTCGGCTCGAATCCGGTCGACTGCGGCGTACAGCCGGTCGATG
Source organism: Haloarcula ordinaria (assembly GCF_029338275.1). NCBI lineage: Archaea > Methanobacteriati > Methanobacteriota > Halobacteria > Halobacteriales > Haloarculaceae > Haloarcula > Haloarcula ordinaria. The sequence goes on along the minus strand of NZ_CP119789.1, from coordinate 2,579,058 downwards.
GCGTTGTCGCCGAGCACCGGTCGCGACCCGTGTGCGCCGCGTCCCGTCGCCGACAGCGTCAGCCAGATACTCCCGCGGTCGGCCACCGTCACCGCGTAGCGGTCGCTATCACAGGTCGTCTCGCCGATGACACAGCCGTCGGCCCGCAGGTCGCGCTGATCGAGGACCGCTTCGAGCCCCGCGGCCCCGCCGGTCTCCTCGTCGCTGACCAGGAGGAACTGCAGGGTCAGCGGCGGCGTGGTATCCGTCTCGACGAACGCCGCCGCGGTCGCTATCATCGCGGCCACCTGCCCCTTCATGTCTGTCGCACCCCGGCCGTAGATGCGGTCGCCGTCCCGTTCGCCCAGCGGGTCCCGTGACCACTCGCTCTCGGTGTAGGGGACGGTGTCGAGGTGGCCGTTGTACAGCAGGGTGGCGTCGCGCTCGCCCGGAAGCGTCGCCAGGACGTTCGGCTTCGCCGGGTCGACGGTCAGGCGCTCCGTCGACAGGCCGAGCGCCTCGAAGCGGTCCTCGACGAGCGATGCGAGGGCTGCGGTCTCTCCCGGTGGGTTCTGCGTATCGACTGCGAGGAGGTCGAGCGTCGTCTCGATGAGCGACTCCCGGTGGGCGTCGAGATACGCCTGGACCGCGTCCGAGCCGCCGGTCACGGGCTTACTGCTCGGGGGCGACCTGCTGTGGCTGGTCGTACTTGCCGCGGAACTCCTGGATGAGCTGGCCCATCTTCGCGTACCAGTCGTTGAGCATCCGCTGCATGTTGTCGGCCATCTTGTCGGGGTCCGCCGGGAGGTAGACGTGGTAGTAGCCGCCCTGGTCGTAGTTGACCTGTTCTTTCTGGATGAACCCGGTCTGGAGCAGGCGCTGGACCGCCCGGTAGGCCGTCGACCGCTCGCGGTCGACCTCCTCGGCGATCTCGTCGACCGTCAGCGGCTCCGACGCCGATGCGAGCACGGCGAAGATCTGCCTGTCGAGCGCTTTCAGCCCGTGGAAACACTCCAGAAGCCCTTCACACTCCATGTCCTGCTGGAGGTATTCGCTCAGTGAGTCTGGCATTATAGGCTAGCCTACGGGCGAGGCGAGCATAAGTGTGTGGATTCTCTACACTACTGCTCGGCCGTGAAAAGACGGCCCAGTGAGCCCCGCTACCCGAAGGTGCTCACGCGACGGCGACGACGAGTAGCGTGTCGGGTCGCTCCTGTGCGACGGGCACGTCGAACCCGGCGGCCGCGAACATGTCGGCGGCCTCGTCGGCGCCGTACCGCTCGTCGAGCGGCGGCCCCTCGTCGCCAGTCCCGTTGGCCGTCCAGTCGACGATGACAGCTCGGCCGCCGTCCGTGAGGACGCGGTGGAGCTCCGCGAGCGAGTCGGGTGTCGCGAACTCGTGGAAGGTCATCGTCGAGAAGACGGCGTCCAGATGGTCGTCGTCGAACGGCAGCGACGCGACGTCGCTGGTGACCAGTTCGACGTTCGACGGGACGCCGTTCTCCCGGTACAACTCCTGCATCTCCGGCTGGACGTCGACGGCGTACATCGTCCCGACGAACGGCGCCACCTCGTCCGTGTAGAACCCCGTCCCGCTCCCCAGGTCGGCGACCACGGCGTCCCGGTCGACCGCGAGGTGGCCGACGAGTTCGTCCCGCGAACAGAAGCGGAAGCGTGACACGTCCTCGAGCATCTGTGCCCGGTCGGGGTCGAAGGTGTGAAATCCCACGTCAGTGCCCCTCCACGTCGGTTCGTCCCTCGGCGGTGATTGCGCGGACAGTACTGTCCCGTCGCTCGGTGGGTCGGTCGATTGGCATAGGCGTGGTATCCGCCCGACGTACAGAAGTCTTGTCCCCTCCGCGTGTGGTTCCCTGTGGAGGTTCAGTCGGCGGTGACCGAGCCTGCGTCCCCAGGTGCCCGGAGCGCTCGCCAGTACCCCTGAGCGTACGCGCCGACGAACATCCCGGCCATCGCCCAGAGAATCTGGTAGTTGCCGACGCCGATACTGGCGTAGCCGGCGCCCGGACAGATACCGGAGAGACCCCAGCCGACGCCGAAGACGACGCCGCCGACGGCGACGTTCCGGTCCATCGACTTGACACGGCGAGTGTAGGACTTCCCGGTGAGCGGAGCCCGGTCACCGAACGTCGTCGCACCCCAGAAGGTCAGGCCTGCCGTGATGGAGGCGACCCCCATCACGAGCAACAGGCCGAAATCCTCGAGCTGGAGGAAGTCGAGGACGACCTCGGGTCGGGCCATCCCGCTGTATGCCAGGCCGAAGCCTTCGATGAGTCCGCCGGCGACGATGAGCAACGTGAAGTACGGACCGCGGCCACCGTCGCTCATCAGGGCGTCACCCCCATCGCTGCGACACCGAGTGCGACGACGATGGCCGTCCCGACGAACAGCGCGACGTTGACTAGCGAGGTCCGGGAGACGGACCCGACGCCACAGACGCCGTGGCCCGCGGTACAGCCCTTCCCGATTCGCGTCCCTATTCCGACGAGGACACCGCCGCCCAGGAGACGCCACCACTGCACTTCGGTGACGAAGATGGACGGGTCGAAGATGGCTTTGTAGGCGACGGCGCCGAGAATGATGCTCGCGGTGAACAGGACGCGCCAGTCACGGGACTCGACGAACCGCGGGATGTTGAACCGCGGGAGTTTCGAGACGTAGGAGAGCGACGTCTCGAGGAACGTGCTGTTCCCGGCGATGATGCCGGTGCCCAGGTAGATGACGCTGATCCCGAACCCGACGAAGAACCCGCCGATGAGATACTGGGCGACGCCGTTCGGGAACAGCTCCGGTGCGAACGCGAGCTGTGCGAGCGCCGTCATCTGTGTCGCTGCACCTCCGACTTGGCAGCCGGCTCCTGTCTCGCGTGGTCGACTGAATCCGTTGAAACTGTCTCGTACATCTGGACGAGTCTTGTACACTCTTCAAAATAAGACTTTGGATGTACTCGGACAAAACCCGAAAAACGGACTAATAAGCCGTTTCTCATAGGTAACTGGACATCTATATTGGAACTACTAAACAAGACTATCGCAGGGTTTTTACGATCCGGGGCAATACTACCGGGCGAGGAATGACGATGAATTCAGATATCGACGTCACCGAAACGCTGGACGTGCGCGGCGAGAACTGCCCGATGCCGGTCATCAAGACCAAGCAAGCCGTCGACGGTATCGCCGAGGGCGAGACCCTCGAGGTGCTGGCGACGGACCCAGGCAGCATGAGCGACATCGGCGGCTGGGCCGAGTCGACAGCGAACGTGGAACTGGTCGACCAGCAGGAGAGCGACGAGGCCGGCGAGACGGTGTTCCGACACTTCGTCGCCAGGGTGGCATGATGACGGCGCGCCGTTCGCTGACCGTGTGCGGTCGCTGGGAGGGTGAGCACTGAGATGAGTACCGACGACGCGTCCGCGAGCGACCCCACGCCGGACGTCGCCCGGCTCGAGGCGAGAGTCGAGGAGCTGGAGTCGGAGCTCGCGGCGGTCAGAGACGACCTCGCGGACGACCAACAGAAGATGGTCATCATCGCCACGAAAGGGACCCTCGATATGGCCTACCCGCCGCTCATCCTCGCGAGCACGGCGGCCGCCTTCGGCTACGACGTGACCGTCTTCCACACGTTCTGGGGGCTCGAGATACTCCACGAGGAGCACTCCTCGGACCTCCAGCTGAGCGCCGTCGGCAACCCCAACATGCCGATGCCAAACGCCATCGCGGCGCTGCCCGGGATGGACGCGATGACCTCGCGTATGATGCGAAAGCGAATCGCGGATAACGACGTCGCCAGCGTCGAGGAGCTCATCCAGATGTCGCTGGACACCGGGGTCGACCTGCAGGCCTGTCAGATGACCATCGACCTGCTCGAATACGACGAGGACGACTTCTACGACGGCGTCACCGTCGGCGTCGGCGCGGCCACCGCCTTCCAGGAGATGGTCGACGCTGACATCCAGCTGCTGGTCTGAGGGCGTTCCCGTCCCGACCTGCCATCGTCAGAACGCGCTCGCGAAGTGCATGATGTCGACGACGATGACGAACAGCACGACCAGCAGCAAGACGAGGATGACGACCTTCAGATACCACGGGAGCGACGTATCCTTGCCCGCAGGCTCGTTGCTCATACACACCGTTCGTTCGCCAGGCCCGAGAAACTTCGGCTTCGCGGCGTGAGCGTCGTCAGTCGAGGAGGCAGCCGTTCAGGGAGCCAGCGCTGTCCGGGGAGAGTATTTCAGGCTGCCGATACAACCGACGTACGATGAGCGACGTTCAGGCCCTGCAGTCGATACTCCTCGACGCCGACGAGATAACCATCGTCTGCCACAACAACCCGGACCCGGACTGTCTGGCGAGCGCGCTCGCGCTCGGCCGCATCGCGGCGACGGCGGGCATCGACGAGCGCCGTATCCTCTACAGCGGGGACATCTCACACCAACAGAACCGCGCGTTCGTCAACCTCCTCGAGGTCGACCTCCAACCGTTCGACCCGGACCTCGTCACCGATCGCCCCGCCGGGTCGCTGCTGGCCTTCGTCGACCACTCTGTGCCTGGCGAGAACAACAACGTCCCGCCGGGCACGCTCGTCGACATCGTCATCGACCACCATCCGGCGGAGGACGTCAGCGGCCGGTACGTCGACCACCGCGAGGAGATCGGCGCGACAGCCACCATCCTGACGACCTACCTCGAATCCCTCGAAGTCGACCTCAGCAGCACACTCGCGACGGCGCTCCTCTTCGCCATCCGCCAGGAGACGCTCGGCTTCCTCCGCGGGACCACCCCGGCGGAGTACGAAGCGGCGAGCTTCCTCCAGGAGTACGTCGACGACCAGCTGCTGCGCCAGCTCTCCTCGCCGGCTGTCAGCGGGGCGACGGTCGACGCCATCGCCGACGCTATCGAGAACCGCGTCGTCCGCGGCTCGGTGCTCCTCTCCCACGTCGGGCGGACCAGAGAACGTGACGCACTCCCGCAGGCGGCCGACTACCTGGCGACGCTGGAGGGCGTCGACACCGCAATCGTCTTCGGTATCATCGACGACAGTATCCAGTTCAGTGGCCGTTCGACGGACCCCCGAATCCACATCGGTAACGTCCTCAACGAAGCGTTCGACGACGTGGGGAGTGCCGGGGGACACCGGGAGATGGCCGGCGGACAGATTTCGCTCGGGCTTTTCGCCGACTACACCAACGACGACACACAGCTGGTCGATATGGTCGAACAGATCGTCAGCGCCCGGCTCCTGGCGGCGCTCAACCTCGACGAGTCCGGAGAAGACCGGCAGAGCGAGACGACAGAGGAGTGAGCCGACGGATTTCGCTCGGTGAACGACCGAACGGAGTTCCCGAGTACTGAGAACACGGCGATATATTCATAGTAGTGGGGTGACTATACACTGATGTAGAAATACCCATGGAGAAGAACGTCGGTGGACTCGACAGAATTGCTCGCCTCGTGCTCGGACCCGCACTCCTCCTCGTCGGTGTGGCCGCCCTCGCCGGCCTCTTTACCCTCGCGGCCGGGACGACGGGGCTTGTTGTCGCTGGACTCCTGTTGGTCGTCGGCGCGGTGCTGACGGTGACCGCGCTCACGCAGAAGTGCCCGCTGAACTCGCTTATCGGGTTGGACACGTACTGACCAGTCAGGGTCTGACCAACCGCCGCAGCCGACTCGACCGCGTCTGCGGCCGTGCTCGAACGTCAGTGCCGCTCAGACGAACCGGAACGTCTCCAGGTTCTTCGGGTTGAACGTCCGCATGTTGAACTTCTGGTAGAGCGCCGACGACAGCTGGTTCGTCGAGGATTCGTCGCCGTGGACACAGAGGACCTTCTCCGGACGGGGGTGCATCGTCTCGACGAACGTCTCTAAGCCCTGTCGGTCGGCGTGACCGGAGAACCCGTCGACCGTCTCGACGCCCATCTTCAGGCTGACGCGCTCGGCGCGCGGGCCGCTGCCGTCCGAGAGCGATATCTCGTCCTGGCCGCGCTGAATCTGTCGCCCGAGGGTCCCCTCGGCCTGGTAACCGACGAACACCATCGTGTTGTCCGGGTCGCCACCGAGCAGGCGGAGCCACGACATGACCGGCCCACCCGTGACCATCCCGGAGGTGGTGAGGATGATGGCCGGTTCCTCGTCGACGATGTCCTGGCGCATCTCCTCGCCGCCGTCGACCTGCGCGAACTGCTCGGCGAGGAACGGGTTCTCGTCCTCGTAGAGGATTCGCTGGCGGAGGTTCCCGCGGAGGTACTCGGGATAGGCCGTGTGGATGGCCGTCGCCTCGCGTATCATCCCGTCGAGGTAGACGGGCATCGTCGGGATGTCCCCCTTCCGCATCGCCTCTTCGAGAACGAGCATCAGTTCCTGGGAACGCCCGACTGCGAAGGCGGGGATGAGTATCTTCCCCTCCTTCTCGTGGGCCTCGTTGATGACCCGCTTGAGGACGCGCTCGGAGTCCTCCTGGTCGGTCTGGTAGTCGTTCTTGCCGCCGTAGGTGGATTCGAGTACGAGCGTCTCCACGCGCGGGAAGTCGTTGACTGCGCCGTCGAGCAGCCGGGTGTCCTTGTAGTGGATGTCGCCGGAGAAGGCGACGTTGTACCGGCCCTCGCCGATGTGGAAGTGACACACCGCCGAGCCCAGGATGTGGCCGGCGTTGTGCATCGTCAGCTTCACGTCGGGCGCGATGTCGGTGACGTTGCCGAACTCCAGGGGAATGGTGTGTTTCAACGCGTCCCGGACCTGCTGGCTCTCGTACGGAGGGGTGCGTCCCTCTTTGGCGGCGACGTCGAGGTAGTCCAGCTGGAGGAGTCCCATCAGGTCGCGCGTGGGCGCCGTGGTGTAGATGGGGCCGTCGTAGCCGTACTTGAACAGGATGGGGATGAGCGCCGAGTGGTCGAGGTGGGCGTGGGTCAGGACGACGGCGTCGATGGAGTTCGGGCCCGCCGCGAGCGCTTCGGGCACCTGGAGGTAGGGGACCTCGCCCTGGGCGCCGGGCTTGTCACCACAGTCGATGAGGATGCGCGATTCGGGCGTCGAGAGAATGAACGAGGCGCGGCCGACCTCCCGACAGCAGCCGAGCGTCGTCAGACGGACCCAGTCGTCGTCGGCCGTCGTCGGCCGGTTGATCTGCCGGCCGACCCGTTCCAAGATGTCACGGCGCTCGTCGCGCTCCTGTTTCAGGAAGTTCCGGACGTTCGAGACCGTCGAGGACTCCATGGGCGGCGTCCGGACGACTTCGGGGGTCCAGCCGACGCTGGCGGCGATCTGGTCCAGCGTCTCGCCGTGGCGACCGATGACCCGACCCGGTTTCTCCGCCTCGATGAACACCTCGCCGGTCTGGGTGTCGAAATCGAGGTTCTGGACGCCCGCGTCCTCGGGGATAATCTCCTCGATTCGCGGCTGGGCCTCCTTGGGCGGGACCAGCGCGTCCTGGGTGGGACGGACGTTGATTCGCTTCCGGAGGGCCTGGGCCAGATTCCGGACGATGCCGTCACGGTTCGCCACCGTCTGGGCGTCCGGCGTGTAGATGACCAGTTCCGGCCCCTCGAACGTCACCGACTCGATGGTGATGTCGCTCGGGGTCTCCGATTCGACCTGTGCTTTGATCTCCGCCAATGTCTCGTCTGCAGTACTCATGTATACGGGAAACCTATCCGTTGAAGACCACATCGCCGTCGCAAGAACAACGGCTACCGGGTATCGTTGTATACCGAAAGACCGAGCAGAAACAAGAACCTTTGCTTCCCGGAGTACTGGGAACGTCGCTCCGTATCGGTCCGGCGCTCGCAGCGCGACTCGGTACCACACGCCGAAGGCGAGCACTATCGGACGTTTTTTGCCACTGGTCGACCTACTTCCGTACATGGGTTTTGGAAGCTACGACGAGTCTGAGCAGCAAGACCAGAACGTAGATACCGACGACAGCGACGGCGTGGCCGTCCACGAGAACGACCACGACGGCGACGTGTCGTTCGAGACCGACGCCTCGACGTCGGACCTCGTCGACAAGCTCGGCGAGATGAAAGACGACTGAACGGCGTCAGTCTTCTCCCACCTTCGGTTCTCGCGTGTTTCTTGGCTTACGCGCCGAGTGTCGACTCCAGCTCGCCGCGCTCGTCGAGCTGTTCTAGGATGTCGCTCCCGCCGACGAACTCCCCGTCGACGAACGTCTGTGGAATCGTCTCGCGGTTGCTGTGTTCCGAGAGTGCGGCCCGGAACGCGTCTGTCGCCTGCAGGACGTCCACGGTCTCGACGTCTTCGCAGTACTGTTTGATGAGGCCGAGCGCCTTCCGTGAGTAGCCACACTGGGGCAGCAACTCGGTCCCTTTCATGAACAGGACGACGTCGTTGTTCGCGATGGTCTCGTCGACTTTCTGTGTGACCTCTTCGTCAGACAGCGTCTCCGGTTCGAAGGACATGTCTCTCCGTAGTGCCACCAGGCGTAAATCAGTGCCGCTGCCGCCAGGTCGCGTTCGAGGAGGCTCTGCCACTGGCGCCCGAGCGTTGGCCCGGTCCCTCGCCGCTCAGTTCGAGGCTTCTTCCGGCGTGGCCGTCGTCAGCTCGATGGCGTGGATGTCGCGAGTCAGATGCTCGCCCAGCGCGTCGTGGACGAGCTGGTGTTGGTCGACGAGTGTCTTGCCCTCGAATGCCGGCGATACGACCGAGATGGCGTAGTGCTTGTCGTCGTCGGGGTCCCGCGGCGTCGTGACAGTCGCCTGGGCGTCGGTGATCTCCTGTTCGATGAGGGCCGCGACTTCGTCAGCGTTCATACCGGCAGGAAAGCGGGGAACGGGCAAAACCCTTGGCCTCTCGCCCGGCCTGTCAGGCCATCAGGCGCTGGTGCGTCGGTTTCATGCAGCGGTCCTGGACGACCTGTCGACCAGCCTTCTCGGCTCGTGCCACGGCCTCGTCGTCGTGGATGCCCAGCTGTAACCAGATGACTGCATCCTCGTCACGTTCGAGCGCCGCGTCGACGATGTCGCTCACCTCGTCGCTCGGTCGGAACACGTCGACGATATCTATCTCGCCGGGGACGTCCGCGAGCGAGTCGTAGGCCTCCAGGCCGAATATCTCGTCCGCGAAGGGGTTGACCGGTACCACGTCGTACCCCTGTTCGAGCAGGTACTTCGGAATCTCGTGGGCGTCCTTCCCGGGCGTCGTCGAACACCCGACGACGGCGACGCGCTTTCGCTCGAGAATCTCCCGGAGTTCGTCGGTATCGGAGACGGGCATATCGACGCGTACGTGTCTGCACAGTATAAGATGTGTGGGAACGTCCACCGCTCACACACTCGGGATATACAAATGTACTGGTGACTGGAACGGCTCGTGCCCGTCCGGGGTACCTTAAACTACGCTCTCGGCGCTCTCGATAGACGATGAGTTCCGAGACACCCGTCACTGTCGACGACACCGGCACTTTCCACGTTCACCCGGGGCTAACAGGGCCGTCCACGACGCATCGAATCAACTCCATTACTGATAGGGATATATCGCGACGCGCCACGAGGGTCTCGGCATGAGTGACCACTCCGAGCGTCACGAGTACGAAGTCGTCGTGGTCGGTGGCGGACCGGCCGGCATGACGGCGGCCCTCTACACCACCCGACTGGGACACCGGACGGCCCTCGTGAACCGCGGTGGCGGCCGCGCCGCGATGATGCAAGAGGTCCACAACGTGCTGGGCGTCACGGAGGAGACCAGCGGTGCCGAGTTTCTCGGCGTCGGCTGCGAGCAACTCGAGGGCTACGGCTGTGACCTGTACCAGGACATGGTGACGACCTGTACCCGCGAGGACGACGAGACCATCGTCCTCTCGGGCAACAACGCGGCGTACGAGGCCGAGTACGTCGTGCTCGCGACGGGGTTCAACGACGTCAGACCCGACCCGCCGCTCCCGCGGACCGGTCGCGGGCTGCACTACTGCCTGCACTGTGACGCCTACATGTTCGTCGACGAGTCGGTGTACGTGATGGGACACTCCGAGAGCGCCGCACACGTGGCTGCCATCATGCTGAACTTCACCGACGAGGTCGACCTGCTGACGCGGGGCGACGAACCGACCTGGAGCGACGAGACGGCGGCGATGCTCGAACACCACCCCATCGACGTGATTCACGCGGACCTCTCGGGCGTCCAGAACGGCGAGGATGGCTGGCTGAAGGCCCTGGAGTTCGAGGACGGGAGCGTCCGCGAGTACAAGGGCGGCTTCGCGATGTACGGCGCCGAGTACAACAACGGCCTCGCCCGGGAACTCGGCTGTGATATCAACGACGACGGCACCGTCGAGGTCGACGACCACGGCAAGACGTCCGTCGAGACGGTCTACGCCGTCGGCGACATGGTGGCCGGCCACAATCAGGTCCCCGTCGCACTCGGTCAGGGAGCCAAGGCGGGCATCTCGGTGCACTTCCAGCTCCGTGATTTCCCGCGAGACCCGGACCTCCTGGAGGAACAGGGACCGGTCCGCTCCGAGGAAGTCCCGGGCCTCCCCGACGAACTGCTCGAACAGTCCGTCGACTTCCACACCTACGACAACCCCTAGTCCTCGCGACTCGCGAGGAACTCCGCCGCCCGTTGCTCGCCCAGCACCTGCAGCTCCGCCAGGAAGTCGGGGTCGCGGTCCACCTTCGTGGCGCAGTGGAACCGCTGGCCCATCTCGATGCGGTGGACGTCGGTCACGGCGAACTCGTCGCTCGGCAGCTTCCCCGACTCCACCCAGTCGTTGACGCGTTCGATGAACCGCAGCTCCTGGTTCAGCGAGATGTTGCCCGACAGTTCGTTGCGCCGGTCGGCGATGACCTCCGCCGTCCTGGGTTCGCCCTCGAACGCCTGGGGATTTATCTGAATCACCCACAGCTCGTCCGGTTTCTGGCCGGGTGGCTGGTGCATGAGGTCGTTTATCGGCGGGTTCTGGGAGAACAGGCCGTCCCAGTGGTAGTGGCCGTGGAGCTTCACCGCCTCGAAGAGGTCGGGAACGGCGGCCGACGCCAGCACGGCGTCCACGGTGACGTCCTCGTTGGTGAACGTCTCGAAGACGCCGGCGTTGACGTCGACGGTGCCGACGACGAGTTCCGGCACGTCGCGCCGACAGAGGTCCGGGATGGCCTCGAAGTCGATGTGGCGCTCGAGGACCGTCCGGATGCGCTTCTTGCCCATCTCCGGGCCCGGAATCTGATAGGGCGTAATCTCCAGTAACGCGAAGCCGGCGCTCTCCATCCGCGACCGGCTGGTCACGAGCTCGTTCATCCAGCGGTCCTGCGGCCCCTTGGCCGCCAGGTCGTCCCAGAGGGCAGCCAGCAGTTCCCGCGCGTCCGTCTCGTCGCCGGTGACCAGACCGTACCACGTCGCCAGCGCGTTGAACGCGCCGCCGGAGGTGCCGCTGATACCGACGAGTTCGTGGTCCTTGTCCCACTCTGCCAGCAGCGTCCGGAGGACGCCAGCCGTGAACGCGGTGTGGCTCCCCCCACCTTGACAGGCGATGGCGATTCGGGTCGGGCCGTCGTCGGGCGCGGCCTCACTCATACGTCGTGGTGTAGCCGCCGTCGAAGAGCAGGTCGGCCCCGTTGAGGTGGCTCGCGTGCCGGGAGAACCCGAAGACGAAGAGGTTCGCCACCTCGGCCGGCGTCATCAGCTCCTTGGTCCGCGCCTGGCCGAGCATCACGTCTTCGACGACCGCCTGCTCGGAGATGCCGCGCTCTCTGGCCGTGTCCGCAATCTGGTTCACCATCAGCGGCGTCAGCACGTACCCGACGCTGACCGAGAACCCGCGAAGGTTCCCTTCCCCCTCGGCGGCGATTGCACGGGTCAGGCCCGTGATGCCGTGTTTGGCGGTGATGTAGGCCGGCTTGTCCTTCGTCGCGTAGTGGCCGTGGACCGACGACATGTTCGCGATGGCCCCGACGCCGTCGTCGGTGGCCCGGATACGGGGCATCGTCTCCTGGGCCATCTTGAACGGCGAGCGAAGCATGACGTCCGTCAGGAGGTCGTACTTCTCCATCGGGAACTCGTCGATGCCGGCGATGTGCTGCATCCCGGCGATGTTCGCGACGAACCGGATGTCGCCCTCCGCCGCGGCGGCCGCTACGACGGCTGCCACGTCCCCGTCGTCGGTCAGGTCCGTCTCGACGCCGTGGACGGTCCCGACCGCGTCACACGCTCGGGCGATGTCGGTCGTCTCGTCGAGGCCCTCTTCGTCGATGTCGGCGCCCACGACGGTAAGGCCGTTCGCGGCCAGGGCGACGGCCGTCGCCCGACCGATGCCCGACGCCGCTCCTGTGACGATAGCCACGTTGTCCTCCGAGAAGTACGGGTCGTCCAGCACCAGCAGGTCGTCCCGGGTCAGTTCCGGTGCGCTCAGGTCGAACGCAGAACCAGTCATGTAGTATCACTCACACGACTGATGGGCCTCCGTCCAGATAACTGCACCTCACGGGGCGGTAACTGTATCCAGTGAAACCACGTACTCTGGGACCGAGATGCCCCGAAACGGGTCACGTCGACGTTAGTCCGTAACCGCCCCCATACGGAGGTGTTATAGGTTACCGAGTAGTACTAGGTACTGTACAGTAACCAGTAGCGAGCCCCGATCTCAATGGCACCCAAAATCCGCGACTCAGACGACCGATTCCCCACGACCGGCCCCGACAGCGAACGGTACGACCGGTACCGGCTCGTCACAACCGGTACCGACGAGGTCATCATCTACGACACGGAGTCCGACGACGCGTGGATACAGACCGAGCTCGTCGTCGATTTGAACGACTGGTGCTGACGGGTCGAGACGGAATCGGCGACGCGTCGCGTCCCTCTCTATATCGACGCCACGCCATCGCAGGCCGTCGCCGTGCTACCGGATGCCGCCCTCGGGCTCCGACGGCGCCTTCAGATTGTTCTGGCCCCACTCGGCCATCGCCATGATGACCTTCTCCAGAGATTCGCCGCGCTCCGTCAGGGAGTACTGGACGCGGAAGGGCTGTTCGCTGATGACCGCCCGGTCGACGAGCTGCTTCTCCTGGAGGTCCTCGAGGCTGTCCGAGAGGACTTTCGAGGAGATGCCGTCGACGTTCTTCTTCAATTCGTTGAACCCGGAGGGCCCCGACTCGAGCAGGCGATGGATGATTACCGGGTGCCACTTCTTGCCGATGAGCGTCGCCGTGGTCGTTATCGGGCACCAATCCTCACCGGCACACCACACCTCGAGTCGCTCGGGTGAGTCGCTCATGTCTAGTCCCCCTGTTGGCGGGCTGCCGGCTTATAGTTACTGCACGTTATCAAGTAACAGTGTGTAACCTCTATTTATCGGTCCGGCAGCGAGTTCGTCGCCCATGGACACCGAGTCGTTCGCTACACAGGATTCAAACCCCGTCACGGCCGTGACCGCCGACGAGATGCGCGACGTTGACCGTGTCGCCGTCGAGACGTTCGGCATCGACCTCTTACAGATGATGGAGAACGCCGGGCGGAGCCTCTCGACGATTGTCCGCGAGACGCTGGCTAGAGCCGCACCTGACGCCGCGGTAACTGTCGTGGTCGGAAACGGCGGAAACGGTGGTGGCGGCCTCTGCTGTGCGCGCCACCTCGCGAACCGGGGCGTCGCTGTCAGCGTCGTCCTCGACAGGCCCGCGGCGGAACTCAAGGGCGCGGCGGCCCAGCAGCACCGTGTCGTCGATGAGATGGGGATACCGGTCTCGACGGGTGCCGCGGTGCTCGAGGAACGCGACGCCGAGATTCTCGTCGACGCCCTCGTCGGCTACGGCCTCCGGGGAGCCCTCCGCGGGGCCGCCGCAGCGATGGTCGAGGCTATCGAGGAGCACCCGGCGCCGGTCGTCTCGCTGGACGTCCCCTCGGGCCTCGACGCGACGACGGGGGAGCGACCCGGTGTCGCCGTCTCACCCGAGCGAGTCGTCACGCTCGCGCTGCCGAAGACCGGTCTCGCCGCACTCTCCTGTCCGGTAGCCCTGGCCGACATCAGCGTCCCGGCAGGCGTGTACGAGCGTCTCGATATCACGTACGAAGGGCCGTTCGACGACGCGTACCTCGTGGAACTGCAGCGCGTCACCGAGCGATGAATCGGTGGACGTCCGCTGGAACCGGTTGCTGGGTGACGCAGGTATTTGTGGGCTCGCTTCGAGACGTTCCGTATGGCTGACCCGTTCGTGGTCGTCGGTGGCGACGCCGCCGGCCTCAGTGCCGCAAGCAAGTTCACCCGCGAACGACCCGACGACGACGTCGTGGTCTTCGAGAAGGGCGAGTGGATATCGTACGCCCACTGTGGGACGCCCTACTACGTGAAGGGGACCGTCGAGCACATCACCGACCTCCTCTCGCTGTCGCCGGCGGCCGCCGAGGAACGCGGTATCGACCTGCGGCGGAACCACGAGGTGGTCGCCGTCGACACCGACGCACAGACCGTCACGGTTGACCACCACGGCGAGGAGCTGGTCCAGCCCTACAGCGACCTCCTGGTCGCGACGGGTGCCCACGCGCTGACCGCGCCCGTCGAGGGCAGTTCGCTCGACGGCGTGTTCACGATGCACGGCCTCGACTCCGCCGCGGCAGTCCGGGCGGCGCTCTCCGACCCCGGTGAGTCGGCCGTCGACACCACCGTCGAGGCCGTCGACACGGCGCTGGTCGAGAAGTATGCTGCACGTGACCCACCGGAGACTGTCGCGGTGGTCGGTGGGGGCTACGTGGGCGTGGAGATGGCCGAGGCCTTCCGCGAACACGACCTCGACGTCCACGTGTTCCAGCGGTCCGACCGACTGCTCCCGCCGTTCGGCGAGGCGGTCGGCGAGCGCGTCGCGGAGCACATGCGCGAGCAGGGTGTGACCCTTCATTTGAACACCGAGGTCGAGCGCCTCGAGGGCGAGTCCGAGGTGTCCGGTGTCGTGCACGAGAACGGTCACGTCGACGTCGACATGGCGCTCGTCGGCATCGGTATCCGACCGAACACCCGGCTGCTCGAGGACTCGCCGGTCGAACTCGGGGACTCGGGTGCCGTGGCCGTCGACGACTACGGCCGGACCTCGGTCGACGGGGTCTACGCCGCCGGTGACTGTGCCGAGATGGCCCACACCGTGACGGGCGAGCCCGCGTGGGTCCCCCTCGGGTTGACCGCGAACAGGGCGGGCCGGGCCATCGGCCAGACCGTCGCCGGCGACCCCGAGCCCGTCGGCAGCATCTCCGGGACGGCTGTCGTCAAGGCTTTCGACCTGGAGTGTGGCCGGACCGGGATTCTCGACCACGAGGTAGCCCGAGATGCGGGATTCGACCCCGTCTCGAAGACAATCACGGCAGGCTCGCGGTCGGGCTACTATCCGGGCGGCGACGAGACGGTCGTGACACTGACCGCCGACCAGGAGACCGGCCGCGTGCTCGGCGGGTCCCTCGTCGGGCGCGATCGGGCGGCCATCCGGGTCGACACCCTCGCGGCGGCGCTCGACGGCGAGGCCACCGTCGGGGCGCTCGAACGGATGGACCTCGCCTACGCCCCGCCGTTCAGTCCGGTCTGGGACCCGATTCTCGTCGCGGCCAAGGTGTTGCGCGGCAGTCTGGAGTGAGGCCCGCTGCGTTCGGCGGTCGGTCGACTGGGAGGGGCCGACTCGCCCGGTTGGGTGTCACGTCCCTGCGTCGCCGGAGGGGGATGCGGGGGTAACAGGTGATGACCAGTCCCTTCGATTCCGGGTAGGACACCGTTTCCCCGCGCTCGGTCCGCCGTGCCGTGACCGCCTGCCGAAACTATGAAAACCAATCGACTGCGCGGCCGACCATACGAACGGCGGGTCCAGTAATCTGTGCAAATCGCGGGGTAATGCCCGCGAGCCGACCCTGAGTTGATTGGTGAAGGTCGCAGTTATGCTGTCTAACTGCGTTCTCACGTTCGAATGACCAAGGACACGAACGGGGCGCGAGACCGGAACAACGAACTCGTGGGCTTGGAGAAACAGACAGCGACGCTCACCCACGGGGCGGTCTACACTCTCCTCGCGAACCCGACCAGGCGACATGTGGTGACGGCACTGGACATAGACGGCGAACCCTGGACGCTCGAGGACCTCTCCCGCTACGTCGTCGCCAGAGAGTACGAAGCCCTCTCCGAGCGGAGTCGCTCGCGTGCTGTCGACGAGGTGGCTACCTCGCTGTACCACGCTCACCTCCCGAAACTCGAACAGAGCGGCGTTATTTCTTACGACCAGGGGCGTGAACGAATCACGGCCACGCCGACGGCCGGGACGCTCCGAGAGGTTCTACAGACCGTCGAGCAGCTCGTCGAACCCACCGACTGAGACTGCCACACCACAGTCACCCCCTGACCGCGACCGCCCTCACCACGCGGCCTCGAGAATCCCCTCGATATCCTGCCGGGTGGGTTCGAGGGCTGGCGGCCGGTTCGGCATGAACGAATCGCCGAGGATAGCGTCTGTCACCTTTGGGAACTCCTCGGGCGCTGGACCGTCGACGTCTCGGAGTCGCGTCGGCAGGTCGAGCGCCGCCACGACGGCCTCGACCCGGTCCACGATTGCCGACGCGGGGTCGTCGGCTGTTCCGACGCCCAGTGCCTCGGCGAGCAACCTCCGCCGGCCGTCGACGTTTGCGAAGACGTACTCGAGGACCTGCGGGGCGACGACGGCGTGGGCGGCCCCTTGCTGAACCTCGTACGTCCTGGTGAGTCCGTGGCCGAAGGCGTGGACGAGCGAGAGCGTCGTCGCGTCCGGCCTGGCGATGCCGTACTGGAGGAGCATGATACCCTTCGTGAGCGCAGCGTACACCGAGGGGTCCGTCTCGCCGTCGCCGTAGGCCAGTAGTCCCTCCGTGAACAGCGTGAGCCCCCGCATCGCCGTCGCGTCGGTCACCGGCGTCGCCGTGCCCGCGTACAGCGTCTCGATGCCCTTGTCGAACCCGTTCATCGCGGAGGCCGTCAGGACCGACCGGGGCGTGGTCGCGAGGAGGTCCGGGTCGTAGAACACCGCCGCGGGCATCAGTGAGCGGTGGGAGACACCGCCACCGACGGGGCTCTCGACCGGACACGTCGCGGGGTCGGCGGTGACGCCCGCGCCGATAGAGAGGTCCGCACCGGCCAGCGTCGTCGGGACGGCGAGGATGGGTGCGAGCCCCTCGACCGGAACCGTGAGCGTGCCCGTCTCCGCGAACTGCGCGCCAACCTGCTCCGGGTCGCGGTCTGTCGCGACGAGGACGCTGAGCACCTTCGCCACGTCGAGGCTGCTCCCGCCGCCCAGGCTGACGATGGCGTCCGCGCCCGTCGACTGGAACCGTTCGAGTGCGTCGTACGCCGTCCCGAGGCGTTTCGCCGGCGTCGTCTCCGCGAAGACACCCGCGAGCCGGTCGCCGAGACCGTCGCGTACCGGGTCGATTACCGCCGGCGTCTCGCCGACGGTCGACCCACAGACCACCAGCGCCCGCTCGAAGCCCTGAGTGGCCAGTTCGTCGTCGAGGTCGGTGACACAGCCCGGTCCGTAGCGAAGTACTGCTGGGTCGTACTCGAAGCGGAACGGGCCCGTGCCGTCGGCGTCGATGGTGTCGGCCATGCTGTCTCAGTAGAGCAGTCCCCGCGCCTTCACTTCTCGGCCGGTATCGACGGCCCGTCGAAGGGCAGCAACTGCCGCTCGATGACGTCCCGGTCCGATTCGAGCCACTCGGGGAGCGTGAGCGAGGTCCCCAGCGAGTCCAGGTCCTCGTCCACGGCGAAGCCCGGACCGGGGGTCGACAGTTCGAAGAGGACGCCGCCGGGTTCGCGGGCGTAGAGCGCCCTGAAGTACTTTCGGTCGATGACCTCGCTGGGCTTCATCTCCTGCTGCTTGTATGCCTCGCGGAACTCCCGCATGGTCGCCTCGTCGGCGGCCTCGAAGGCGACGTGGTGGACGGTTCCGGCGCCCATCCGGCCGCGTGGCTGGTCCGTCTCGACCAGGTCCACGACAGACCCGGGCCCCCCAGTCGCGCTCCGGTAGCGACGTCGCCCACCGTCTGTCGCCTCGTGCTCGAAGCCGAGGACGTCGGTCAGAATCTCCTCGGTTGGTCCGAACTCGGAGACGGCGAGCCTCACGCTGTAGAACCCCTTCAGCTGGTGTGCCTCCGGGACCGGGCTGTCCGCCCACGGCGTCGCGTCGGACGGCGCGTCGGCGGCGACGAGTTCCAGCCCGATACCGTCGGGGTCCTCGAATCCGAGGACCGTCTCGTCGAACCGCTCCTCGCGCGTCACCTCGACGTCGTGTGCCGCCAGGCGGTCGGCCCAGTAGTCCAGCGAGTCCTCGTCGACGAGGTACGCCGTGGTCTGTGTCTGGCCGGCCCCGAACGTCCCTCGCTGGCCCTGTTCTCCCCACGCGAAGAAGGTGATGTTCGTCCCGGGCGTGCCCTCGCCGTCGCCGAAGTAGAAGTGGTAGGTCCCGGTGTCGTCGTGGTTGACCGTCTTCTTGACGAATCGGAGGCCGAGGACGCCGACGTAGAAGTCCGCGTTCCGCTGCGGGTCGCCGACGATAGCGGTGACGTGGTGTATCCCAGGGGTTACGGGTGCCATACGAATTGGAGGGGCCCGAGCACTGAAAGGCTTCTCTAACACGGGTGACATCAGGGGGCATCGGTGTCAGTAGGCCCTCGGAGACGGGTCAACGGTTAATCCGGGGCGGCACCTACACCGGCCCATGCCATGCCAGTTTCTGGAGTACCGTGGGGGCGACGACGAGGCGTCGTTCGACACGGCGCGCGCCTACTGCACCGCGGTCGACGCGTTCGTCCAGCCGATGCGCGCCGACATCTGTAACGACCGCTACGACCTCGACCACGCACGACACTGCGAGATATTCGAGGCCCACGTCGGGGACGAGTCGTGAGTTACGACCGGTTCCTCGACGGTGACCCGGTCATCGTCACGGCCGCGCTCACCGGCGGTGTCCACGGCAAGGAGGCGAACCCGAACCTCCCCGAGACGCCCGAGGAGATCGGGCAGGCCGCCGGCGAGGTCGAGGCGGCCGGCGCGTCGGTGGTCCACCTCCACGCGCGACGCCCCAACGGCGAGCGGACGTTCGAGACCGAACGGTTCCAGGCCATCGACGACGCCGTCCGGGCCCACACCGACGACGTCATCATCCAGCACTCCACCGGCGGGACCGGCGCGCCCGACGCCGACCGGCACCTTCCGCTTCGGACCGACCCGCCGCCGGAGATGGCGTCGCTCGACATGGGGCCGCTCAACCGGTACGACCACCTGACGAGCGAGAACACGCGCGGGCTCGTCGACTCGCTGCACGACGAGATGGTCGACCGCGGCATCAAGCCCGAACTGGAGGTGTTCAACGACGGCCATCGCAACGAGGTGTTCGGCCTCCTCGAACGCCGCGACCTCGCAGACCCGGTGTACGCGACGCTCATCTTCGGCCCCGGCACGCTCTCACCGCCGACGCCGCGGAACTTCCTGACCGCTATCGACGGCCTCCCCGAGGGCGCGCTGTTCAACACGCTCGGCTTCGGTCGCCACCAGTTGCCCTTCGCCACCATGGGCATCCTGTTCGGCGGGCACGTCAGGGTCGGCCTCGAAGACAACGTCTACTATCGGCGGGGGGAGCTCGCAGCGAGCAACGCCCAGCTCGTCGACCGCGTGGTCCGAATCGCCGAGGAGCTCGGTCGACCGGTCGCGACGCCCGACGAATCGAGGACCATGCTCGGCCTCTGACTGAACCATCCCCGATGCGTCTGGCGGTCGGTTCCCCACTGCAGGCCGGTGACCCCGTCCGAGAGGCACAAAGGATTTAAAAACAGGTGGTAAGTATCCGATATGGTAGAGTTTGCATTGCAACTGGACAGCCTCGGACTCCAGCAGATGGGCCTCGAGTTCGGCGGCGGCGGCCTCATCGGCGGCATCATCGGCTACGCCGCCAAGAAGGTGGCGAAGATCATCGCTATCATCGTCGGCCTGGAACTCGCCCTGTTCAAGTTCCTCGAGACGCGGGGCATCCTCCAGGTCAACTGGAGCGCCATCACCGGCGCGGCACAGGACACAGCGACGTCGGCCGGGAGTGCAGCCGCGGGTCAGCCACCGTCCTGGCTCCTGTCGCTGCTGTCGGCCCTCCCCGTCAGTGCGGGGTTCACCGGCGGCTTCCTCATCGGCTTCAAGAAGGGATAACGGCCCGTCGACTGCGGAAGCGCGACGTCAGCCCCGCGTGTTGAGTTCGTCCTCGTCTTTGATGATTCGGGTCTCGGCCTGCCCGCTCGTGTGCTCGTTGACGAGGTCGTAGAACTCGTTTTGCAGGCCGGCCGGGAACGTGAGGACGCCGACCCAGGACCCGTCGGACTGCCACTCCTCACGCTCCAGGTCCCCGAACTGACGGATCTGTGCCTGGGCGCTTCCGGCGTAGTCCGGCGGCACCTGGACCGCCACGGTGACCTCGTCGAACCGGATGGGAATCACCGGGCGCAGGGCGTCCAGCGCCTCGTCGACCTGGCTCTCGACGGGTTCCATCGGGTCGACGCGGAAGTCCGTCTCTTCCAGCGCCGACTCGATACGTTCTGGCGGGTGGGGCGCGTCGTCCATCTGCGGGTTCACCGCGTTCCGGGTGATTCGCTGGATGAGCTGTTTGTGTTTCTGCTCCTGCATCTCGCGGCGCTGGTCGGCTGTGATCTGTATCTCCCCGCGCTCGACGACCTCCGGGATGATCTCCATCGGGTCCGTCGTGTCGAACACCTTCGTCAGCATGTCCTCTGGGGGCCGGTCACCGCGGGAGGCGTCCTCGAAGACGTCCTCGGCGGCGATGACGTCCTCCAGTTCCCCGTCGAACTCGCCGCGCTTCATCGCCAGCGCCGCGTCAGGGTCGACGAGCACCTCGAACCGCTGCCCGTGTGACTCGAGGCGGGCCGTCACAGCCTCGTCAAGCGATATCATACCTGTCGGTTACGGGGGGCGTCGTAAAGACCTTACTGCGTCGGGATTCGGGGCAGCGCGTCAGACGGTCGGGAAGGTTTATGCCAGCATAGCTGTAACGGGCAGTCGAATGCGGTCACTGGAACTCACGGTCGACTCGGAGACCGCACGCTCGCTGGCCGTCGAAGCCGACATGCTGGGGTTCGAGGGTGTCGACGGCTACCTCCGGTGGCTGGTCACGCACCGACTGGACATCGCGGCCGACGGCGAAACCGGCGAGCGACTGACAGAGTACGCGGAGCGCGTGACGGACGTCGAGGCAGACAGGGACGTGGCCGCCGTCGCTGAAGCGGCCGTTGGAGAGGGCCCGTCGGACGACGACCGGAACGGCGTCACCGCCAGAATCCAGGACGACCAGCTGTCCGTCGCGGCGGACGCCCTCTCGTCGGTAGAGGACCAGCGACTCGACCTGTTCGCCCAGCACGCCGTCGCGAGGGCGCGCGAGCAACTCGACGACGGTATGGGCGGCGAGTACCGCTCGAACCGCCCGCTGGTCGACGAGAAACCGCCGGGGGCCGAGATAACCGACCTGGACTCGCTGGAGGTCCCTGGGTGGGACGACGAGTCCACGACGCGCCGGCAGGAGGCCGTCGGGGCGGCGCTGGCGTTCCTGAAGGCACAGACGGAGGCCACGAGGGGCGACTTCGTCGACGCGCTCTACGAGGAGTACCCCGCCGGGTACGACAGTCCGGACAGCTGGTGGGAGTGCATCTCGACTGGGCTCCGGCAGGTCGACCGGGTCGACCCGGCACGACAGGCGAGTCGCGTCTGGCGGTTCCGGGAGACACCGGGGCGAGTGACGCGCATCTCCTTCGAGTGACGCCCGGGTAATGGCTTCATACTGACCCAGGAAAGATTGATTACGAGATGCCAGCAATAGTGGTGTATCCGACCAAAACGACCGATACCCCATGACAGACCAGAACGCTGACGGACGACTCTTCGAGTGGTATCGACGCTACATCGGCGAACCGGACCGTGAGGTGGACGTCTACGTCGGGTTCGCGCTGTTCTTCGGGGGGATCGGTCTGGGCATCGCGGCGTTTCTCATCAGCGCCGCGGGACAGTTCGGCGGGGCCGAGGGCTACGTGTTCCGCGAGGCAGCCTTCGCGGTGGGCATGGTCGCCCTACCCGCTACACTCTCGAGCGTCATCGTCCTGCTCCCGGTCGGCAGGCGCGCCATCTACGGCGGGGTGGCCGGCACCCTGGTCTGTCTCGCGGGACTGGCCTTCTTCCTCTTTGCCTACCCGTTCAACTGGGCGTCGGGGTCGGGGCCGCAGTACGCCATCCACGTCATGTTCGTCTACGGGGCGGGCCTGACCGCGCTGCTCGCCTCGACGGGCGGCGCGCTGGTCGCGTACCACGTCGAGCGCGCGCGGCCGGGCCCGGCCGACATCGAGGGCATCGAGGAGGACGACGACGAGGAGTTCACCGACGAGGACATCGAACGGGACATCGAGGAGGCGATGGCCAACGTCGACATCACCTGGGGCGGCGTCGAGCGCCACGAGGGGACGGCCCTGAAGCTGAACCCCGACATGGACGACATGGACACGTCGGGTATGAACGTCGAGGCCGACCGCGTCCACCGGAGCTCCGTCGACGCGCAGGTCAACAGCCTCCAGAGCCTCAAGGGCGGGAAGGCCAAGTCCGACCGCTCGACGTCCACCGTCGACGACCAGACGAGCCGGCTGCAGGAACTCAGGCAGCGCCAGCAGGAGGAGGCAGAACAGCAACCGACGGAGACGCTGCTGGAACGCATCCTGGCGCGAATCGCGAGCCTCCTGAACTGAAACCGGCCGCGGCGCTCCGGCCGTCGTTAAAGTATCATTAAAAGTAACTATACATAGATTTATCTGTCGAAACCACCGACATCAGTAACGTATTACCATGGCAAAAGGTTTAGACGTGGGAACGATGAACTTGATTTCCGCACAGCAGGAAGGCAACGAAACCGTCTTCGTGCAACAGCGGAACTCGTTCGTCGAAATCGAGTATAGCGATATGGCGGAACAGATGCTGTCGCGGTCGGAAGTGCTCCACATCCGGAAGGACGACAAGGTGTACGTCCTCGGTGACGACGCGCTCAACTTCGCGAACATCTTCAACCGCGAGACCCGGCGTCCGATGTCCCAGGGCATCCTCTCGTCCTCGGAGAAGTCCGCGATTCCGATGATGAAGCTCATCATCGAGCAGGTCGTCGGCTCGCCCGACTACCCGAACGAGAAGCTGTACTTCTCGTCGCCAGCCGACCCGATGGACTCGAACCTCAGCACGCTGTACCACCAGAAGACCATCGAGTCGTTCCTCAACGAGATGGGCTACGACGCGGAACCCATCAACGAGGGGATGTCGGTCATCTACTCCGACCTCGCGGACAACGACTTCACCGGCCTGGGCATCAGCTTCGGCGCCGGGATGACCAACGTCTGTCTGGCGTACTACGCCGTGCCGGTGATGAAGTTCTCCGTCGCGCGCGGCGGCGACTGGATCGACGAGCAGGCCGCCCAGGCGACCGGCCGCTCCGTCGACAAGGTCACCTCCATCAAGGAGGACGACTTCGAACTGGACTTCCAGACCGACGTCGGCGGCGTCGAAGGGGCGCTCGCAATCTACTACGAGAACCTGCTCGACTACGTCATCGGCAACATCGTCGAGGAAGTCGACGAGGAGGACGTCGAGGAGGGCCTCGACGTGCCCGTCGTCGTCACCGGCGGCACCTCGTCGCCCAACGGGTTCGCCCAGCTGTTCGAACAGCACCTGGAGGACGCGAACATCCCGTTCTCCATCAGCGACGTCCGCCACGCGGACGAGCCGATGTACAGCGTCTCCCGCGGCGCGCTGGTCGCGGCACGGTCCGACGAAGGCGAGCGGGAGCGACAGGCGGACCAGGAGTCCGAAGACGTCGAGGAAGCCGAAGAAGCAGCGAGCGACGACTGAGGGGCTATTTGGGTGGGGCCGGGTGCTACGTGAGGGAGCGACTGCGCTCTGTACTCTCGGTTGAGGGGCGGTGGGGACTTCGCTCCAGAACGACGGTACCCGAGTGTGGGCTTACTCGGACGCGTCGTCGGACTCGTCTGCTTCGTCCGTCGCTTCGTCCGCTTCTTCGTCGTCGTCGCTCGCCAGCAGTCCGGCCGCCTCGAGATGCGCGTGCTTCTCCTCGTCGGTCAGCTCGTGGAACATCTCGGAGTCGACGTCTATCGTCGCGACGCCGATGCCCTCGGGGGAGAGCCCCTCGTCGTTGACGGACTCGAGAGCCGCCAGCGCGAGGTCGATACCCTCGTCCAGGTCCATCTCCGCGGAGTAGTGTTCCTCGAGGTACTCACGGATGTCGCCCCGGTCGGCACCGACGGCCAGGGCCTTCCACTCGTAGGGCGTCCCCGACGGGTCGGTCTCGTAGAGGCGCGGTTCGCCGTTGACGATGCCGCCGATGATGAGCGCGACGCCGAACGGCCGGGCACCGCCGACCTGCGTGTACTGCTGGATGTAGTCGGTGATCTCCTTGGTCAGCGTCTCGACGCCGACCGGTTCGCCGTAGCGCAGCTGGTTGACCTGTGCCTGTCGCCGAGCGAAGTCGATGAGCTGGCGCGCGTCGGCGACGTGGCCGGCCGACGCGATACCGATGTGGTCGTCCGCCTTGTGGATCTTCTCGACCGAAGAACGCTCCATCAGCGGCGAGCGGATGCGCTTGTCGACGGCGAGGACGACTCCGTCGCTCGTCCGCACGCCGATGCTCGCCGTGCCGCGCTTGACCGCCTCGCGGGCGTACTCGACCTGATAGAGACGTCCGTCCGGGGAGAAGATGGTGATCCCGCGGTCGTACGCCTGCTGTTGACTTTGTCCCTGCATAGTTATCTGAAATCGAGTGCGGTCGCGCCCGCGAACGCGTCGTCGGTGTGGACGTCGATTCGCACACCCCGTTCGACGGCCCGACGGTCCTGGTTCTCGAACACGACCTGTCTCTTGGCAGGTGCTTCCGGCGGCCGGCGTATATACTTTTCTTCACAGGCCCGCACCGTCCCGCTAATTCCCAGGACGCGGAGGCCAACTGGGTCGTCGTCGACGCTGTCGAGACACGCCAGCGCGGCACGGGCTTCGCCGGCGGAGCCCCGCCGGGTACGAACGATGGCCTGTGCCCCCCCGTCGGTCCGGTCAAAGGCGATGACGGTCAGGTCGACCTCGGCGCTGCCGGTGTCACCCAGCAGGTTCTGCGCGGCGTACCACACCTCGCGCTGGAACGCGCGGCGGTCGACCGACGCGTCGGGCCAGGACTCGACGGCGACGGCGAGATACCGCCAGCGGGGCTGGAGGTGCTTCGGGAGATGTTTCACACCAGGGCACCTCCGAACCCACGATTCGAGTGCATACCGGACCCAGCGGTGCCAGCGGCAAGAACGGTGCGGTCGCCTTGCGGGGCTCTCGAAACTGTCGGCCCACCCGGCAACGCGTCACTCCTCGTCGGTCTCGTCGATGCGGACGCCCGGCTCGACGAACGCGTCTGACCGCCGGTCACGGTTCCGTTCGGCGAGTCGGCCCCACTCGGCGAGGCCGTCGCGAACTGCGTCGGCGTCGAACCCGATGGTCTCCCCAACGGCGACGAGCTCGCGGGGCGCGCGTATCTGCAGGTGACTGAACGGGTCCGCACTGACGACGTACGGCGCGTCGGCGTCGGCCACGAGTTCACGGAGTTTCCGGAGGGCCTGGATGGTTCTGACGCGTCGTCCGCCCTCCTCGCGCAGGACTCGGGCCAGCGAGAACTCGACGCGGACACCGTTCTCGGCGGCTGCGGCCGCCAGGACGTGGTTGAAGTCGCCGTCGGCACGCATCGGATGGGCGAGCACGTCGACGGTCGGCTGTTCCACGGCGAAGCGGTTCATCTCGGCGTCGCCGCCGTGGACGGCGACGATGGTCTGTGAGGACCGGGCGTTCCCCACGTGGCCGCTGGCTTGTGCGGGGGCATCGGCGCGGACTTCGACGCCCGTGACGACATCGATACCGTATTCCCCGGCGACAGTCTCGGCGTCGTACGTCGCTCGCTCGTCTACGTGGTTCCTGACGACGATGCCGTCGTACCCGTAGTCGGCGGCCGTCAGCGCCTGTCTGGCGACGGTGCTCGCGCCGTCGGGACGGGCGTGGACGGCCTCGTACATCACAGTTCGTCCAGGAGTTCACGCGCGTTGGCGACCGCTTTCTCTCGTTTTGCCGGGTAGGCTTCGACCTTGGCGCGAAGCGTGATACCGTCGCCGCGGGCGACGTCGCCTTTGAAGGCCGACTGCTTGTCGAACGTGAGGAAGAACGAGCAGTTGTCGTCGACCCGGTCGTCCAGTTCCGCGCGGACGTCGTCGATCTCCGACACTGACGCGACCTGCGAGAGGACGTGTCGGACCTCGTCAGCGTTCTCGACGCGCGCCGACAGCACCACGATGCGGTCCCCGTAGTGTCCCTCGTTCGTCACGCGCTCGATGGGGTAGTCCTCGGGGAGGAAGGTCCGGAGGGCCTGCTCGACGCGTTTCTCGTCTTCCGTCGCATAACAGAAGGTGCGGAGGTCGACGTAGTGGAAGGGGACCGACGACATCGGGGCCTTACTCCTCGACGGCTTCGAGGTTGTCCTCGGGGACGCCCTGCTCCTGGCCGTCCTCGAACGAGACGGTGTAGTTCGCGTCGCCGAACATCGTCTCGACGACCTGCGTGATGGTGCCTTCTTCGCCGTCGTAGTCGCTGTGCTCGTCGTTGAGAATGACGTGGTCGTCTTCTTCGAATGCCATAGGCGCCGCTACTGGACGACTCGTCAAAAAGGGACTGATTCGACCCGGCGACCGACAGCCTGGCTCCGGAAGCGACCCGTCGGTGCACCGATATTGTCGAAGACTTATAGGTAATACTCTCCTATCGCGCCGTATGAACTGCGCATCTACACCTCCCGGGCCGCGGTATTCACAAGCGAGACGGAGCGCCGACCCGCTGGACGGATGACTACTGTCGACAACCTGTGGTATCTCGCCGACGTGGCGAGTCAGCAGGCCGAACAGACGTACCACGACCTGGCGACGGCACACGAGGGGTTCGTCGAGTTCACTCGTCACCGGCGCGTCCCGCGACACCGGTTCAAACAGGTCGCGACCGACGCCCGTGACCACGGTGCGCCGTTCGGTTCCCACACCTTGACCTACCGGGCACCGGGCGAGATTCTCCTCGTCCGTCACGAGGGAGTCGACCAGTGGGTCCTGCCCGGCGGCGAGCTCGACGGCGACGAGTCCTTCGAGGAGGCCGCGCTCCGCGAGCTCGGCGAGGAGAGCGGCGTCGAGGCGACCATCGAGGGCCTGGGCATGCTCGGCCGCGTCGAGTTCTACTGCGACGGGAACAACACCTGGGGCATCCTCCCGGTGTTCGAGGCCCGTGCCGAGACGACGGCGCTCAGCGTCGACGACCCGGACGAGGAGATCAGCGAGGCTCGCTGGTTCGAGACACTCCCGGAGGACACCCGTGACCGCGACGAGATACTGCGCTGGCGCGACCGGTTCTTCGACTGACGACTAGCGCCGACTGGGCGCGCGCGCCCTCGCCGTCTCCTTGGCCTTCTCGACCATCGGACCGGCCAGCGCCCACTCCTCGTCGGCTTTCGAGCGGGCGCGCTTGACGACCGGTGCCGCGGAGGTCCACTTCTCGCCCAGAATCGCGCCGACGAGCGCGCCAGCACCTGCCGCCGTGCTCGCGGCGCGCGCGCTGAAGATGCCGCCGACCGCTCCGCCGATGGCGCCGCCGATTGCCGCGTACTTCGCCCTGTTGACCACTCGAGTGATGCGTTCGCGCATACCAGATATGTCGCTCGCCGAATAGATAAAGGTATCCTGCGCCCCGTCCTGAAAAAACGGTCTCAGTCCGGGCCGAACGACTGCCCATCGCGCGCGTCGGCGCTCATCCGGCGGATGGTCGCCCTGGCGTTGCTCGCGTCGTAGCCGAAGAGGACGCTCTCACCGTACTCTGCGGCCACTTCGGCGGCTTTCGCGAGCGCGTCGATGTCCACGTCGACGGCGTACAGTTCGATGCTGAACGGCGTCGAGAGACGGTCGCGGAACCCCTTGGCGAGAATCTCCAGCCAGTAGGTCGTCGAGTACGCCATGTCGTAGATGGGGACGACGAACTCGTCGACGTGCTCGGACAGGTCGTCGATAGCAATCCCGCTGCGGGCTTCGAGGTGGCCCGGATACGGGTCGGGGTACAGGGTGAGATAAAGGTTACCGGGGACCCGCTCGCGCGCCGCGGCGACGAAGGAGGTGATGACGTCGTTTCGCCACTCGCCCCAGTCCTCGAACTCGCTCTCCTCGAACCGCCGCTCACAGCGGTCGCAGTGGCAGTACTCCTCACGGGGGAACCCGACGTCGTCGAGGCGGACGTCGTCGGTGACGGCGGCCGCGTCCTCGATGATGTCCAGGAGCCCCTCGCGGTACCGGTCGTGGGTCGGGCAGACGTACGTCCAGTCGAAGTACGGTTCGTTGCGCGTCGCCGCCGTGCCCTCGTCGTCGAAGGACAGCAACTCCTGCTCGCTCTCGACGGCGTTGTCACCGAAACACGACACCATGTTCACCGCGCTGTCGACAGGTTCGGCTGCCCGGCCGGTGACGTCCTTGACCTCGTAGAACGCGCGGTCGAACTCCGACCACTCGGTCTCGTCCTCGTTGCGCGTGACGACGCCGTACATGGCCGTCGGTACGGCGCTGTCGCTGGTAAGCGTTCGGAAACGTGGTCGGAGGACTGTACGACTGGGGCTGTCCGTCGCTACTTCCGGTAGACGTACGCGAGCGTCAGGACGGCGAGAGCGACGAGGGCGATGACCTTCTTCGACATCAGTCGTACATACACTGACGCGGGTAATAGAACTATCGGAGAATCGACTAGAACTGGGCGAATGGGGATCCGCCAACGAGCAGCCGTTGGGCGGTTATCTGTCGTGGGCCCAGAACGCCTCCTCGACCGTGACCTCCTTCTTGAACAGCGGCACTTCCGCCTTGAGCCGGTCGATACCGTCCTCGACGGCTCGGAACGCCTCCTCGCGGTGGCCGGCCAGGACGACGACGAAGACGATATCCTCGCCGGCCTGGACGACGCCGGTCTTGTGGTGGAGGCGGACCGCGAACACGCCCTCGCGGCCCTCGATGTCCTCGCGAATCGCCGCCATCGTCTCGTCGGCCACCGCGTCGTAGCGCTCGAACTCCAGGTGTTCGGTCGGCGCGTCGTCGACGCCGTCACGGGCGCGGACCCGGCCGGTGAAGGTGGCGATAGCGCCCGCCCGGTCCTCGTCTGGGCTGCGTTTGACCTCGCGGACGAGCGATTCGAGGGTGACGTAGGGGTCCTGGGCAGCCAGCGCATCGAGAATCGCATCGAGGTCCGCCGTCTCGCCGTCGTCGGCGCGGTGGACGACCGGGTCGGTCGCGGGTCGGTCCCCCAGCACGACCTTCGGCAGCGACGAATCGGGGTACCCATCGACGAACACGTAGTCGAACGCCGGCGCGAGCTCGGTTAGCGTCTCGTCCAGCGTCCTGGACTCGCCGCTGGCGACCCACTCGCCGTCGTCGGTCGTGGCCACGGTGGTCGCCGCGCCCGCCGTGCGATGGCGGGCGATATCTGTCCGGTCGGTATCGACGGCCGGCGCGCGGTCGCACTGCGTGACCGTTGCCACCCGAGCAGAGTCCGCGCAGCGCGCGACGAGTCGTTCGACGAGTGTGGTCGTCCCGTTGCCCGAGGGGCCGACGATACCGAGGACCTGCATGGAGTGGTCTACTCGGCGGAGACACGTATGTGTTTTCGGCGGCACCGGACTGAGCCACCGACCGGTCTCGACCCGCCGTCGATTACCTGTCGACCGACTTCTCGACGACACGTACGTCCTCGATTGCGGTCGTCGGATACTCGCCGTCGGCGTCTTTCTCGCTCGCCTTCACCATGTCCCAGACGACGTTCAGCCCGGTCGTCACCCCCTGGAGCGCCTCCATCTCACAGCCGGTCTTCCCCACCGTATCGACGGCAACAGTCACCTCGACGGCCGATTCGTCGACGTCGAACGACACGTCGACGTTCGTCACTGGAATCTGGTGGCACAGCGGAATCGTCTCCCACGTGTGCTTGACCGCCTGGATGGCCCCGACTCGTGCCGTGGCCAGGACGTCGCCCTTCTCCATTTCGTCGGCCGCGATGGCCTCGAGCGTCGCCGCCGAGAGCCGTATCCGGCCCCGGGCAACGGCGCGACGCTTGCTGTCTGCCTTCCCCCCGACGTCGACCATCTGCGCCTCGCCCTCGTCTTCGACGTGCGTGAACTCGTCGGTCATCGCTCGGTCGTAACAGGACTGTCCCCAAAACCGTGCGGGTCGCCTCAGCGACGGACGAGACCGACCAGGTGGCCGACGGCCGGGACGATGAGCCGTTCGGTCCCGGTCCGGGCGGCGTGCTCGCTTCCGGGCAGACAGAACACGATGCGGTCGTCCACGACGCCCGCCGTCGACCGCGAGGCCATCGCCATCGGCCCCACCTCCTCGTAGGAGAACCCGCGGAACAGTTCTCCGAACCCAGGAATCCGGCGGTCGAACAGCGGTCGGAGGGCCTCGACGGTGACGTCGTCGGGGGTCAGGCCGGTCCCGCCCGTGGTCACGACGACGTCGGCGTCGTCCTCGTCGAACGCCGCCGCCACCGCTTCGACGATGGCGTCCCTGTCGTCGTCTACGACGCGCCGGGTCACGACGTCGTGACCCGTTCGCTCGCAGGCCCCAGCGACGACGTCGCCGGCGGGGTCGTCTTCGAGCGTCCGTGTCGTAGAGACGGTGAGGACGGCGATACTGACGCGCTTGGGGTCGTGCGCGTGGTGGTCGTCGTGGTCGTCCTGAACCTCGTTATCGTGTCCGCCGTTGTCGCTCATACCGTCTCTTCGGTCCCATTCCGAATAAATCCCGTCTGGTCATGCCGAGGGGCCACAGAGCACCTGACAGGCCAGCCACAATTGATGCGTAACTGACAACTCAGACACAACATAAATACGGGTGCCGGGAGTTGGTCCGGCAATGGTCCTCTCGGAAATCTTCCTCTCCCCGCTCGGATTGGCGGCGTTCGCCCTCGCCATCCCAATCGTGGTGCTGTACTTCATCCGCCCGGAGCCCCAGCGGATGGAGCTCCCGACGTTCCGCTTCCTCGCCAACGACGAGCGCCAGCAGGCGACCAATCCCCTGCTGGAACGGCTCTCGCGGAGCCTCCTCCTGCTCGTCCAGCTGCTGGCGCTCCTCCTGCTGGCCGTCGGTCTCGCGGCGCCGTACGTGATGGTCAACGAGCGTGCCGTCGTCGAGGAGACCGTCCTGGTGGTCGACACGAGCGCGAGCATGGCGACCACCGGCGGTGGCGACACCCGGCTCGCTCGCGCGCTCGAGACGGCCGACGCGGAGGTCACCAGCACGACCTCGGTCGTCACCACCGACGACGGGGGTGACGTCACCCTCCAGCGAGGGACACCCAGCGAGGCCCGCGAGGCGCTCGGGCAGTTACAGGTGACCGACGCGCCGGGCGACCTCGACGGCGCGATAACGCAGGCGACCGCGCTGGCGGGTGAGAACGCCCGAATAGTGGTGCTCAGTGACTTCGCCGGAAACGAGTGGACCGACGCCGTGGCCACCGCCCGCGCCCGGGACCTCTCGGTCGACCTGCGGCAGTTCGACGCTGGCGGCGACGCGAACGTGGGATTCGTCGACCGCCGCTTCGCCGGGTCCAGGGTGACGCTGTCGGTCAAGAACTTCGGGAGCGAGACGGTCACCCGGACGGTCACGCTCGGGAACCGGAACGCGCGGGTCGAACTGGGGCCAGACGACCTCGAGACGGTGACGTTCCCGGTCCCGGCCGGCCGGAGTCAGGCGCGACTCTCGCCAGGTGACGGCTTCGCGACCGACGACACGGTCTCCATCGCCGCACCTTCGGACCCCACCGTGGAGGTGCTCGTGCTGACCAACGACCCGAACCGGTACCTGATTACGGCGCTGGAGGTGGTCGACCAGGTCGACGTGACCGTCGACCGGCCACCGACGACCGTCACCGACGACTACGACGTCATCGTCTACAGCAACGTGGACCCGAGCGCGCTCCTGCCCGGCAACGTCGAGGCGGGTCGAGAGCTCGTGGCCGACGGTGGTGGCGTCGTCGTCCAGGCGCAACCGGAGCTCCCGACGCGATACGGTGACCTGTTGTTGCTAGAGCCGGGGCCCGTCAGGTCTGCCGCGACCGTACAGTCCCCGCCACCGGACGAGCTGACCCGCGGCATCGACTTCCAGCCGCCGGACGAGTACGTCAGCGGCTCCCTCCGCGAGGGCCGCACGGTGGTCGAACTCGGCGACGGGACCCCGCTCATCGCCACCGCCGAGCGAGAGAGCGGCCGTCTGCTGTACTACGGGTACATCGAAGACAGCTCGAGCTTCAAGTTCAACTACCAGTACCCGGTGTTCTGGAAGCGGGCCGTCTTCCACCTCGCGAACCGGGACCCGCTGCCGGCGCTGAACTTCGAGACGGGCGAGACGGTCCGGTTCGACGCCGACCGCATCGAGGGGCCGGACGGGCCGGTCACCGGGCCGACGAACTCGCTCCAGCGCGTCGGGTTCTACAGCGCAGCCGGACGGACGGTGAGCGCGTCGCTGCTCGACGAACGCGAGTCCGACACAGCGGTCGAACCGCTCTCGGACCGGCAGGGACCGACCGGGAACGCCACGCGCGAGGAGCGCCGGAGCGTCCCCCGGCCGTTGACGGAGTTCGCCGCGCTGGCCGGCCTGTTCGTGGTCCTGCTGGAAGTCGGATACCTCCGATACCGGGGTGACCTCTGATGAGCGTCTCGTACACCCTCTCCGACGGGCTGACGATCGGGGTCGAACACCTCTGGCCAGCAGTGGCCGTCCCGGTCGCCGTCGCCGTCCTCGTCTACGTGGTCTTCTGGGGCGAGCGGGGCTCCCGGTCGGCGTCGACGCGGAGCAGACGCCTGCTCTTTGCCAGCCGGGTCCTCGTCGTCGTCCTGCTCGTCGTCGGCGCGATGGGGCCCTACACGGTCCAGACCCGCGAGACGGCCGGCGAGCCGAGCGTGACGCTGCTGACCGACGACTCCGCCAGTATGGACGTCTACGCAGACACGCGCGAATCGCTCGTCGCAGACATCGAGGCGACGGGCGTCCCGGTGACCACCACGACGGTCGGGAGCGAGGCGTCGTCTCGTCTGGGTGACGGCCTGGCAGCGAACGCCAGAGAGAACGGGACGGTAGTGGTGCTCTCCGACGGCCAGGTCACCGCCGGGCGGAGCCTCGCGATAGCGGGGGAAGAGGCCAGACGGCTGAACGCGACGGTGAGCGCCGTCGAGCTGATTCCGCGAAACCGCGAAGCGGCCGTCTCGGTCTCCGGACCACAGACGGTGAGCTCGGGGGTACCGTCCCGGTTCGTCGTCAGCGTCGACGGCGTCCGGCTTCCCGACGAGTCGACTGTCGAGGTCAGCATC
Organism: Haloarcula ordinaria; assembly: GCF_029338275.1. NCBI lineage: Archaea > Methanobacteriati > Methanobacteriota > Halobacteria > Halobacteriales > Haloarculaceae > Haloarcula > Haloarcula ordinaria. Next base: position 2,545,637 of record NZ_CP119789.1, on the reverse strand, counting down.
GACGGCGAGACGGTCGCCACGCGGACGGTCGGCGAGAACGGCACGACGGCCGTCACGCACACCTTCGAGGACCTCGGCTCACACCGGGTGACGGCGACGATAGAGAGCTCCGACGTCTTCGACCGCAACAACGTCTTCTACAAGAGCGTTCGCGTCGTCGAGCAACCGGACGTCCTCTACGTCTCGGCCCGGACCTACCCCTTCGAGAACTTCCTCGACTCGCTGTACGACGTGACGAAGACGGACACCGTGCCGGCGGACCTGTCGGGCTACTCCTCCGTCGTCGTCCAGGACAGCCCCGCTACGCGATTCGGGAACGTCAGCGCCCTCCAGGAACACGTCATCGAGGGCGGCGGCCTGGTTGTCGTCGGTGGCGACAACGCCTACGAGAACGGCGGCTACGGCGAGTCGCCCGTCGCGTCGATGCTGCCCGTCTCCGTCGGGAACGCGACTGGCGGGACGACGAACATCGTCCTGCTCGTCGACGTCTCCGGCAGTGCCGAGGAGGGGATGGCCATCCAGAAGGCCGTGGCCCTCGACGTGCTCGACCAGCTGGGCGACGAGAACCGGGTCGGCGTCGTCGCGTTCAACTTCCGGGCCTTCCGGGTGGCCGAACTCGCCCCGCTGGGGGAAAACAGGAACACGGTCGCCAACCAGATTCGCCGGCTCACGAGCGGCGGAGCGACCGACATCGCCATCGGCCTGCAGGGGGCCGACGAGCTGCTCGGGGAACGCGAGGGGACGATAATCCTCCTGAGCGACGGCCAGGACCGACCGGCCCAAGCGGCCGCCGTCTCGAACCAGCTGGGCCGCGAGGGGACTCGCGTCGTCAGCGTGGGTGCCGGCCGCAAGGTCAACGAACTCACGCTGCGGGAGATCGCCGCCGAGTCCGGCGGGTCGTACTTCGCGGCCACCGAGACGAACCGCCTGCGACTGCTGTTCGGCGGTGGGTCGCGACAGTTCCAGGGCGACCGACTCACCATCGTCACCCGGAACACGTTCATCACGTCGGGCGTGGAGCTGACCGCCAACCCGGGCCAGGCGAACCGCGTCACGGTGAAACCCGGGGCCGACTATCAGGTGGCGACGGCCGACGGCACGCCGGCCATCGCGTCGTGGCGCTTCGGCCTCGGTCGGGTCGTCTCCATCACGACGTACGGCGACGACGGCACGCTCGACGGCCTGCTCGAACGGCCGGACTCGCTCGTCCTGACGAAGTCGGTCAACTACGCTATCGGCGACCCGGCGCGGACACAGACCGGCGTCACGGCCGTCGGGGACGCGCGCGTCGGCCGGCTGACGTCGCTGACGTACCGCGGCGAGACACGGCCCGAGGCGGCCGATATCACGTTCCGGCAGGTCGGGACGAACCGCTATCAGGGCGAGTTCACGCCGTCGACGGCCGGCTACGGAACGGTACTCGACACCGAGTACGCGGCGAACTACCCCGCCGAGTACGGCACGTTCGGCCAGTCCGAGGCCCTCACGAGCGTCGTCGAGGAGACGGGCGGGCAGCTGTTCACGCCCGGCGAGGGGGCGGAAATCGCACGGCTGGCACGCCAGCAGTCGACGCGAATCCGGACGGTCCGCGACTCGTGGTCGTGGGTCTTCCTGCTGGGCGCACTACTGCTGTTCACTGCAGAGGTCATCGCCCGACGCGTTCAAGTGTACCGCGGGCGCACTACTCTGGAGAGTGGTCTCCCGTGAGCGCAATCGGTCGCACCCTGAACCTCGGACTCGTCGCCCTCATCCTCCTGGCAGTCGCCGGCACCGCCGGGGCTACCGTCTTCTACCAGGACTCGACGGGCGAGCTACAGCAAGAGAACAACCGCCTGAAGTCGACCAACGCCGACCTCCGTGACGAACTGGAGGAAACGCGTGCCGACCTCCAGGACAACCGGACCCGTGTCCGCGAACTCAGACAGACACTCGAGACGCGGACCCAGGACGTTGACCAGGTAGCCGACGACCTCGAACGGACCGAGGCCCAGCTGAACGCCACCGAGAGCCAGCTGGCAGAGACGAGACAGGCACTGCGAGACAGCCAGGACCGGGTCAGCACGCTGCAGGGCACGACGAGCGAACTGCGCCAGGAGAACCAGCGCCTGGAGCGGGAAGCGAACGAGCTCGAAGACGAGGTCGAGACGCTTCGAGACGACCGACGGGAACTACAGAACGACGTGGTGAACCTCAGGAACGAACTCAACGACCGCGAAGACGTAATCGACGACCTCCAGGACGAGGTAAATACGCTCGAGAACGAGAACGAGGACCTGCAACAGGAGAACAGCGAGATGGAAGACGACCTGCAGTCGCTGTGCAACAAGGCCGAAAACGAGGGCGAACCGGAGTGTAGCGGGTACTGACCATGAGCAAGAAAGACAGACCAGTCGGCGAACGGATGCGTGCGGCGCTCAGAGCGGTCCGGTTCGAGGCCTGGAAGGCCGCCACGATATACGCCGTCGTCGACGCCGTCGCGCTCTTCCTCGTCGTGAACCTGCTGGTCGCGGCGCTGGAACCCAGCGCGATTCCGGAGCAGGTCGGGGTCCCGGACGTCGTCACCGAGACGGTGACCGATTCGGCTGGCGTGCCGCTGTCCGACCCCACGGTACCCGGGTCCGCGCTCGTCGCGCTCGCAGTCGGGCTCGTGGTGTTCGTCGCCGAACTGGTGCTTCGGCTCCGGCGCCCCCTCATCGAGCAGTTCGAGGCCGTCAACCCCTCGGTCGCCGAGGCCCTCCGGACCGCCCGCGACGCTATCACCGACGAGCAGGAGACGGCGATGGCCGTGCGACTCTACGAGGACGTGCTCGCACAGCTGCGCGAGACGTCCGGCGTCGCGCTGGTGAACATCCGGCGACTCGCGGTGACGCTCTTTGTCATCGCTATCTTGAGTCTCGCGACGGTCCAGGTCGCCGCCGTGGACCTCGCCTTGCTCGACGGTAACGGCGGAGCGACGCCGGCGAACGGCGGCCCAGACCAGCCACGGGACTACACCGGCCTCGAAGACGGCGACTCGGTGCTGGGCGACAGCGAGGACGTGACCGCCGGCGACGAGAACCTGACCGCTCAGATAGAATCGACCGGCGGCGAGGAGGAGGTCGACCCCACACAGCAGTTCCCGTCGGAGGCCGGCGGGGACGTGAGCGGCGACTTCGAGAGCCAGCAGGCCGGCTTCGCCGGTGCGGAGGACCTGGAGGACGCGGAACTCATCCGCGAGTACAACCTGCGGATACGCGAGGACGGGGAGTCTGATACATGAGCTCAGGACACGACATCGACACGATACAGCAGAAGTTACAGGACGCACGCGACCAGATCAGAAAGCGAATCGTCGGCCAGCGGGATGTGCTCGTGCAGCTGCTCGTCTGCATCCTCGCCGACGGGAACGCGTTGTTAGAGTCGAATCCCGGCCTCGGGAAGACGACGATGGTCCGGACCATCGCGGAGGTGACCGACCTCGAGTTCTCGCGCATCCAGAACACGCCGGACCTGATGCCCTCCGACATCACCGGGACCGAGATAATCCGTGAGACCGAACAGGGCCGGGACTTCGTCTTCGAGAAGGGGCCGGTCTTCGCCAACGTCGTCCTCGCCGACGAGATCAATCGTGCCACGCCGAAGACGCAGGCCGCGCTGCTCGAAGCGATGCAGGAGAAGCAGGTGACGGCCGCCGGCGAGACCTACCAGTTGCCCCGGCCGTTCTTCATCCTCGCGACGCAGAACCCCATCGACCAGTCGGGGACTTACGCGCTGCCCGAGGCACAGACCGACCGCTTCATGATGAAGATCCTGGTCGACTACCCGAACTACGAGGAGGAACGGGACATCGTCGAGATGTTCACCAGCGGGAAGCCACAGGTCCCCATCGAGAAAGTGCTCACCCGGCAGGAGATACAGACCGCCCAGCAGTACGTCCGGGAGGTCCCTATCGCCGACGACCTGCGGGACCGGGCGATTCGGCTCGTCCGCCGGACCCGCGAGGAGGACACCATCGAGTTCGGGGCGAGTCCGCGGGCGAGCATGGCGCTCGTCCTCGCCTCGAAGGCGCGCGCTTTCCTCTTTGGCCGGTCGCACGTGGCCAGCGAGGACCTCGAAGCGCTGGCCGCGCCCGTGCTCAGACACCGCATCCTGCTCGACTTCCGCGCGGAGCGGGAGGGGCTGACGACCGACGACGTCGTCCAGTCGCTCTTCGAGTGACGATGCCGGCATCGCACGGACAATCGGACGACGAATCCCCGGGAGGTGACTCGTGACTATCGAACCCGACTTCCTCGACGAACTGGGCCGGTTCGACGCGGCGCTCAACCGGGTGTCGACGGCACTCCGGCAGGGCGACCAGGAGTCCCCCCGGATCGGTGAGGGGCTGACCTTCAGCGACTACCGCCGATACTCGCCGGGTGACGACACCAGGCTCATCGACTGGCGGCTGTTCGCCCGCACGGAGGAGTACTTCATCAAGCAGTTCGAGGAGGAGCGCAGCCTGACGGTCCACGTCCTGCTCGACGCCAGCGCCTCGATGGACTACGGTGATGGGGAGGCCAATAAGTTCGAGTTCGCGGCGAAACTCGGGCTGGGCTTTGCCTACCTCACCGCCGAGGAGAACAACGACTTCCTGTTCGAGACGTTCCGGGAGCGGGTCGACCGCCTCGACACCGGGCGGTCGAACCGGGGGGAGCTGCTGAACCTCATCGACCAGCTGAACGCCATGGAGCCGTCCGGCTCGGCCGACTTCGAGACGGTCCTCTCGGAGTACGCAGAGCGCATCCGGTCGCGCTCGCTCGTCGTCATTCTGAGCGACTGTCTGGCCGACCCAGAGGAGTTCGAAGCGGGTATCGCCGCGCTCGTCCGGAACGAGGTGGACGTGCTGGTCGTCCGTGTCGTCGCGCCAGACGAACGCGACCCGGGCGCGGTCGGCGACGTCCTGTTCGCCGACCCGGAGAGCGACCAGACCCGTCGCTCCTATTTCAGCGGTTCGATGGCGGACACCTACCAGTCACGGTTAGACGCCCACGTCGACGCCGTCGCGAACCGGGTCACGCGGCTGGGAGGCGACCACGTCCTCGTCGACACCGGGTCGGACTACTTCGACGCGTTCGCGAGCGTCTGGCTGGAGTGATTGTTGGTCCCGCTGAGATACTCAGCTGGTGAGCGGTTGCCGTAGCCGTGCTGAATACAGGGCGCGTATATTGCACATTCAGCTTTGCACGCTGAGTTATATAGCAGCGCCCGCTGATGGTACAGACCCCCGAATCTTTGTCGCTAACTTGCTACGGTGAGTCACTGTTTGTGAACACGCATCCGAACATCCTCGGAAGGTTGCAACGTCAACTCCATGTTTATCTCGGGCTGAGGCGAACTCAACAGCTCGAATTCTACATTTCGGGCAAGCATCGGGATGATGTGTTTCAGCTCCATCATCGCAAAGTGCATCCCGATACACTGGTGGGGACCACCGCCAAAGGGGAAGTACGCAAAGTCCGGCCGTCTGTCACTCCGAGCATCGGTAAAACGCTCGGGCCGGAACTGCTCGGGCGCGTCGAACCATCGGTCGTCCTTGTGAACAGTGAACTGTGGTAGTAGGATCTTCGTTCCTTCGGGAATGTAGTACCCTCCAAGCGCTGTCTCCTCAACAGCCTCGCGGAACAGCATCCCCGCTGGCGGATAGAGCCGCATCGCTTCCTTGGCGACGTGCTCGGTAGCGGTGAGGTCGGCAAGGTCTTCTGCCGTAGGCGGGCCGTCAAGCACAGTCGTGGCTTCCTGCGATAATCGGTCGCGCTCATCGGGATGGGTCGCCAGCAACAACCACGTGAACGTCAGTGCCATCGCTGTCGTCTCGTGACCAGCGATGAGAAACGTAATCAAGTGGTCGTGAATTTCCGCATCGGTCATCGAATACTCGTGGTCGTCCTCCTTTTCGAGCATCATCGTCAGGAAGTCGTCGTACTGGCCGGGGTTCGCTCTCCGCTCTTCAATGAGCGTATCGACCGTTTCGTCGAACGCATCCATAGCCTGCGTATACCGTCGGTTCCTGTGAGTCGGCACCCACGACGGCAAGAGCATTTCGACGGCACTGAGGCCACTCATATCGGCCATGGTCTGTAGCTCGTCGGCGGCATCGGTGATCACTTCCCGGTGCTCGCCGAGGTCGAAATCGAACAGCGAATTAGTGAGTATCGACAGCGTCAGTTCCGAGAACTCCTCGTTGATGACGATTTCTTCGCCGTCATCCCACTCCTCGATCAGTTGTTCCGTGGTAGCAACCATGGACGAACTGAACCCTCGCAACCGGTTCAGCCCGAACATCGGCTGGAGGAAGTGGCGCTGTTGTATCCATTCCTCGCCACGGGTGAATGTGAGACCCCGCGGGGCGATCTCGTAGTCGAGGAGTTCTTTCAGTTCGTCGAAATTCCACCGTTCGTAGGTGTCTTGTCCCAGTAATACCTCGCCGATGTGCTCGGGATGGAAGACAGCGACGGCGTCGATACGCGGAAATTCACAGTGGGCGACATCACCGTACTCGGCAAGGTCGTCGAAAAACCCCATTGGCTGCTTGACGTACTGATGGGTGTTTCCCAGCACTGGGAGCCCATCCGGGCCCGGCGGAAGCTCGTCGGTCTCATCATCCGGACCTGAGCCGGTGTCATCACCCGGCATATGTAAGCGTATATGAATGATTGTTAATAGTCATTTTCCCAGCAGAACGTGACATAGAAACAGCCTCACAGAGTTTGCGGCGTTGATTCACGGGTGAATAAGGTGATCAGTACCTCTGCTGATCTATCGGTGGAGGTTCTACCACATCGCGCTGATGTTCGCTGCGTCGTGCAAGCTAGCGGATACGGATCTCTCACCGATGGAATCAGAGTTCACAAGAGCTCCACTCGGTCGGTTCAGTTGCAGTTGGTGTCACGACACACAAAACCGATACATCATTTCGAATACATTTAGAACATAGGTATGGAAACCCAACATCTGCTACTCGGGAGTCGAAGGGGAGCTCGGCAGCGATACGGAGTGGTCGCTGTCGTCTTGGGACTGCTCTCGGCGGTCGTCCCGATTGGCATCCGGGTCAGTGGTGCACTCAGCGGTCCGGGTGGCGACACGGAGGGACTCGGCGTCGCGCTACTGTTGCTGCTTCTCGGTGGGGTCCTTGCCCTGGTCGTCCCGATCGCGGCGGGCTATCACGGCGCGGGTCTAGTCGTTTGTATTGCGATTCCCACGGGTCTCATCCTGGGGCTTAACGTCGCTTTCTGGACGGTGATGGACGCATTTCGATGGACTCTCTGGCAGTGGAGTGGACCACCGATCGGGTTGCTGCTTGGACTCCCAGCTGGGACTGCCGGATATCTGGTCGGTGTCGCTCTCCGCCGGTTCCGGTGAGTCTCTACTGACTGGTCACCCAGACACAGACGGTCTTTCAGTCACTTGCACAGTCTGGTGGCTGCACTTCCCTCTCGGTCATTTGACACTGACAGATATCGAATCTTTCGAACCGATCCCACTGCCTAGACTGTACATAGTCAGTATGGCTACAGATCACATTGCTGAGGTGCGTAATCGTTCAGTGGATATTCACTTGCGCCCCTATCGTTGTGGCTATACTAGGTTACGACCTTGTTTAGACGCAGGGTAGATTGGCTGCTATGGCTCTTGCCCAACGAACGAAATTGACGAGAAAAGACCTGAGTGGATTCTGATCCTCCAAAGGGCAACTATCCGATGCTCTCTGGAACGTCTAGACAAGGCTGAGGGCGCGTATGTAGAGCGGACAGAACTCGTGAGACGGACTTGACCGGAAGAACCGTTCGTGTAACCCACTGGAAAAGAATTAACTCACGTTCGGTCGGAGTGCGTATATGAAGAGCCGACGTAACCTCTACGTCGCTGCGTTTGTTGGTGCGTCGCTATCGTACATATTCAACGTTCTCGCGTTCACTGGTACCTTCGATGTTTTCCGTTGGTTCGTGTTCGCTGTCTTCTTTCTCGGGGTTACCTATGGGTTCGAGAAGTTCATTGCGTGGCAGACTGGATAGTGGTACATCAATGGGACTGAGTCGCCATTCCGTGCTGACTACACCCTCTGTATCTCGCACGCCGCTTCTGACAGCACCTGGGTAGATCTCTGGATCGTGCTGCATACAGCACGCATATCAGTCACTTTCAGAAGTCACAGTCGTGATATAGTTGTGTTATTTTCCGACAATATTATGAAAAAGTGAGTTCTACCGCATACTATGACGCCCCTCCAAATGTTCGGAATTAACCCACTCGGAAGTGTAGTGCTGGCACTCGTAGTCCCGTTCGTAATCGTCCTCTTCGGGACGTACTTAGGGGTCCTCGGGGCGCTACAGACCTTCTTCGGTGAGTCGTCGTGGCAGGAAGTCTCGCCCGTTGACGAAGAGTGAAACGCCCGCTCCAGCCCCCGATCAAGCGAGGTCTGTCAATAAGCCCAATAGTCGGTGATAGATACGCCCTCTGTCTCTTGCATCCCAGTACTCTCAGATGTGAATGCGCTAACAGAGCCTACGTTTTCTAACTGTCCACAGATATGACCGCTCGCAGTCGGCCTGTCAACGCTGACATACCCGACAATGACTACTCCGCGAGGATGTGGGCCGGCAGGTCGTCGCGGATGATGGTGTTGCAGTACTCACAGCGCACGCCGTCGTCGGTGACGGCAAAGCGGGACGCGACGGGCTCGTTCTCGGTCGTGATGCAGTTGTGGTTCGGACACTCCAGGACGCCCACGACGACGTCCGGGCGCTCGACGCGGTGTTTCTCGACGACCTCGTAGTTGCGGACGATGTTGATCGAGGCGGCTGGCGCGATGAGCGAGAGGACGTCGACCTCGTCCTGGGAGAGCTCGCGGCCCTCCACTTTCACGATGTCCTTCAGGCCGAGTCGCTCGGAAGGCATGTTCATCGCGACGGAGACCGAGTCACCGCTGGTGCCGTCGATGCCGAGGATGGCGAGCACGTTCAGCGACTGCCCGCCGGTGATGTGGTCGATGACGGTGCCGTTGCGAATCTTCGAGACCCGTAGTTGTCGGTCGTCGTCAGTCATTGGTCGCCTCCGAGCATCAGGTCCAGCAGCGCCATCCGAACGGGCACGCCGTTGTGGGCCTGCTGGAAGTACTTCGCGTACTCCGTGTCGTCGACGTCGTGTGAAATCTCGTCGACCCGTGGCAGCGGGTGCATGACGGTGAGGTCGTCGGCCGCCGCCTCGAGCGTCTCGGCGTCGATCTGGTACTCGCCCGCGACGGCGCGGTACTCGCTCTCGTCGGGGAACCGCTCGCGCTGGATGCGCGTCACGTAGAGGACGTCCAGCTGGGGGAGCACCTCGTCGAGGGCGGTGTGTTCGCGAACCTCCGCGCCCTCGTCGTGCAGGTCGACGCGAACCGAGCGGGGCAGCTGGAGTGACTCGGGACTGATGAAGTGCTGGCGCGCGTCGACGGTCGTCAGGGCGTGGGCCAGCGAGTGGACCGTCCGACCGTACTTCAGGTCGCCCATGATGCCGATGGTGAGGTCGTCGAAGCCGGCGTTCTCGCGGATGGTGTAGAGGTCCAGCAGCGTTTGAGTCGGGTGTTGACCCGCCCCGTCGCCCGCGTTGACCAGCGGGACGTCGACGAACTCGCTGGCCATCTTCGCCGACCCCTCCATCGGGTGGCGCAAGACGAGCGCGTCGGCGTACCCCTCGACGACGCGGACGGTGTCGGCCAGCGACTCGCCTTTCTTGACGCTCGATGATTCGACCGACCCCATGTCGACGATGTCGCCGCCCAGCCGTTTCATCGCCGTCGTGAAACTCATCTTCGTGCGCGTACTCGGCTCGAAGAAGAGCGTCCCGAGCAGTTTGTCCGAGTGCCGGTCGCCGTACGCACTCGGGTTCTCGGCGATGTCGGCCGCGTGGTCGAGCACCGCCTCGATGTCGGCCCGTGTGAGTTGTGTCGCGCTGATGATATGGTCGTGCCGCATCTCACAATGAATCGCCCCCGGATGGTCTTGAATCCCCCGACACGCCCGGCCCGAGGGTTGAAGTAGCATGGCGGGACCAGCCCCGCTATGCTCGCAATCGCTGGCGGGAAGGGCGGCTGTGGGAAGACGACGACTGCGCTCGGGGTCGCTCGCGCGATGGCCAGGGCCGGTCGTCGACCGGTCGTGGTCGACGCGGACCTGGACATGCCGGACCTCCACCGCCAGGCCGGCGTCGCGCAGACACCTGGAGTGGCCACTGCCGCGAGTCGGTCGGCTCCCCTCGAGGTCGCCCATCCCTCCACCTGCGTCGACGGCGTCGACGTGCTCCCCGCCGCCGGCGCGTCGCCGGTCGCCCTCGCTTCGGTCCTCGATGCCCTGGAAACCAGTGACCGTCCGGTCCTGCTCGACTGTCCCGCGGGCGCTGGTCCGGACGGTGCGGTTCCGCTCCGCGCGGCGACGCATAGCGTCCTCGTCTCGACACCGACCAGGCAGAGTCTCCTGGACGCTGTGAAGACGGCCGCGATGGCGCGGCAGCTCGATTCGCCACCGGCACTCACGGTCGTGTCCCGGAGCGAGGGCGACGTCGACCCGACACCGCTGCTCGGGCGCCAGCCGACCGTCCACGTTCCGGACGTATCACTACCTCCACTCGAAGCCACGGAACCGGCAACACGGTACCGAGAAGTCGTGAAAAACCTGAAAAAGCGGAATGCTTAATCGTTTGCGAACACCATTTCGAGTGAATGGTGAACCGGCTGCGAACGGGTATCGAGGTCCTCGACAGGAAGCTCGACGGCGGCATCCCAGCCGGGAGTATCGTCGCCCTGACCGCGAGTCCGGCCAGCCAGGCGGAGCTGTTCCTCTACGAACTCACGGCCACGCGCGGGACGCTGTGGCTCTCGCTCGACCGAACCGCCGAGTCGGTGGTCGCGAGCATCGAGCAGACGCCGGCCAACACCGGCGACCCGACGGTCCGCCACATCTCGGGGGAGGCACCGCTCGACAACGCCGGGAAGCTCGTCTCCGCGCTCCCGGAGACGTCGAACCTCATCGTGGACCCGCTGGACGTCCTCGAGTCCCAGGAGCCGCCGTCCCGGTTCCGCGCGTTCATGAACGACCTCCAGAACCACATCGTCAACACGGGGAGTCTGGCCATCCTCCACTGTCTGGACGGCCGGACCATCCCACCGCTCCGGGATACGACCGAGCACTTCGCCGACGTCGTCTTCCAGCTCGACACCCGCGTGAGCGGCGACGAGGTGGAGAACCGCCTCGCCATCCCGAAGTTCCGCGGTGGCCGCGCTCCGAAAGACGTCATCAAACTGGACCTCGTCGAGCAGGTCAGCATCGACACTTCGCGCGACATCGCCTGACGTCGCTCCCTCCGCCGGACCTCGTCGGTTGCTTCCTCAGCACGGAAGTCGCTACTCGGGTCGGTTGGGCGACCCGACTTCCGTCCCAAGGAGCACTATCCCGAGGATGAGCAGGCCCACGGAGAGCCCGCCGACGGCGCCGAACCGGATGTTACCGGTCAGTAGCGTGACCCCGACACCGAGCGCCACGGCCGGCGGGACCGAGAACAGCGCCGCGTACGTCAGCGTCGCTCGCATGGGTGTGAATGTGATGCCTCCCAGATAACCGTTTTCGAGCGGTCAGTGAACCAGTGCAACCGCTCGACGGTCGAACCGCCCGCAGAACCGCACGCGTCGCGTCGCCGGGAACCGGGTCGAGCGCGTTACTCTTCGACGTCTTCGATCTCGTCCATGATCTCCTCGGCGTCGACGTCGGCGTCCTCGAGCGCGTCCTCGATGTCGCCCATCCCGCCGGCGCCGCCCATGCCGCCGCCCATCATGCCGGGCATACCCATACCCATCCCGCCCAGCTCCTCCTGGACGATGATGCGGTCGACGTCGAGCAGCTGGGTGAGCTGCTGGGCGATCTGCTGTTTGCCCATCATCCACTGCTGGTTCATCGTCAGCTGCGGGGTCGCCTCGATGTAGAGCGTCTCCTTCTCGACCTCGACGGTCTCGTACTCGGGTTCGCTCGCTTCGGCGGCTTCGCCGCCTTCGTCCGAGGCGTCTTCCGACGCCTCGCTGTCCTCGTCGTCCTCGCTCTCGACGAGCTGCTCTTCCTCGACGGTCTCGGTCTCGAACCAGACGTCGAGGCGCATGTCGAGCATCAGGTCGAGGATGCCGGCGGCCTTCTCCTCGCGGTCGGTGACCTCCTCGACGATCTCGTAGTCGTACTCGACGTCCTCGCCCGCCAGCGGGTGGTTGAAGTCGACGCGGGCACGCCCGCCGATGATGGTCTCGACGTGGCCGTGCTCGCCGTCGATGTCGACGTGGCCGCCGGGGTAGCGGTCGTCTTCCGGGATCTTGTCCTTCGAGACGGTTCGGACCTGCTCTTCGTCGTACTCGCCGAAGGCGTCGGCGGCCGCGATGGTGACGCTCCCCTCGTCGCCGACCGCCTTCCCCATGATGTCCTCCTCGACGTCCGGGAAGATGTGACCCTCACCCAGGACGATGGTACGCGGGCCCCAGTCCTGCTGCTCGGTGTCGATGCCGTCTTCCTCAGCGATTTCCTCGTGCGTCGTGTCGACGAGGTTGCCGTCGTCGACGGTGCGGGCGGTGTAGGCGAGTTTGATGACGTCGCCGTCCTGGAGTCCGCTCTCGGTCTGTTCGTCCTCGGTGTCTGCCTCTTCCTCGACCGCTTCCGCGTCGGCCTCGGACTCGTTGCTCATACCGTGTTCGTCAGTCGTGGCACTCTTAAGGACAACGTTTCGGGGCCGCCGTCACTGCGCGTTCGCCCCGTCCGTGAGTAGGTCGACGAGTTTCTCGTGGGAGATGTTCCGCCCCGAGACGGGGATGACGACGGTCTCGCCGGCGATGTCGTCGCCGGCCTGTCGGGCGGCGGCAACGCCGGTCGCGCACGCGCCCTCCATGACGATGCGTTCGTCCAGGAACAGGTCACGCACCCCGTCGCGGATGGCCGATTCGGAGACGAGCCGGAAGTCCGTGAGTCGGTCCCGCAGCACCTCCACAGTGAGGGCGAACGGGACCCGCGTGGCGACGCCCTCCGCCATCGTGTCCACTGGCTCGTGGGCGTCCATCGTCCCGTCCCGCCAGGCGTTGTGGACGGCCGGGGCCGCCGCGGCCTGGACGCCGATTACCTCGGCGTCGGTCAGTGCGCCGACGGTGAGGCAGTATCCGGCGGCCGCCGACCCGCCCCCGACCGGACAGAACACGCGGTCGACCGAGGGGAGGTCGTCGACGACTTCGAGGCCGGCGGTACCCACGCCGGCCACGAGTTTCGGTTCGTTGCCCGAGTGGACGTACCGAGCCTGCCGCTGTGCGGCCAGTTTCTCGATGTGCTCGCGCGCAGCGTCGTAATCTGCCCCGCGCTGGATGACTTCCGCGCCGAAGCGCTCCATGGCCGCGACCTTCTCGGGGTTTGCGTCGGCCGGGACGCCGATAGTCACCGGGACGTCGAACTGGCGGCCGGCCCAGGCTATCGACTGACCGTGATTCCCCGTACTCGCCGCGAGCAGCCCCCGCTCGCGGAACTCCTCGTCGAGCGTCGCGACGAGGTTCACCCCGCCGCGGATTTTGAACGCCCCTGTCGGCAGCGTGTCCTCGCGCTTGAGGTACACCTCCGCGTCGAGTTCGGCCGAGAGTGACTCCGAGCGGACCAGCGGCGTCTTCGGGAGGTGTTGCCGGACTATCTTCCGAGCGGCGGCCACGTCGGCCGTCGACGGCGGCGTCAGGTCGTGATAGGGGAACACTGTCGTCTCGTCCGGCGATTCGGCGGGGGTGTACCGGCCGTCCATACGTCCCCTCTCTGGCCGGAGACAGTAAATCACGCGGTCGGAACGGACCGCTTTTCAGCGACGCGGGTCCAGGCCGGTGCATGTACGAAGTCGAAGTGAAGGTGCCCGCCGACCTCTCCAGCGTCGAACGCGCGCTCGAGGACGCGGGTGCCGAGCGAGCAGGTGAAGTGGTCCAGGTCGACACCTACTACGACGCGCCCCACCGGGACTTCGCCGAGACGGACGAGGCGCTCCGCACCCGCGAGGAGACGCGGGACGGCGAGACGACGACGAAACTCACCTACAAGGGGCCGCTCGTGGACGACGAATCGAAGACGCGCGAGGAGTTCGAGACGGCCGTCGCCGACGGTGCGGCCACTGCGACCATCTTCGAGCGGATGGGCTTCTCGCCGGCGGCGACCGTCCGCAAGGACCGGCAGTTCTACACGCTCGACGGCTACACGGTGACGCTGGACGATGTCGAGGGCGTCGGTGAGTTCGTCGAAGTCGAGGTCGAGACGGACGAGGCCGGCGTCGAGCGGGCACGAGCGGGTGCCTTCGAGATACTGGAACTGCTCGGTCTCGACCCGGCCGACCAGGTCCGGACCTCCTACCTCGGACTGCTGCTCGAAAATGCGGGGGAGTAATCATCGCCGCCTGAACTGTTCCCGTAAGTTATAGAACCCACCGAAGCAAAGGCCAGACAATGACCGACCGGAACATCCACGTCCAGCCCGAACACGGGCTGGCAGTCGAAGACCAGGACGTCGAAATCGTCGAGCGGAAGGGTATCGGTCACCCCGACTCTATCTGCGACGGCGTCGCCGAGACCGTCGCACGAGCGCTCGCACAGGGCTACATCGAGCGCTTCGGCAAAGTGCTTCACTTCAACACCGACGAGACGCAGCTCGTCGCCGGGACGGCCGCACCGGCCTACGGCGGCGGCGAGGTGCTCGAACCCATCTATCTCCTCATCGTCGGGCGCGCGACCAAGGCCTACGAGGGCCAGCGCTTCCCGGCCGAGCGCATCGCGCTCGAAGCCGCCCGGGGGTACCTCGACGAGACGTTCCCCCACCTGGACTCGGGGAGCGACATCATCGTCGACGTCCAGCTGGGCGAGGGCTCGGGCGACCTCCAGACCGTCTTCGGCGAGGCGGGCGCGGTGCCGATGGCCAACGACACGAGTTACGGTGTCGGCCACGCGCCACTCTCCGAGACCGAGCAGATCGTCTACAACACGGAACGCAAACTCACCGGTGAATACGCGGCCGACAACCCGGTCGTCGGCCAGGACGTGAAGGTGATGGGCAAACGCGAGGGGGACCACATCGACGTCACCGTCGCCGTCGCGATGGTCGACGAGCACGTCGCGGACATCCATGCCTACAAGCAGGCGGTCGAGGACGTCCGGGAGTACGTCGGGACGCTGGCGACGGAGTACACCGACCGCGAGGTCACCGTCCACGTCAACACCGCCGACGACTACGACGAGCAGTCCATCTACCTCACGGTGACCGGGACCAGCGCCGAACAGGGCGACGACGGCTCTGTCGGCCGGGGCAACCGTGCGAACGGCCTCATCACGCCCAATCGACCGATGAGCATGGAGGCCACCTCCGGCAAGAACCCCATCAACCACATCGGGAAGATATACAACCTCCTCTCGACGGAGATCGCCCACTCCGTCGTCGACGAGGTCGACGGTATCCGCCAGCTCCAGCTGCGACTGCTCTCTCAAATCGGCTCGCCCATCGACCAGCCTCACGTCGCCGACGCGATGCTCGTCACCGAGGACGGCGTCGAACTCGGCGACATCGAGACCGAGGTCCGCGCGGCCGTCGACGAGGAACTGGCGGCCGTCACCGACGTCACCGAGCAGGTCATCGAGGGCGACGTCTCGACGTTCTGAGTCGGCCGTAAGCTACCCGTCACGTCTCCGGTCGGTACTCAGATTTCTGCCGTGCCGCTGGTCGATTCCCGGGGCCCCGGAGGGGTCAGATATGCCACAGTTAGCGGCGGGTAACGACGGCTCTATCCTGGCATGGTAACACATAACAAAGACTGTCCGCTCCGTACTGGGATTGCCACCAAGGCGGCGCACCGCCGACGAACTACAACCAGAGACACCCGACAATGGCGACAACAGAGTCAGCGACAGACGTCCGAGAGGACATGGAAGAGACGTTCGGGATGGTCCCGTCCCCGTTGGACGCGATTCCGGAGGCGGACGTGGCCTCCGAATGGCCGTTCTTCAAGAAGTACACGGTCGGCGAATCCGAGATTCCCGCGAAGTACCGCGAACTGATGGGCCTGGCCGTCGCGGCCAACATCAGGTGCCCCTACTGCCTGCACTTCCACAGGACGGCGGCGGAGCTCCACGGCGCGAGCGAGGCGGAACTGGCGGAGGTCGTCTCGCTCGCGAGTCTGACCTCGCGGTACAGCGCGATGCTGCACGCGTCCGACAAGGACCTAGAGGAGTTCAAGACGGACGTGAGGAAGATCGCGGACCACCTCGAGGCCCACGGCGGCGACTGAACCGGCGACGAACGCTCGGCACGGAAGCCGACACGCATTTATTTGCCATCCAGGTACCTCGCGTATGCATCCACCTGACGCCGACGTGGTCCTCATCAGACACGGCGACATCGGCGTCAAGAGCGAGCAGGTCCGCCGGAAGATGGAGAGCCGCCTCGCGGACAATCTGAGGACCATGCTCGCGGACCGGGGCGTCGACGGCGACGTCGAACAGCGACGGAACCGCCTGTTCGTCCACACGGACGACCCCGCGGCCGTCACCGCAGCGGCGGCCGACACCGTCGGCGTCTCGTCTGCCTCTCCGGCCCTGACTGTCGCCCCGACGCTCGACGACATCTGTGCGGCACTGGCTGCCGCGACGCACGAACACTACGACGGCGGGACGTTCGCCGTCGACGCCCGCCGCGCGGGACCCGCGGACGCACACCCGTTCTCGAGCACCGACATCGAGTCCGAGGGCGGCGCGGCGGTCTGGGGGGCCATCGACGCCATGGGTGGGGACCCGTCCGTCGACCTCGACGACCCCGACTTCCGGCTGTTCGTCGAGTGCCGGCGCGACGAGGCGTTCGTCTTCTTAGAGCGCTGCGAGGGACCGGGTGGCCTTCCGCTGGGGAGCCAGCGTCCCGTAGTCGCGCTGGTCAGTGGCGGCATCGACTCGCCGGTCGCCGCCTGGCAGCTCATGCGCCGCGGGGCCCCGGTCGTCCCCGTCTACGTCGACCTCGGGGCGTACGGCGGCGCCGACCATCGGGCCCGGGCGCTCTCGACCGTGGAGACGCTGGCCGCATACGCGCCGACGACGGACCTCTCGACGCACGTCGTCGACGCGGGCGACGTCGCTGCCGCCCTGGACGACACGATGGGAGCCATGCGGATGCTTGCGGTCCGCCGGTTCATGCTCGTGGCCGCGGAAGCCGTTGCCGAGGACGTCGGGGCCGTCGGTATCGTCACCGGCGAGGCTATCGGCCAGAAGTCCAGCCAGACGAGCGCGAACATCGCCGTCACCGACGCGGCGACGTCACTGCCGGTCCACCGGCCGCTCCTCACGCTCGACAAGCCCGAGATAACGCAGCAGGCTCGCGACCTCGGCACGTTCCGCGACTCGACCATCGACGCCGGCTGTGACCGACTCGCGCCGTCGCTTCCGGCGACGAACAGCTCTCTGGCGGCGATTCGCGACGCCGAACCCGACGACCTCTTCGAGCGGGCACGGACGGCGGCCGGCGAGCGGTCGGTCGTCCCCATCGAAAGGTAAATCTCCGGGGCGGGCGACGGCCAAGACATGACGCAGGTCTGTCTCGTCGGGAGCGAGGACGTCAACCTCCGGTACGAACTGCTCTCGCGCGAGACCGCACGGGACGCGCTCGCCACCTACGACCTGCAGGAGCCGTTCGAGAACTGCCTGAGCGTCGAGACGGTCAGCCTCGGGGCGGCCGTCGCCCTGCTGAACGACCTGAACTGGTACCTCGTCCGGTTCGTCGACGCGGCGTTCGTCCGCGAGCCGTCGATTCACGAGACCGAGTGGCTCTCGCGTGACCTCGCCGCGGCCGTCAGGGACGACGGGGTGGCGCCCGACGAGACCGGTCGGTTTCTCACCGTGTACGGCATCGTCGAGGACGACGCGGCGAACGAGGAGGGGTCCGAGGACGGGACAGAGCGGACAGACCCACCCGAGGAGCCGTCGGTACAGGACGCCCCGCCGCGACTGGTCGAGCCGATGCTGGTGACCCGCACCGGCGACGGAATCCCCGAGTACGACCTGCGCGACGTGGACGACACGCTGGTCGTCAGAGTTACCGAAGACGAGTTCGGGGCCTAAACGACTCGCGTCGATTAGTCGAACATCCCGGTCGACATGTACCGCTCGCCGCTGTCCCAGAACACCGTGACCACGAGCGGGTCATCGACGCCGTCTTCGACGAGGCGTGCGGCGACGTCGTAGGCCGCAAGGTTCGACGCGCCCGAGGACTGGCCGACGAGGAGTCCCTCCTCACGGGCGAGACGGCGGCACTCTGTCTCGGCCTCCTCGAGCGTGACCGTCCGCACGTCGTCCAGCAGGTCGACGTCGAGGTTGTCGCTGACGAAGCCAGGCCCCATCCCCTGGAAGCTGTCCTCGCCGGTCCCCGGCTCCATCCCCGAGAGCACGGCGTTGTTCGCGGGTTCGACGGCCACCACCTCGACGTCCGGATAGGCTTCCTTGAGCCGCCGTCCGGTCCCGGTGATGGTGCCGCCGGTGCCGACGCCCGCCACGAGCGCGTCGACGGTCCGGTCGCCCACCTGGTCGACGATCTCGACGCCGGTCGTCTGGTAGTGCGATTCCGGGTTCGCGGGGTTCTCGAACTGGTGGAGCTGCACGTAGCCCTCCGTCTCGGTGAGCTCGTCGGCTCGCTCCTTCGCGGCCGAGATGTCGCCGTCGACGAGCTCGATGTCGGCGCCGTAGGCTTTCATGATGCCACGCCGTTCCGGTGACTTCGACGACGGCATCACGAGGACGACGTCGTACCCCTTCGCCGCGCCGACCATGGCCATCCCGATGCCGGTGTTCCCGCTGGTCGGCTCCACGAGCGTATCACCGTCCGAGAGCTCCCCGTCCCGCTCGGCCCGCTCTATCATGAACCTCGCCGGGCGGTCCTTGGCCGACCCGCCGGGGTTGAACGACTCGACCTTCGCGGCGACCGTCGCGCCCTCGGGGGCTCGCACCGAGACCAGCGGGGACCCGATGGTGTCGATAATAGATTCGTCCATTGGGGGAGCGTACGCCACCCCATCATAAACCGCTAGTGGCATCGCCAAAGCGTGCGGGGAGTCGTCGCTGCCGGCAGCGTTTTCCGATGCGTCCGAGAGCCGGGCATTTCAAGCCGTTCGACGTACAACGAGCGGCTATGAGCGATACGGAACGACTCGAGACGATGGAACCGAACCCGGTGTGGGTCGCCGACGCCTACACGGACACCGTGGACACCCTGAGCGAGTACGGCGCGGACCTCGTGTTCAGGGTCTGGGGCGGCGACTGGTGCAAGGACTGCCGGTCGCAGCTCCCCGACTTCGGGGCCGCACTGGAGGCGGCGGCCATCCCCGAGGAGAACGTCCACCACTACCCGACTGAGAAGGAAGACGACGGGTCGAAGACGGGGCCCGGCGTCGAGGAGTACGGCATCGAGTACATCCCAACGGTCGTCGTCGAGTACGAGGGCGAAGAGGTGGCGCGGTTCGTCGAGGACGAACCCGTGCCCATCGCGGTGTATCTGGCCGACGAGATCGCCGCCGCGCTCGACTGAGACGAGGCCTCAGTCGATATCGACGGCCACACGCTCCGTGAGTTCCAGGTTCAGGGGCGCGGGGAGCGCCGGCCCGCCACGGAACTTCGGGACGGAGAGCCGATTCTCGACGGTCTGGTTGTCGACGGACGTCTCCAGGTTGAACACGAGGTCCGCCATGTACGTGGTGACGTCGCGCTGCTCGGATGCGCTCGAACCGGCGAGGCAGTGGAGGACAGCGATGCTCTCGGTGGCGTCCAGTCGCTCCTGTAACCACACCAGGAACCTCCGGAGCGACTTCGTGTCACAAGTCTCGACGGCGTCCATCGGGTCGATGACCACGACTGACGGCTTGGCGACCCGCTTGACGTACCCGGCGATTTCGACGAGCGGCGCGTCCGAATCGACGGCCCTGACGAAGCGGTTCGATGCTTCGGCCCCTGTCGACTCGAAAGCCTTCCGGACGGACGAAACCGACCGCCTGGCGGTCAGGTACAGCGTCGGTCTGTCGGTCGCGAACTGGGACAACAGCAGTTCGGACTGGCTCGTCGGCGCGGCGAGCAAAGCGACGATGCTGCCGGCCGGAATCCCACCCCCGAGACCGGTATCGAGCGGGCCGATGCCCGTCTCGTACCGTGACGCGACCCCTGACATGATATGACCGAGCTACCCCCGATACCTGCCTTGTAATACCGTCGCTACCGCCGACGTCTCGCTCAGAAACAGCGGGTAGATACCTGCTAACCGGGGATATTTGGGTCTGTAGCAGAACATGGACTGCCCTACTCGGTCGTCGCCCGCTCCGTCGGATACTATTTTGATGGTGGGCCGTCCACGTCGAGTATGGACGTCGTAGCAGACGATTCGTTCGAAGAGGTCGAAGTCGAACCCGGGGTCTTCCTCGCACAGATGGCCGCCGGTGACGAGATGAGCATCCAGCACCTGCGGATGGCGCCGGGGGGCCGCGTGCCCGAACACAGCCACCACCACGAGCAGGTCGGGTTCGTCTACCAGGGCGCACAGACCTTCGTCCTGGAGGACGGCGAGGCGGTGACCGTCGAGGCCGGCGAGTCCTACCGGCTCGAGAGCCACGAGGTCCACGCGGCGGAGAACCGCGGCGACGACGAGCTGCTCGCCATCGATATCTTCAGTCCGCCCCGCCCCAACCCAGACTGGCTGGAGTGAGCGGTCGGCCGGGGACCCGGGTGGACCCACATTTAAGTCAAGTCCCCCTCTCACTCCGGATATGCGAGCCGTACGCCTCCACGAACACGGTGGTACAGACGTTCTCGGTGTCGAAGAGACCGACCGACCGGAGCCGGCCGACGACGAACTCCTCGTCGAAGTCGCCGCCGCCGGCGTGAACCCGGTCGACACCTACTTCCGCGACGGGTCTTACACCCCGGCCTCGCTGCCGTTCTCCCCGGGTGTCGACGTCGCCGGCGTCGTCAGCGCCACCGGCGACGGGGTCACGGGGTTCGAACCCGGTGACCGCGTGTATGGGACCGGCATCGGGAACGCTGCCCACCAGGGGGCGTACGCCGAGTACGCGACGGTTCCCACCGACCGGGTGGTTCACCTGCCGGACGGGGCCGACCTGACGGAAGCCGGGGCTGCCGGCGTCGTCGCTGGCACCGCGTGGCGGTCGCTGGTCGACCACGCCGAACTCGACCCGGCCGAGTACTGCCTGATTCACGGCGGGTCGGGTGGCGTCGGCCACGCAGCCGTACAGATTGCTGCGGCGGTCTCCGCCCGCGTCGTCACGACCGCCGCACCGACCTATCACGAGGCGCTCTCCGACCTCGGTGCCGAGACGGTGCTCGACTACGACCGTGACGACCTGGCCGACGCCATCGTCGACGCCTCGGACGGCGGCGTCGACGTCGTCCTGGACCACCGGCTGGACGACTACCTCCAGCTCGACGCCGACGTGGCGGCGGACCAGTGTCGCGTGGTCGGCATCGGCGAGAACCAGCCGAACCCCGGCTTCACGAACGACCAGCCGGCCCGGGCGAAGGACGTCTCCTACCAGTTCATGAGTATGTTCAACACACCTGACCTCAGGGTCCCGCTTCGGGGCGTCGCGCACCTCATGGGCACCGACGCGCTGTCGATAGAAGTCGCTCGGTCCTACGACCTGGAGGAGGCGGCCGAGGCCCAGCGCGCCGTCATGGAAGACAGCTTCATGGGCAAGCTCGTCATCGAGCCCTGAGCGAAGGTCCCGTTCTCGCGGTCAGTTCTGCCCCCACGTCAGCGCCGCCTCGAGGTCGTGTTTCGGCGGTGAACACGCGAAGTTCCGGCAGGCGTAGACGGTGGGGTCGCCGTCGGCAGGGTCGCGACCAGCCCATATCGGTGGGGCCTCGTCGAGGTCCAAAGACGCGAGCCACTCCGAGAACCCTTCGTCGGCTGCCGGCCGCCAGGCGACAAGCCGCCGGGGGACGTACGTCTCGGCCAGCGTAGTCAGCCATTCTCCCGGCGGGTCACCTGTGTCGCCGACGAGCGTCAGTTCGAGCGCGCCCTGCTGATACGTGTCCGTCGCGAGCGTCAGGGAGGCGTGCTGGAGCGGGTTCGACGAGATTCGGTCGGCGTGGGTCTGGATGACGGACTCGGCCACCGACTCGAACCGGTCGTCGTCGACGAAGTGCGAGAGTGAGAGCAGGAGCTCGACGGCGACGCCGGTGCTCGACGGCGTCGACTGGTCGGTCAGTTCCTGTGGCCGAGCGACCAGCGACTCGCCGCCCGTCGGCGTGAAGTAGAGCGTCCCCTCGGACTCGTCCCAGAAGGCCTCGCAGATGGCTGTCGCCAGGTCGCGGGCGAACGCGAGGTACTCGACGTCGGCGGTGGCCTCGAAGAGGTTCAGCGCACCCCGGCCGAGGAACGCGTAGTCCTCTAAGTAGCCGTCGATGGCGACGTCGCCGTCCTTGAACCGGCGCTGGAGGCGTTTCGCGTCGTCGTTCCAGAGGTGCTCGCGGACGAACCCGAGCGCGTCGGCCGCGACGTCGGCGTACGCGTCGTCGAGCACGATAGCCCCCTCGGCGAGCGTCGATATCATCAGGCCGTTCCACCCGGCGAGAATCTTCTCGTCGCGGGCGGGTCGCGGACGCGATTCACGTGCCTCGAAGGCCTGGTTCAGCGCCGTCTGGAGGTGTGAGAGTGCTTCCGCCTCGTCCATCTCGAACTCCTCGACGAGAGCTCCGACGGGCTTGCGGACGGCCAGGACCCGTCCCCCGTCGAACCCCCCCTTTCCGTCGACGCCGTAGTACGAACAGAAGACCTCGGCCGCCGTCTCGTCGTCGATGGCGGCGTGGGCCTGCTCGGGCGTCCAGACGTAGAAGGCCCCCTCCTCGGTGTCGCCCTCTGGGTCGTCCGGTGGCCGGCTGACGGCGTCGAGCGTGCTGAAGAAGCCGCCGTCCGGGTGTTGGAGTTCGCGCTGGACGAACTCGAACGTCTCTCTGACGACCGACGCGTAGCGCTCGGAACCGATGGCCTGGTACCCAGCGAGGAACGCGCGCGGGATCTCGGCGTTGTCGTAGAGCATCTTCTCGAAGTGGGGCACCGCCCACTGCGGGTCGGTCGCGTACCGGTGGAAGCCGCCCCCGACGTGGTCGTACAGACCCCGGTCGGCCATCACGTCCAGCGTCTCCTCGACCACCGCGAGGTAGTCGTCCTGTCCACCATCACTGTGGGCGCGCAAGAGCGCGTGGATACGGCCGGTCTGGGGGAACTTCGGCCCGCCGGAGCCCCACCCGCCGTGCTGTCGGTCAGCACCCCGGTGGGCGACCGTCGCCGCCGTCTGAATCAGGTCCTCGTCAGGGTCACCAGGTTGACCGCCGGTCGCCTCCAGGTCGCTCTCGATGGCGTCGGTCCACTGCCGGGCGCGGTTCTCCATCTCCGCGCGCTGCTCTGGGTCCGCCCAGGAGTTCGAGAGGTCCCGCAGGAGGTCGGCGAAACCCGGCTGGCCGCGCTTCTCCTCGGGTGGGAAGTACGTCCCGACGTAGAACGGCTCGCCGTCGGGCGTGAGCCACGCTGAGAGCGGCCACCCGCCCCCGCCGGTCACCTGCTGGCAGATGCTCATGTACACAGAGTCGATATCCGGGCGTTCCTCCCGGTCGACCTTGATGGGGACGAAGTGCTCGTTGAGCAGGTCGGCGATGGCCTCGTCCTCGAAACTCTCCTCCTCCATGACGTGACACCAGTGGCAAGCGGCGTAGCCGATAGAGAGGAAGATAGGGACGTTACGCTCTTTCGCCGCGTCGAGCGCCGTCTCGTCCCACGGCTGCCAGTGCACGGGATTCTCCGCGTGCTGGCGGAGGTAGGGGCTCTGGGCCTCGTCGAGCCGGTTGCGTCGCGTCGGGTCCGGGCTGTCGCTCATACCACTTTCTCGGAGGGCCGCGGGGAAAAACGGACCGACGAGGCGAGCCACCGGTCGCACTGAGAGAGCAATACTTACGTCCCAGCCAATCCGGCCTACCAACATGACAGAGACTGTGCTGCTCGTGGGTGGCGGCGGCCGTGAACACGCCGTCGCTCGCGCGCTGGCTGACTCCGACGCCGCGCTGTACGCCTGTGCCGGCAACCGGAACCCCGGTATCGTCGACCTGGCGGACGGGTTCGAGGCGCTGGACACGACCAATCCCCAGGCCGTGACCACCTACG
The DNA here is from genome assembly GCF_029338275.1 of Haloarcula ordinaria. NCBI lineage: Archaea > Methanobacteriati > Methanobacteriota > Halobacteria > Halobacteriales > Haloarculaceae > Haloarcula > Haloarcula ordinaria. Next base: position 2,521,413 of record NZ_CP119789.1, on the reverse strand, counting down.
CCCGCGAGGTCGAGGCGGACCTCGCCGTCGTCGGTCCCGAGGCACCGCTCGCGGCGGGCGTGGCCGACGCGCTCGACGACGCCGGCGTCTACGCCTTCGGCCCGCAGGAGGCCGAGGCCCGCATCGAGACGGACAAGGCGTTCCAGCGCCGGTTCATGCAGGAACACGACATCCCCGGCTGTCCCGACTTCGAGACGTTCGAGGACATGGACGCCGCCTGCGACTACATCGACGAGTACGACGGCGACCTCGCCGTGAAGCCGGCCGGCCTCACCGGCGGCAAGGGCGTCCGGGTCATCGGCGACCAGTGTACGGCCGAGGAGGCAAAGGAGTACCTCCGGACCTCCGACTACGACCGCGTCGTCCTCGAAGAACGACTCGTCGGCGAGGAGTTCACTATCCAGGCGTTCGTCGCCAACGGTGACCTCCGGGTCACTCCTGCTGTTCAGGACCACAAGCGCGCCTACGAGGGTGACGAGGGCCCCAACACCGGCGGCATGGGGAGTTACTCCGACGCCGGCCTCGCGCTCCCGTTCATGACCGAGGACGACTACACCGACGCCGTCGACGTCCTCGAAGCCACCGTCGACGCACTCGAGGGGTACAAGGGCGTCCTCTACGGCCAGTTCATGCTCACCGAGACGGGCCCGCGCGTCGTGGAGTTCAACGCACGCTTCGGCGACCCGGAGGCGATGAACACGCTCCCGGTGTTGAACACGGACTTCCTGGACGTGCTGACGGCCGCCCGCGAGGGCGAGTCGCTCCCCCAGCTCTCCTTCCAGCCCAAGGCGACCGTCTGCAAGTACGCCGTCCCGGACGGCTATCCTACCGACCCCGAATCCGGCGCGAAGGTCACCATCGACGCGGACAACGCCGGGGAGGCGCTGCTGTTCTACGCCAGCGTCGACGACCGCGAGGACGGCATCTACACGACGACCTCGCGCTCCTACGCCGTCGTCGGCGTCGCCGACTCCATCTCAGAGGCCGAGGAGATCGCCGAAGGGGCGCTCCAGCGCGCGGGCACCGAGGGGCTGCGCGTTCGCCACGACATCGGCAAGCCCGACCTCGTCCAGCAGCGCATCGACCACATGGCCGAGATCCGCGGCGACTAGGCGAATATGGCGCCTCGCTGGGCTGGGGGTTCAAGACAGTTCGGTCGGTACAGGGTGCCGTGAACGCGACGCCGCGCTCCGTGTCGACGCGCCGGGGAGGTGACCCACGCTGTCGCTGACGTCGGTCGACGTCGGCGCGTCGCTGAACGTCGTCGGCTCGATACTTCAGTGGCTGGCGGTCCCGTTCTCGATTCCGCTGGTGACCGCGTTCGTCTACGGCGAGAACCCGGTCCCGTACCTCGCCGCCATCGCGGTCTCCCTCGGCGTCGGGACGCTTCTCGTCCAGTTCGAGCGCGAGGACATCTACGACCGCGAGGCGTTCCTCGCGGTGTCGCTGTCGTGGCTCGCCATCGCGCTCGTCGGCGCGATTCCGTTCCTGGTCGAGGGGACTGGCGTGTTCACGAGCCCCGTCAACGCCCTCTTCGAGAGTATGAGCGGCATCACGACGACGGGCGCGACGGTCGTCCGCGACTTCGAGGCCCACTCCCGGGCCCTGTTGATGTGGCGCCAGGTCATCCAGTGGCTCGGCGGCCTCGGCGTCCTGTTGCTCGCCACGGCGGTCCTCTCGCGGCTCTCGGTCGCCGGCGCGCAACTGATGGAGTCCGAGACTCGGACGAAGAACGTCACGAAGCTCACGCCCGCTATCGGCGAGACGGCCCGGATACTCGTCACGCTCTACCTCGGGCTCACCGCCGCGGCCGCGCTCCTGCTTGGGCTGCTGGGCGTGGTCGGCCTCGCGCCGAAGATGACGGTCTTCGACGCTATCGCCCACGCCTTCACGGGCATCGCGACCGCTGGCTTCTCCCCACGGGCCGCGAGCGTCGGCGCGTTCTCTCCTGCGGTCCAGTGGGCCGTCATCCTCATCATGGTCGTCGGCGCGACGAACTTCATCCTGCTGTACGCCGTCTTCCGCGGGGACGTCTCCCGCCTCCGCGACAGCGACGAGCTCCACTTCTACCTGGGGATTCTCGCCGGCGGGAGTGCGCTCATCCTCGCCTTGCTCGTGGCTAACGCGACCATCACGGGCGGTCCCGAGGCGTCGGTCCGCCACGCCGTCTTCCAGGTGGTCTCCATCGTGACGACGACGGGCTACGCGTCGACGGACTTCAACATCTGGTCGGCCGCCGCGAAGAACGTGCTGTTCGTCGGGATGTTCGTCGGTGGGATGGCCGGGAGCACGACCTGCTCGATAAAGTCGCTGCGCTGGCTGCTGGTGACCAAGTCCTTCTGGCGTGACCTGAACGTCTCGGCTCACCCACAGACCATCCGCCCTATCCGGCTGGGCGGCAACGCCGTGGACGAACAGACCGTCCAGAACGTCTACGCCTACACGCTGGTGGCGCTCGTCTTCTTCATCCTCGGGACGGTGCTGCTCATCGCCGACGGCGAGCGGGCGGGCGCGCCACTCACCGAGTTCGAGGCCCTGAGCGCCTCGGCATCGACCTTCTTCAACATCGGTCCCGCGTTCGGCGCGGCGGGCCCGTACGGTACGTACGAGGGCTTTGCCCGGTCGAGCAAACTGCTGATGGTCCTGCTGATGTGGGTGGGCCGCATCGAGATTATCCCGGTCCTGGTCCTCTTCACGCCGACGTTCTGGCGCCGATAGGGCGGGGAGTTGAAGAGGGCGACCACCGTACGCACTGGCGTGACAGCGCCCGATGGACCTGCTGACGACAGGTCGGAACCCGAGGACACGGAGCGACGCCACGACCGACTCGTCAGGCACCCGACGACCGGCCCGCTGAACTCGCTGTACCACTGGACCGACGCCCGTCATCCGCTCCGGGTGATGGCCAACTACGCCGTCATCCTCGTCTGTCGGATTCTCCCCAGTATGCGACTCAAGAACGTCTTACTTCGCCGCCTCGGCATGACGGTCGGCGACGGCGTCGCGTGGGGACTGGAGTCGACACCCGACGTCTTCTGGCCCGACCGCATCACCGTCGAGGACCACGTCATCATCGGCTACGACGCGACGGTCCTGTGCCACGAGTTTCTCCAGTCCGAGTACCGGACCGGCGAGGTCAGAATCGGCGAGCGGGCGATGGTCGGCGCAGGGGCTATCATCCTCCCAGGTGTCGAAATCGGCGCGGGCGCACAGGTCGCGGCGAACTCGCTGGTGACCGAGGACGTCCCGCCCGGGACGACCGTCGCCGGCGTTCCGGCGGAACCGGTCGAGAGTGGGGCGACTGACGCCTAGTCCCGGATTCGGATAACGCCGTCCCGGAAGACCTTCTGGTTAGGGATGACGTGCTCGCGGCCATCGCTCTCGACGTGCGTGACGAACATGTCGACCTCCTGGACGATGCCCTGCCGGTCGCCGATGACTATCTCGTCGCCGATGCTGTACGGTTCGGTCAGCAGGACGTACACGCCGGCCGCGCTGGCCGAGAGGAGGTCGCGGAGCGCCAGACCGACCAGGAAGACGAGGCCGAACGCGTAGGCGGCGAGCAGGATGAGCAGCGCGAGCGTGTCGATGCCCAGTTGGCCCAGCGCGATGAGGACCGCCAGGTAGACGATGCTGTACTTGACCAGCTCGGGCAACACCGTCGCCTCCGGTAGTTTCACGCTTCGGAGGCGCTCGGAGACGACGAGTTTCGCCTTGTCACCGGCGATGAGTCCGATGATGAGTGCGAACGCGGCGATGAAGAGGTCCGGGAGGAAGGCGGTGAAGCGCGTCCAGTACGCTTCGGGGTCGACGAGTTGTGCGATGTTCAGAGCGACGGTGATGGCCGTTATGTAGACGAACAGCGCCGCGAGGTTCGACACGATACCCACCGTCGACGTGCCGAGGCTCTGGGCGGTCCGCTCGAACGGCGTCCCCTCCACGGTCTCCGGGACGCCCAGCTCCCGCATGAACTGTCGCAGGGAGCGCCAGACGAGGTAGCCGAACAGCGCCCCGACGACGAGGACGGCGATGGAGAGGACGAAGGCGCCCTCGGGCGAGAACACGGACCGGACGACCTCCGGCCAGTCGATTCCGAACTGCATCGTCAGTACTCCTCTGGGTCGACTTCGAGGATGAGCTCCCCGCCTTTGAACGCCCGTACCAGGCCGTCGCTCTCCGAGAGGACGATGGATATCGCGTTCGTGTCACGGGTGATGGCCCCGCCAGCCATGTGGCGAGCGCCGAGTCCCTTCGGGATATCGACGCCCTCTGCGGAGGGTTCGAGGTAGCGATACGCCGAGACGATCTTCCCGGCGTCGGAGATGACAAAGGCGCCGTCGAGCCGCGAGAACTCCTTGAGCATCACGTTGACGATGGGGTCGCCGACGTGGACGTGTGACTTCTCGAAGGGGTTGTACGACAGCGGCCGGGACTTGTTCATCACCTTGCCGGCGTCCCCGACGACGAACAGTGCGCCGACCGGCTTCCCCTTCTGACCCTTCTTGCCGAGTTCGACCGCGACCTCGAAGACGTCGCGGACGACGCCCGGCTCCGCGCGAGAGTTGACGAACAGGTCGTAGACACCGGAGGGAGCGAAGTCGCTGGTCTCGATGCGCATGATATTGTTGGCCGTCCCACCGAGCATGTCGGCGACGCAGACCACCTCGGCACCTTCCTCGACCACGCCCTGTTCGAGGGCGCCCTCGACACCGAAGCGGACCCGTCCCTCGATGTCGGTGAACTCGAGGGGCAGCTCGACGAACGTCTCGGCGTCGACGGTGTTGTCCGGCGCGACGACCACGACGTCGACGTCGTCCAGCTCGCCGAACTGCTCCGCGTAGGAGGCGTTCGGGGAGAACAGAAACACCGCGTCGGCGTCTGCGACCACTTCTTCGAGCAGGTCGCGCAACTCGGTCATTGTACGTATCACCTCGCGTAAGAGGAAAAAAGGTTGCGGGTAGTCTGCCGTCTGGCAGACGCGCCGTCAGCCGTGCGTTGTTATTCCGAACCTGACAGTAACGAATCGACGGCGCCGCTCGCCCCGTGGGCGTGGCAGTAGGTCCCGAGCGTTCGGTACTCGAACAGGCCGTCGTGGGTGCCATCGATACCGTCGCCACGGACAACGTCGAAGGCGAACGTCGCGTCCGACGCGACCGAGGCCGAGGAGTAGTGGAACTCGTGGCCCCTGCGTGTCGCTCCGCACGCCGCGACCGGCGAGTCCCGCGTGGCGGTCAGTTCGACGTGGTCCAGTGCCTGGTACCGGTCGTGCATCTCGACGTCGGCGGGGAGCACGCCGGCCATCTCGTACCGGTCGCCGTCGCTCGTAGTGAGCGACTCGGACAGCGCCATCAGCCCGCCGCACTCCCCGTAGATGGGGCAGCCGTCAGCTGCACGCGCCGCGATGTCTGGCAGCGTCTCCGAGGCTTCGAGCGCTGCAGCGTGCAGTTCCGGGTAGCCGCCCGGGAGATACACCGCGTCACTCTCCGGGACCGGGTCGCCGGCCAACGGCGAGAACGTCTCGACGGTGCCCCGCTCCCGCAGTCGCTCGACGGTGCTCGGATAGACGAAACAGAAGGCAGCGTCCCTCGCGACGGCCACGGTCCGCCCTGTCTCCCCGGTCTCCAGCGGTGCTGGACGGTCCGGTTTCCGGGCGAGCGAGACGAGCCCGTCGACGTCGAGGTGTGCGGCGGCGTCAGACAATGCATCGGGGTCGAGCGGGTGCTCGGTGCCCATCTCCAGGCCGAGGTGTCTGTCTGGAATCTCCAGGGCCGGCATCGGTGGGACCCGGCCGAGATAGGCCATCTCCTCGGGGATGGCGTCCTCGATACCCGTCTCGTGCCGGCCGCCGTGGGCTCGCTGTGCGACGACGCCAGCGACGTCGATGTCGCGTCCGACCCGGGCGGCGTACTCCCGGAACCCGAGTGCCGTGGCGCCGACGCTCTGCATCCCGGCGCTGGCGTCGACGACGAGAACGACCGGCAGGTCCAGCACGTCGGCGACGCGTGCCGTCGAGCACACCGACCCGTCGTACAGGCCCATCATCCCCTCGACGACGCAGACGTCGCCCTCGCCGCGCCAGTATGTCCGGCGCGTCCCGTCCTCGCCGGAGAGCCACGGGTCCAGCGAGCGAGAGGGCTTCCCGGCGACCGCTGCGTGGTGGCTCGGGTCGATGAAGTCCGGACCGGCTTTCGCCGGCTGTGGGTCGTAGCCAGCCTCGTCCAGCGCCGTGAGCGTCGCGAGCGTCGCGACAGTCTTGCCGACGCTCGAAGCGGTCCCGGCCAGGACGACGCCCTTCACGACGCGCTCCCCCTCATCGATGCTCCTCGTCAGCGACAGGCGTCTCGACCAGGTCGTCGTACACCGTGGCGAACCGGTCCCGAACGTCGGCCATCGGAACCCCGGCCCGGTCGGCCAGTGCCAGTGCCCCGCCCATCCCGACGCCCTCCTTGGCCTCGCCGGCCACGAATCGGTCCATCGCCACGTGGTCGGCCCCCTCGAATCCGGGGTCGGTGACGGTCAGGTCCAGCGACAGCGCGTCTGCATCCGACCGGAGTGCGGCCGTCTGGTCATCGGCGACGTAGCTCGTCGTCGCTAGACCGAGCCGCCCCTCGTACCCCCCGTGGCGGACCAGCGCCGCGACGGCCAGTTGCTGGCTCCCGCCCGCGAGCGTCACCGCGGTGTCGGTCTCGACGGCTCCTGCCGTGAGTCCAGCGAGCGTCGCGAGCACGGGATCGCCCATCCGCCGCAGCGCCCGTTTCGGTTCGCCGGCGGCGTCGCCGGGCGCCATCGAACTCGCGGCGAGCCCCTGGCTGACGGCGCGTTCTTTCTGTTCGATGGGGTTCTCGGGCAGCGACGACGACACCATCGACGTCTCCCCCAGCGCCCGCAGCACCCCGAGGGCGGTGGTCGTCCCACCGGGGACCGACTCCGCGAGCCAGAGCTCGTCGGCCGGCAGCCGGTGCCCGAACTGCCGGGCCGCCTCGAACGCCCCGTACGCGGTCGGCACCGGGTCTTGCTCCCCGATATCCTTCCCCGGTCGCGCACCGACCGTAATCGTCGGCGCGCCGGTCCGCTCGGCCAGGCCGCCGTCGACCACGGCGAGGTCGAACCCGAGCACCTCCCGGACTGCCCGTGTGACTAATGCTGGCGTCGGACACCCACTGGGGCTGACCGGGACCGTCTCGGTCCTGACCGGTCGACCGTAGGTGACCAGCTCCGCGTCCGCCGCGGGCGTCGTCGCCATCAGGTCCGGGTCGGCACCCGCGGCGCTGATTCCCTCTCGCTGGGCCGTCTCCGTCGTGCCGGCGACGAGGACGAATCTGATACCGTCGGAGCCACTGTGCATATCAGAGTGAGTTACTGCAAACGAACTTGAACACATCGGTGCCGTCCGACCAGCGGTGTTCAGGACACTGCTGTATATCCGGAAATTCCGTTCGCATTGTAGCAATCAAGGGGACAGCAGACCTACTCTACCCTGGACAGCTCTCCGATACCCTTCGAAGTAGACAGCTCATTGCACCGGTACAAGGGACAAACGTTTCTCCTACATCTCTCTGAACCAGCGAATCATTTGACGGTGGTACCGCCGTTCTGATCCGACTATCCGGGCGTCTCGGTACAGAGTGCGGGTCCCGAGAAACACGTCGTTTCAGAACGGATGGCAGCCACACTAACGTGACATTCAGTAATACTTTCTAGCACTTGAAGTATTGCAGATAGTCTAGGAATTTATGTGCGTAGCCTAAGCAAATAGCATATGTCCCAGGCAAAAGCGACACAAAGTGGTACAGAGACGGTCTCGTCGCTTGAATCCGAGCTGGACCAGGCGCTCTCGATCGGGGAGCGACTGGACGAGTTGGAGAATCGGGCCGTGTGGCTCGATGCGGAGTTCACGATTCCGGGAACGAACATCCAGATCGGTGTTTCTTCCATCGTCGGCGCCCTCCCGGGCGCGGGCGACGGGGTGATGATGCTGATCGCTGCATCTATCGTCTACCACGGCTTCCGACTGGGTGCGCCGACGAAGACGCTCGTCTGGATGTACATCGTGCTGCTGGTCGAGGGGGTCATCAGTATTATCCCGCTTTTGGGCGACTTCATCGGCGCCTACTGGTCGGCGAATATCCAGAACGTCGGCTACCTCCGGGAGCACAGTGAGACACTCGATGGGTCGACAAACTGGTGGTTCCTCGTAGCCACATCCTCACCGTTCATCCTCTTCGTCCTGCTGGTGGTGAGTCTCCTGTGACGACACACGAGACGCCGTGTTACTATCGAGTCGGACCCAGGCAATCTGACTCCCCTGCCATCGAGGACTGTGTCGAAGGTCGGCTTCGCCTCACCGAAGAGGGGCTCGTCCTCGGGACGGATGCGACGTCGTCCGACGGCAGCTACACCGACCGTATCGACAAGCACTCCAACTCAGCGATTCGGCGCTTGTTCGGCGGCCACTTCGACCCACAGCTGTTCAGTTTCGACGACCTCCCCACAGACCGGACGATTGCAGTCCCGCTCACGTCGATTCAGGACGTCCAATTCCTGACCTGGGACGGGAGCCACCTCCGCGGGGCCGACCAGACGCACGGTATCCTGGTCCAGACAACGGCGTTCGGTGGCGACGCGTTGCTGATTCAGCTGGGCCACGGCGACCGGAACCGGGGCAGTGGTACGAAGCGGCACAGACTCTTCGCACAGACACTCGATGCGCTGCTGGCGCAGTCCAGTCCCGACAGAAGCGCCGCGGGCAACGGATCAGTAGCGGCGGGCACTGAGACCGTAGACGCGTCCGAGAACTCTCAGGTGGACTGGTTGGATGCACCGACGGCGGAGACCACGCTTGTCGCACGGAACACGTCCGACGAGACAGTGACCGCGCATATCGGGTATCGAGAAGACGAGGTGGTCGGCGGGACGTACGACGTCGAGCTCGACGGCAACTCGACGAGGGAGTGGGACGGACTCTCCGCTGACAACACCATCGAAGTCGGTGCCGCACTGGGCCCGCGGCGAACGACTGCGAGGCGATTCGAGGTGGACGGCCTCGCGTCTACCGACCTCGTGGTCGAGATCACACCGGAAGAGATTGCCGTTCAGCCCGGAGATGGCGAGACAGTCGAATCAACACCAGCATCGAACCAGCGCTCACAGCAAGCGCGTTCGACGCCCCAGTCCAGCCCCACAACTGAAGCGGCATCCCAACCACCGACCGGGACTCAGGCAGCAACGAATCCCGGTGGCGCTGCCAGCACGTCGTCAGTCGACCCTCACGAGACTTCTCCCACCGAGACGGAGGACTCGTCCGAAGGGGGCGTACTGAAACCGTTGCTGGTCATCGTGGCCGGTATCGGTATCGGTGTCTTCGGGAGTGCGCTGGTCTCTCTCGGGGTGGACTTGCTGATTCGCGCATCCTCCGGTCCGACCAACTCTCCAGGGTTGATCGGCTTTCTCGAAATCCTTCCAATGATTTTCACTGCACTCAACCTCGTCGGGCTACTCGTGGTCCTATACGGTATCTACAAGCTGATTGGAGCCCTCCGATAACTGGGTCCTAACCATCGCTTCCGTATTTGTCTAAACGCGAATCGGCAGCGTTATGCGTCTCAATTAGACGACTACGTCACCGTGTCGGGTACTCTGAAATCGAGATGTCCTGACCAGTGAACTCCACCTGGATATCGTGGGGCGATCCGGTGTCCGACGAAAACGCTTCGAGCGCTCCGCCGCCGTCGGCATTCACACCTACCTCGAACACCTCGGCGACGGGAATCGCCGTCAGTTCTTCACGCTCCCCGGCAGCCACCGCGAACTTGTCCGTGAAAACCGTCTCCTCTCGGGTTCGAATCCCGACCGATCCATGGACCGAAGATTCTGACCGGTTGACCAGCGTGAGCGTATCGTCGAAGTCGATCGCATCGGCCAGCCAGTCGGCCGGTACTTCTCTCCCGGCTGTCGTCGGTTGTGGGGTGGTCTCTGTGGATGGCTGTGGAGACGTCGTTCCGTTGTTATCGAGTGTCTCCGCCGTGGTCTCTGGGTTGGATTCAGCAGTGGACGGTTCGTCCGACGCCAGCTGATACTGACTCGGGTTCATCGGGATAACCCAGACACGCTGTGCGGCGTCGCCCTCGTACGGTTCTACGTTTCCGGCGTTGAGATGCCGATAGTGGATGAAGCCCTCGATTGCAAGTATAGCCAAATACGTGCCTGCAGAGAACGGGATGAAAACCAGGTTCGCGATGGTCCGAATCGTGTTGTGTCGCTTCATCGCATCCCAGACAGCGAACAGGAACCCATACCTGTCAGGAGTTGTCGACGACGAGTCGTCGGCCTGGGTGGCCCCACACGCCGGACACAGGTCTGCGGATGTCTCGATGCGCTGACCGCAATCACCGCAGACCTTTCGAGCTGATGGATTCTGCGTCCCTGATTGTGACATTTCGTACATCTCACGACGAAAGATACTAAAACATTTTGTACACTTACAGGTCTAATTTATCTCTCAGGTAACACTAGCACCCGCTCCGGCGTGTGTTTTATACTCCATGCTTACGGCGTTCTACTATGGACGATTTCGACGAACTCGTCTCCTCGCTGACACCTCGTGAGGACAACGAGGCAATCAGGTCCTACCAGAACACGACCGCCGTCGCCTGTCCGGCCTGCGAGCAACCGTTCGACGACATGGTCGTCTGCAAGCAGGACCTCACCTCCCTCGAGATGGACTTCGAGATGGACCTCTGTACGGGTATCCACGACGACTCGGTGATTCTGTTCACACACCGGTGAGGTGCCGGGTAAGACTGTTGGGGGCCGGATTTGAACTCGCTGGTGAGATGCACGTCGTTCGCCTCGCGTAGTTCAAATCTGCTCGTTACGATTTATAGACTGCCCACTTCCGCCCGCGGTCAGTAAGAATGCGCGGGACCGGATTTGAACCGGAGGGAGACGTGCTCACTTCGTTGCGCGCGACTCCCAGAGTTCAAATCCGCTGGCGCAGACACGTCTCTCACGTCCGTTCGAGACGGTATGCGCGGGACCGGATTTGAACCGGCGGACCCCTACGGGATAGCGTCCTAAGCGCTACGCCTTTTCCTGGCTCGGCAACCCGCGCGCACTCCGGAGTTTCCGCGACGGAATCAAGAACCCTTCGCTTGCTGGCGACGAAGGTTTACGTAGGGTGCTGTCCAATCGTCGTTCATGTACCGCGCGAGCGACCGGGTAGAACACGCGGAGTGGCTGTCCGACATCGAACGGGCGGCCGACAGTCTCGGGCTGGGGACGACGGCCCGGTCGCACGCGGTCGACCTCTTCCTCTCGACGATTCCCGACGAGGACCGTTCGAAACGGGCGACGATGGCCGCGAGCGTCTACGTTGGGGCCTTGCTGGCGAGCGAAGAGCGGTCGCAGTCGGCGGTCGCCGAGGCCACTGGCGTCTCGCGGTTGACGATACAGCAACGCTGGAAGGGCCTGCTCGAGAGCGCCGGGCTCGAAGCGCCGGAGTGGTAGTTACGAGGGCGTCTCGCGGCCTTCGCGCTCGGGCGTGACGTTGCCGTGCTGGTCGATTTCGCCCTTGACGATACGAGTCGAAGAGATGACGTCGCCGTCGTCGGCCAGGACGTGGTCCACGACGACGATATCCAGTGACTGGTGGCCCCGCTCCTCACGGATCTCGTTGATTCGCTTCCCGCCCGTCTCCGTCTCGGGCGAGACGACGAGCGCGTCGAACTCCGGTTCCGTCGCGATGCCGGTCGGTTCGACGAGTTCGCGGATCTCCCACTCCCGGTCGTGGGCGTCGGCGAAGGTGGCGAGTTCCGCGGCGAGCTCCGAGCGGCGTTCCTCGAAGGACCGGATGTGACGCTGGTCGTGGCGTGTCTTCGGGGCGAGGTCGTCGCTGGTGAGGCCGACCGTCACGTTCCCGAGTTCGAACGCTCGCTCGAAGAGGGCCCGGTGACCGTCGTGGATGGGGTCGAAGGTCCCGCCCAGCGCGACTTCCATACTCCGGGCATTGGCGGGGTTGGATTTAGTGGTATCGACTTCCTCAATCTCTGTGACGGACTCCCACGAGGAACGTCGTCGGACCGGTGAGACCGCTTGGAGAACAGATTCGACGGCTACTCCTCGTCCTCGTCTTCGGCCTCGTCGACGTCCGCTGCGTCCTGCACCGAGATGGTGACTGGTTCGCTATCGGTGTCGAGTTCGTCGGGCCCGCCGCCGAGGTGGTCGTCCAGGTTGAAGACGGTGTTCAGCTCCGTCTGGACGTCGCCGACGATGGTGTTTACGAGCTCGCTTGGCGCGATTGCGCTGTACTCGTAGGGGTTGTTGCCCGCACCGTCGCTCTCGCGTTTGGTCCGCGTCACCTTCCCCTCCTCGTGGAGCTCGGCGAGCGCCTCCCTGACCGTACTGGGGTAGAGGCCGGTCCCGTCAGCCACCTCCTCACTCGTGCTCCTGGGGTGCTGTCGCAGGTGGACGTAGATGCGCGCTCGCGTCTCGGTGTCGAGCACCCACGAGAGCAGGTCGACGATTCCCTCGTCGAACTGCTCGACCGCGCGGTCGGCCTCCTGTTCGAGCCGGTCCCGTACATCACCGCTATCCGGAAGTTCCTCGTCTGGGTCGTCGTCGGACATGCGTTGTCTCTGTAAGGACGGAAGCGGTGTCGAGATAAAAATGCTTGCCTCCTGCCCCTCCGAGTGAGGCTCCCAAGCCCGACCGACAGCCGCGTCGGGTCGGCGACGCCCGGTCGAATTTGCTCAAGAAGCACCACATATAAAAGCAGCCGATTTACGGGCCCCACTATCGTCCGTGAAACTGTCCCTCGGGTATTACTTCACTGTACGTGGTACATCAGCGCGTCGAACGACTCGACTACGAATCACTTTCGTTCGTCCGCTGGCCATCCGGTCACCATATCGGTGGAGGGAGGCCGGAAGATTCGGAGGCCGGCGACACCCCGGGTACGACTCGGAGTGGGGGTAACTGGTGGCATCCGAAGCCAGACGCGCTGTCCGTTTTCCGCCGCACGCCCGGCCACTGTTCGTTCGATGGCTCCCGAAAGCGGTGCGACCGGACTACTGGCCGATTCTGACGGCCTCGCATACCGGCTCGATGCCGTCCGCTCGGAGGCGTCGCTGCCTGACCGCACCGCTCTCCTGGTCGAACACCGACTGGAGGCCGTCGACGTCAAGGCGGTCACACTCCGCGGCGACCAGGTCGCCGACGGGCGCCGTATCCGTCCCGTCCGGCGTGAGCAACGACGCGGACTGGCCGTGTCGAATCGCGCGCCACTTGCTCTCGGCTAAGAACTCGCGACGGATTTCGGTTCCCGACTCGCCGTCCTCGTAGCGTGCCGCGTAGTCCGTCACGAGCGCGTGGACGTACTCGACGAACGCGAGGACTCGCTCCGGGTCCGGCTGGCCGTCGGGCGCGCGGACCTCCACGGTCCCGTGGCCCGAGTGCGGCCGCACGTCGAACCAGAGCTCGCCCCGGTCGTCGATGCTCCCGGTCTGTATCATCCGGCGCTCGTAGCGCTCGAATGCGTCGTAGTCCTCGAAGGCTGTCGGCATCCCGGTGTTCGGGAGCCCCTCGAAGATCTTCGCCCGGGCCGACTGGAGGCCGGTGTCGAACCCGTTCCAGAACGGCGAGTTCGCGGAGACGGCGAGCAGCAGCGGGACGTGCCAGCGGAGTTCGTTGGCTATCCAGACGGCCTTGTCCGGGTCGTCGACGCCCACGTGGACGTGCAGGCCCGCTGTGGTGTTCCGGTGCTGTGGGTACTTGATGCGGTCGAGTTGCGCACGATACCGCGGTTTCTCGGCGTGTTCGAGCTCGCGCCACTTCGCCGCGGGATGCAGGCCGGCCGCGGCGATGCCGAACCCGTGCCGACGGGCGTGGTCGACCAGCGCCTCCCGAACCGACAGCAACTGCTCGCGGGCGTCTTCGGGTCGCTCGATGAGCGGCGTCTGGGTCTCGATGATGCACTTGAACAGCTCGTGGTCGAGTCGGTCCTCGAGGAGGGCCGGCGGGTCGCTCTCGTAGACGAGTTCGTCAGTCCCGGACGTCGGCCGTCCGTACTCGTCGACCACGTAGAACTCCTCTTCGATACCGAGCGTCCCCATCCGCGTGAAGTTCTCGGCGGACCCCGTCTCGTCCATCGAGTCGTGCATCGCAAGCGACGTGCTAAAGCCTTCCGTCACCGGCCGGTTACTCGTCTCGCGGCGTCGCCACCACGCCGAGGTGGTCGGCGTGGTACGGGTCGAGTCTCGCCGTCTCGAGCACCTCGTACGACTGCTCGAGGTCCGAGCGCACGCGTTCGAACACCGTTTCGGGGTCGGCCGTCACGTCTTCGCTTCGCGCCTTGATGGCCGCCAACAACCGGCCGTCCCCGGACAGGAACTGCTCGTTGAGGTTCGCGACGCGCCCCTGTCCGCGGGTCGCGACGTCCTGGACGACGACGTCGACCGGTTCGACGACGTGGGCGTAGGTTTCCGGCTTCCGGGCGTCTTTCAGCAGCGGAAAGAGCCGCTGGCGGCTCTCGGCGGCGGTCAGCAGATCGCGCATCGGACGGGGCGCGAACTCCACGGCGTACGTCGGCCCGCAGAAGTCGGCGACGTGGCTCGCCGTCGTCCCCGCCGCGGCGCCCAGATAGAGGACCGTCTCCCCGCCCGAGAGTCCCGTGTCCATCCCCAGTTCGAGCATCGCCCCGAGTTTCGACCGGTGTGGGTCCCAACGTCGCCACGGGTCGTCGGTCCGCTCGCCGTAGACGGGGTCTCCCTGGGTGGCGATGCTGGTCTCGCCGTCGAACTCGTGTCGCTCGACGCCCGTCGGGAGCGTCACGCGTCCTCACCCCCACGCGACTGGATGGTCTCGATACGCTCTTCGAGCTCTTCGGCGAGCTCCGGGCGTCGGTCACCGCTGTAGTGGTCGATTCGCGCGGCGATGCTGAGTTTCCCCGCGAACGCCCGCGACGCCGACCCGCGGTCCGCCGGCCGTGTCCCCCTGACGTACTCGTGGGTGTAGATGATGCCGTGCTTCGGTGACGGCGCGCCGCCCTGGAGGTGGGCGAACAGGGCGTCTTCGGCCCCGAGCAGCTGAACGGTCCCGCTGGGTTTCTTCGCGAGTGCCTCGAGGCCGCCGGCGAGCGAGACGAGGCGTGCCGCCAGCACCGGACCAGCGAGCATCGAGAGGTTCGGCGCGACGGCCGGCGCGGTCCGTTCGATGTACGCTCTGAGTGCGTCCGCCTCGTCGGCGACTGCGACGGTCTGTTTGGCCAGCGAGCGGAGTGCCTGGTCGGCGTCCTCGGCGTCCGTTCGGGCCGCGACCGCCCGCGCGTACTCGATGCCACTCCCGGACTCACCGTACCGGCTCCCCGCCCACTCGGCGACCCGCTCGGCGAGTTCGTTCGCGGTCTGCTCGCAGTCGGCCATCGCGCGGACCGCGTGGACGAGCTGCTTGTCGTCAGCACCCTCCCGCTCGCGGACGGCCGCCGTTGCGGCGGCCGTGGTCGCAGCCTTGAGCCGGTCGTAGTAGGCTGTCTCGTCGTCGACGAACCCGGCTTCGACTGCCTGTGCGGGCCACGCTTCAGGACCGTCGGCGCGCCCGCTCCGGACACGCTCTGCAGCAGTCGTCACGTCGTCGGGGTCCACGCCGACGAACCACCCGTCTGTCATACACTCCGCTTGCCGGCGGCCCGCGAAAAAGGGTCCGGTCGGATGTCGAGCGCCGACAGACCTGTAGCCCAATGCCCACACACGTACCTCGCCGTCCACCGATGGACTGGCCTGCTGCTAGCACAGGTGACTACTACTTTATATTTTCAAACAGCCATCAGTACGGTGTTATGGGAACCCGAAGATACCCCTTCGACAGCATGGAACAGCTCTTCGACCAGATGCGCCGCGAGATGTTCGGCGGCTGGGACGAGGTGCGAAGCGACTGGGACGAGATGCGGCGTGACTGGGACCGGCCCGCACTCGCGGCCGACGCCTGGGACGCGGGCATCAGCATCGACGAGACCGACTCGGGCTTCGTCGTGCTGGCCGACATCCCCGGGTTCGAGCGCGACGAACTCTCGCTGCGGCTCCACGACGACCTGCTGGTCATCCGTGGCGAACACGAGGTCGGCGACGAGTACGAGTCGCGCCGACGGACCGTCCACGAGCGCATTTCGCTCCCGGCCAGTCCTGACCCCGAGGACGTGCACGCGAGTTACCGCAACGGCGTGCTCGAGGTCGAGTTCTTCGTCGAGAACAGTTCCGACGAGGGCACTGACATCGACATCGAGTGAACTGACCGGACCAATGCGGCTGTGAAGCGGGGTGTGGTAGGACACCGTTCGAACTGAGGCGGTTCTGCGGAAACGATTCGAAACGGAGTAGCCGTTAACTTCCCTTATATATTTGACTCGGCAGCTTGTATCGGTGTCTATGTCAGGCGACGACTCGCGACCGGCGTGGCGCGACGCCGAAGAAGGGTACACCGACGACGTCATCGGAACCAACACGATTGGCGAGTTGTTCGCCGAGACCGCACAGCGTAACGCCGACCGGCCCGCCCAGATGTACAAGGGCGGCGTCTACGACCGGACGCTGGGCGAGGACGTCATCTCGACGGCCCCACCGGGCGGGTACGCGACTATTTCCTACGAGCGAATGCACGATATCGTCAAGCACCTCGCCGCTGGGTTCCGGGACCTCGGGATGGAGCCCGACGACCGGGTCGGGCTGTTCGCCAACACCCGGATGGAGTGGGCGCTCTGTGACTTCGGCGTGCTCTCGGCCGGTGGCGTCGTCACGACGGTGTACAGCGAGTCCTCCTCCAACCAGGTCCAGTACCTGCTCGACGACCCGGACGCCGACGCCGTCGTGGTCGAGAACGAGGAGCTGCTCCGCCGAGTCCTCGAGGTCGAAGACGACCTCTCACTGTCGTTCATCGTGGTGATGGACGACACCGACGTCGACCGGGAGGACGTATACTCGCTCGCCGCCGTCCACGACCGAGGGAGAGATGCGTTCGACGAGGCAGCCTACGAGTCCTGGCTCGACCAGCGCGACCCAGAGGACCTCGCGAGTCTCATCTACACTTCGGGGACGACGGGACGACCGAAGGGCGTCGAACTGACTCACGAGAACTTCCGCTCGAACGTCAACCAGGCGCGCAAACGCCTCGGCCCGCGGCCGGACAAGCATCCGGACCTCGCGAGCGTCGAGCCCGGAACCCGTTCCATCTCGTTCCTGCCGCTGGCACACGTCTTCGAGCGACTCGCCGGGCACTTCTTCATGTTCGCGTCGGGCGCGACTGTCGGGTACGTCGAGAACCCGGACACGCTCGCCGACGATATCCAGCAGATACAGCCCCACATGGGCGCGAGCGTCCCACGGGTCTACGAGCGCATCTTCGACTCGATGCGCACTCAGGCCGCCGAATCATCGGTGAAGGAACGCATCTTCGAGTGGGCCATGGACGTGGCGCGCGAGCGTACTCGGACCGAGGACCCAGGGCTCGTCCTCGGTCTCAAGCACGCCATCGCCGACCGACTGGTCTACAGCACCGTCAAGGAGAACCTCGGCGGCGAACTGGAGTTCATGGTCAGCGGCGGCGGGACCCTCTCGAAGCGACTCTGCGAGACGTTCCTGGGCATGGACCTCACGATAATCGAGGGGTACGGGCTCACGGAGACGTCGCCCATCCTCACCATCAACCCGCCCGAGGACGTCCGACCCGGGACGCTCGGCGCGCCCGTCGTAGACGTCGACGTCCACATCGACGAGAGCGTCGTCGACGCCGAGCAGTTCGACGACGTCGAGGGTCGGCTTGGCGAACTGCTCGTCGACGGGCCAAACGTCACCCGTGGGTACTGGAAACAGCCCGGCGCGACCGAGCGCGCCTTCACGGAAATCGACGGCAAACAGTGGTTCCGCACCGGCGACATCGTCGAGCACACCGACGACGACTTCCTCGTCTACCACGACCGCATCAAGGAGGTGCTCGTCCTCTCGACCGGGAAGAACGTCGCCCCGCAACCCATCGAGGAACGCTTCGCGACAAGCGACCGGGTCGAACAGATAATGGTCGTCGGCGACGACCAGAAGTTCATCGGCGCGCTGGTCGTTCCGAACTTCGAGAACCTCGAGCGCTGGGCGGACCGCGAGGGCATCGACCTGCCGGCGGACGATTACGCACGCTGTGCCGACGACCGCGTCCGTACGTGGGTCGGGGAGGCCATCGACGCGGAAAACGAGGCCTTGGAGAAGGTCGAGCGCATCAAGCAGTTCGCACTCGTGCCGGAGGAGTGGACGGCCGAGAACGACCTCCTGACGCCGTCGATGAAGAAGAAGCGGCGCAACATCCGGACCGAGTTCGAGGCCAAACTCCGGGAGATATACGGCGACGACTACGCCACGCGGGACTGACCCGTCTCCGCGCCGGTCACCAGCAGACGTCGATAGCGCGTTCTCGCGGGCCGTCACAGTCGACCAGTAACACGGACTGCCAGGTCCCGAGGTCGAGGTCGCCGTCCATCACGGGTATCGTCTCGCTCGGGCCGACGAGCATCGCCCGGACGTGCGAGTCGGCGTTGCCGTCGAGGGAATCGTGCTCCCACCCCTCGTCGGCGACGATGTCAGAGAGCGCTGTCTCGAAATCGTCGAGCAGTCGGGACTCCGCCTCGTTGACGGTGATACCGGTTGTCGTGTGCCTGGCGAACACGGTGCAGGTCCCCTGAAGGTCCGGCGGGACGGCGTTCTGTACCTTCTCGGTGATGTCGACGACAGAGAGTCGTCGGTCCGTCGAGACCAGGATGCGTTCGCTTCCCATACCAACAGCTCGACCCACACTGCCGAAAGCGTCACGCCCGTCTCCGACTCAGAGCCACTCCTCCGGTTTGGTGTTGTAGTCGATGTCCGTCGCGGCGAGATGCTCGACCGCCGCCCAGTCCACGTCGTTGACGACGACGTTCTCGCCGTCGTACTCGATGCGCTTGCCGACCTCCCTGGGTTCGGGTTCGCGGTCACGCCGCCTGGCCACTTCCACGTCGTGGTCGTCGAACTCCTTGACGATTGTCAGCAGGCTCACCGGTCGTCCCCAGAGCTCGAACACCCGCTTGAGGACGTCGATGGCCTTGCTGGTGTTCAGCATGACGCCGTTGTACTGGTGGGCGAGGAGCAGCTCGTTGCGGTTGCGGTAGTTGCCGTCCTCGACCACGATGGTCGGCTTGCCGAAGTTGGTGAACTGCAGCATCAGCTTCTTCTTGACGTCCTCGTGGTCGGTCGAGGTGACGCGGTAGTCGCCGGACGCGTGGGTGTACTCGTAGGTGAAGTAGTCGTTGTCGTCGACGAACTCCTGGGTCAGAAACTCGTCCAGGAAGGTCACGTCGTTGTGACTCTCGCGGATCTCTCGCATCCGCTCCCAGCCGCGGGTGTAGTCGACGTCTTCGAGCGCCGCCTCGATAGAGTCGTACCGCGCGTCGTCGAACATGTACCGCGAGAGGCGTTCCAGTTCGGACTTCCCGATACGCGAGAGGAAGCCCCGGAACTGCGGCTTGAGCAGCGAGTAGTGGCGCTGGGCCATCCCGTCGTAGGTCAGTACCTTCCAGGGATACGACTCCACGTCGAATTCGCCCGCGCGGGCGGCAGCCAGCGCGTCCGCGTCGACCCGCGGGTCCTCGGGGTCGATGTCGTCGAGGTGGCCGACGACGTCGGTCACCCACGCCGGGGGTTCGAGCAGCGACTGCACTTCGCCGAAGTCGACGACGTCGGTGAAGTTCCGCCAGGACACTCCGTCGACTCTGAGGAGCCGCTCGACGACCTCCCGCCGGTTCTCGGTGTTCTCGACGTACTCCCAGAGTTCGAGGCCGAGCTTGTACGGGTTGAGCCCCGGCGACCCGAGCACCTGGGCCATGTGGTCGGCGTAGAGGACGAACTCGTCGTCGCCGGCGAACCGCTCGCCGGTCATCATCAGCGACTCCCAGTACGCCGCCCAGCCCTCGTTCATGACCTTCGTCATCTTCTGGGGGGCGAAGTAGTACGCTTCGCGGCGCAACAGTTCGAGCAGGTCCTTCTGCCAGTCGGTCATCTCGACGGCCCGTTCGGCGCTCTCGTCGTACTGCTTGCCGTGCTTGCGCAGGAATCCGAGGACGTCTTTCTCCGGTTCGGCCGGGAACGTGACGTTCTCGCCGTCGTCGGCCTGGGCCTCCAGCCACTCCTCGTCGAAGACCTGTCGCTTCACCTCCTCCGAGAGGTCGAGGTTCTCGAGCTGGTCTTCGGGGTCGACGCCCTCTATCTCCTCGAGGCGCTCTTCGACGGTCTCGACGGGGCTGTAGGGCTCGTGCTGGTCGATGTTGTCCTCCAGACAGAGGACGTGGTCGATGAACTGCTCGACGTCGCCGCGAGCGATGTCCGGGTCCTGCATGTACTCCCGGATGGTCTCGCCGTGTCGGGCCAGCATCCCGGCGGCGTCGGGGTTGTCCGCGAAGAGGCCGAACCACTCGTTGTTGGCGAAGAAGTCGCCGTGGGCCTCGACGTGGGTGATGACGGCCTTCTGGTCGGCCAGGGTGTTCGACTCCTGGAGGAAGGCGTGTGCGGGGTCGTCGTTGTTGACGATCTCGAAGGCCTTCCCGCCGAGGAACTGGCTCTGTTTCTGCTGGCGGTCGTACTGCATCCCCCAGCGCCAGTGCGGGTACCGGTTCTGGAACCCGCCGTAGGCGATGAGCTCGTTCATCTCGTCGTAGTCGACGATCCAGTAGTTCACCGGGTACGGCGAGAGGCCGAGCTTCCGGGCGAGGTTGCCCGCTTCGGCCACGGGTTCCTCGAGGTTCGCTGCGATGCGTTGTTTGGCGAATCTATCGTCGGTGCTCATTTGTCCTCCGTGCTGAGAATCTCGTAGATGGCGTCGATGACGTCCTCCGGCGACGTGACGTACGCCACCGCGACGTTGTCGGTGTCGCGGAAGTTCCGTTCGACCTCCTCTGCGTGCGTCGCGTTGATGGCGTTCCCGCTGGGCTGGGTCTCCACGTAGGCGTGGAGGTTCGCCGGAATCTGCTCCATGAGCGGGATCACCCGTTCTCCGGTGTCGTTCGAGGAGTTCTCGCTGTCACCGGCGGCGAACACGTAGCGGTTCCACTCGCTCCACGGGTACTCGGATTCGAGCACCTCCGCGGCGAGTTCGTAGGCGCTGGAGATGCGCGTCCCACCGCCCGAGCGGATGCCGAAGAACTCCTCGCGGTCGACCTCCCAGGCGTCGGCGTCGTGGGCGATGTAGACGAACTCCGCGTTGTCGTACTTCCCGGTGAGATACCAGTCCAGCGGTGTGAACGTCCGCTCGACGAGCTCGCGCTTCTTCTGGCGCATCGACCCGGAGACGTCGCGGATGTTGACGACGACCACGTTCTTCTCCCGTTCCTCGACGATTTCGGGGTAGCGGTAGCGCTCGTCCTCACGGCGGAACGGAATCTGCTCGATTCCGTCCCGGCGGATCCGCGTCGGCGTATCGACCTTCTCGACGTTAGCCTCCATCTCCTCGATGGAAGCCCACGTCGACTTCTCGTCGCCGTCGAGCTCGTCGTAGGCGTCGTCTATCCAGGCCTTCGAGACGGGCATGTGTCGCTCGCGAGCCCACTCGAACACCGTCGCCGGCCCCCAGCCTTCGACTTTCAGCGCCTCGCGGACGTACTCCTCGTCGAAGTCCATCGCGAGTTTGCGCTTCAGTCCCTGCTTGAACAGGCGCTCGAAGTCGAGCGTGCTGGACGGACCGGTCCGGGTGATGTCGGTGAAGTCGCCCTCCGTCTCCTCTAAGACCTTCTTCCCCTTCGGTTCCAGGTCGAGGCCGAGCTGCTCGTCGAGCTCCTGGGCGAACTCCTCGGGGTCCATCTCGTAGTATTCGTGCTCGCCACCCTCCTCGCCGGGTTCCCCGTCCTCGTCGCCGTCGCCCGGCTGAGGCTGTGGCTGGCCGACCGGGTCCCCCGGCTCTGCCCCTTCGCCCTGGCCGACCCCGCCCTTGTCCCGCTGGTCGTACTCGAAGCTGGGGAGGTCGATGATTTTGATGGGGATTCGGACGCTGTCGCCACGGGACTGGCCAAGGTCGCCGTACTGGATGAACTCCGCTAAGTCCTGGCGGCGCTCCTCACCGACTTCGCGGTACCGTTCGAGGTCGTCTTTCAGTCCCATCGGTAGCTCACCTGTTTCATGACGTGTCGGCTGGTCAGTTCGGCCGACGCGGGGCTGTAGTCGTACATCTCGACCATGTTCTCCGTCGCCTTCTGCTTGAGGCGGGCCGTCTGCGTGCCGGACGGTGGGTTGTCCCACTGTCGTGGGTCGAAGTCCTCGTAGGTCCGTCGGACGTCGTCCCAGTCGTGGCTGCCGAGGACGGTCTTGATGACCGGAATCTCCTTCGGGTTGACATCGCTGACGCGGAACTCCTCGTCGCGGCGCTGCCACGCGTGGCGGTTCAGCGCGGTGATTATCTTGTCCGTCCGGAACGACCGAACGGCCTCGTCCGGGTCGTTGCCGCTGTAGTTCGACTCGTCGAACCGGCCGAGGTGCTCTATCTCGAACACCTTCATCTTCAGCGGGTCGGGGTCGACGAACTCGCCGCGGTCGTTCGTAATCTGGTCGTCGGACTCCCAGGCGTAGACGTGCTCGATGTACTCCTCGACGGTGGCCTCGTCGACCCGCTTGTCCCGCATCAGTGCGTCGAGGACGTCCCGTTCCTGTTCGCTGAATATCTCGTTTTTCACCTGGACGACGCGCTCCTCGTACTCGCCGGCCTCGCCGGCCGAGAACACCGGCGCGTCGTCGAGGCCGTCCGCGACGGCGTTCAGCACGTCACGGGGCATGATGACGTGTTCGACGGGCAAGTCGGGGTGATGGCGGTCCTGCGTCTCGTGGAGCAGGTCTGCGATGACGTCTCGCACGTAGGTGACTGGGATGCCGTGCTCCCCGTCGTCGTCCGTCGGTTGGAGGTCGAAGTCCTCGATGTCCAGCCGCTCGTCGCCCTCCATCAGGTACCCCCGGTCGAACAGCAGCGCCTTGTCGACCAGGTCGAGGCCGTTGGGTAGCTGGGCCGTATCCAGCCGCGAGACGACGGCGTACAGCGCTGCCGCCTCGACGGCGTGAGGCGCCAGCTCCTTCTCTGTCACCGTGTCCAGGTCGCTGCGGACCGTAATCGTCAGCGGCTCCTGAATCCGGTCTTCGAGATCCTCCCAGGACCTCGGGTCCCAGACGGTCGTCTCGTTGGTCAGCTCCCGCCGGAGCAGCTGGGCCTCCAGCGAGACGTTCGTCAGGTAGGTGAACTCGTGCTTGTCGAGCCGTCGTTTCAGCGCTTTCAGCGGGTCCTGCCCCTCGCGCTCGGCGTGCTGGTTGAGCTGGGCTTCGAGGTCGGGGTTCGAGATGATGACGAGTTGCGTGTCGATGTCCATTCCGATGCCCTTGTCGAGTTTGACCCGGCTCTCGTCGGGGACGTTCAGCAGTTTCTGGAGCAGGTCGGCGTGCTGGGCTGCGTCCTCGACGATGGTCAGCAGGCCGTTGCCCTGCGAGAGGACGCCGTCGTAACTGAACGCCTGGGGGTTCTTCCGGCCCCTGGAGTCCAGCTCGCGGAGCATCCCGTGCATCCACGAGCCGACGAGGCGCTCCTTGGGGGTCCCCTCGTCCTCCGAGTGGAGGATGCCGATTCCGCGACCGACGTCGACGACGAAGTTCTTCACACGGAGGTGCTTCGGGTCGGTCACCGAGGAGAACAGGTTCCTGACGCCCTGTCGGCGGTACTGCTCCTCGATGTAGTCGTAGGCCTCCCGCGAGAAGGGGTCCAGTTGCCCGTCGACGCGGACTTCGATGTGGTCGTCGAGCCGCTCGTTCACCCGGTCGAGTATCTCGCGTCGCACGTCTTCGGGGAACACGGTCAGGGGGTGGACCTGTACCGGACTCTCGTACCAGTCGTCCTCGTCCTCGACGGTCTGGCTGCCGTAGGTCAGGCCCGGGTCGTCCTCGCCCGCGCCGGCGACGTTCCACTCCACGGTGTAGCGCCGGCCGGCTGGCGTCTTCGAGAACTCACGCAGCCCGTTGATGAGACACCGTTTGAGCTCGGACTTGCCAGTCGCCGTGGGGCCTTCGAGCCAGATTATCTTCTCGTCTTTCCCGCGGCCGGCGGCGATTGAGCGCAGGTCGTCGACGAACCGGTTCAGCACCTCGGTGTTCCCGAGGATGGCGTGTTCGCCGTCGTTGTGCGGGTCATCGAAGAAGCGGTAGCGCTGTTTCTCGTCGCCCTCCTCGATGACCGTCCGCGTCCCGGCGTCCTCGATAGCCGCGAGCAGGTACTTCGACGCGTGGGAGGCTATCTCGGGCTCCTCGAGGACCGTGTCGACGTACTCGCCGAGGCTCATCGGGGCCTCGTAGGTCCGGTCCAGCGATTCGTCCGCCCGTCCGATGAACTCCTCACCCGACATTACTCTTCCATCTCACTCTTTGCGACCTCGGCACCGGCGAACTCTAACACCTCCTTTGCGCCCTCTTCGCCGTAGCCCTGCTCGATGAGCGCGTCGATCCACTTGTTGCGCTCGTCGTCGTCCATCTCCGAGCTCGACACCAGCGCCGAGAAGTTGATGTTGTGCTTCTTGTCCTCCCAGAGCTTGCGTTCGAGCGCACGGCGCAGGCGGTCGTTGTCCTGCGGGTTGAACGTGTCGCCCTCGCGGGCGCGCCGGGAGACCCAGTTCGAGACCTCCTGTCGGAAGTCGTCCTTGCGGTCCTCGGGGAGGTTGAGCTTCTCCTCGACCGACCGGAGGAACTGCTCGTCGGGTTCCTGCTCCCTGCCCGTGAGCTCGTCCTCGACGGTGGCGTCGTCGATGTAGGCCATCACGTGGTCCATGTACTTCTCGCCCTGGCGCTGGATCTCGTCCATGTCGTAGGCCAGCGCGTGGCGGACGTCCTCGATGGCCCGCTCCTTGTACTCCTCGCGGACGAGTTCGAGGTAGCGGTAGTACTCGTCGAACATCTCCTCGTCGATGGAGCCGTGGTTCTCCAGGTTGCCCTCGAGGTGGTTGAACGTCGTCAGCGGCGAGAGGAACTGCCGGTCGCGGTGCATCGAGTCCATGATGGCTTCGGCGATCTCGTCGCCGATGAACCGCGGAGAGACGCCGTCCATCCCCTCGCCGATGTCCGCCCGCTGGTCGGCCTCCTCGCGGAGCTTCTTCACGTCGACGTCGTCGGCCTCGTCGATCTCGCCGTTGTAGGCCTTGGCCTTCTGCACGAGGTCGATCGACTTCGTGTCCGGTTCCTCGATGCGGGTCAGCACGCCGAACAGGCCGGCCATCTCGAGGGTGTGTGGCTCGACTTTGATGTCCGGAAGGTCGGCGTTGCGGAGCATCTTCCGGTAGATGCGGGCCTCCTCCTCGTACTGGAGGACGTAGGGGAAGTCGATGCGCTTCGTGCGGTCGTTGAACGCCTCCATCTTCTCGTCGCCCTTCTTGTCCCGGTACTCGGGCATGTTCGTCCGGCCGACGATGACCTGGTCGATGTCGATGCGGGGGTTGTTCTTCGGCTTGATGGTCTGTTCCTGGCTGGCGTGCAGGAAGTCGTAGAGGAACTCCCGCTGGAGCTTCAGCAGCTCCTCGCCGGAGAACAGGCCGCGGTTGGCGTTACAGAACGCCCCGGAGTAGTCGAAGGCCCGGGGGTCCGACTCGCCGTAGATGGCGATCTTCGAGTAGTTGACGTCGCCGGTCAGCTCCGTCTCGTCCTGGTTCTTCTTGTCCTTCGGTTCGAACGTCTCGATACCCTGGCGCTGGTTCTCGTCGGCGACGAACCGGATGATCTCGACGTGGTTCTCGAGGACGGCCTGCAGGTCGTCGTCGTAGTGAGCCAGCAGGTTGTCCATGTAGAACTCGGAGGCGGGGTCGAGCGCCTGCTCGTTGCGGATGGTGTAGGGAGCGTCGAGTTCCTCGTTGATATCGTCGATGACGCGGTCGCGTTGTTCCTGTGGGAGGAGGACGATGGGGTCCTGGTTCATGGGTGACCGGACCACGTCGTCGGCCGGGTCCTGGTCGTGGATGACGTCGCCGAGGTTCGTCCACCGGAAGGTGTACATCCGTCCCTCGTCGCGGCGTGTGTAGTCCTCGAAGTACCGGCGCAGCTGGCGGTCGAAGTCGGACTTGCCCGACCCGACCGGGCCCAGCAGGAGCTTGATACGTTTCTCGGGCCCGAGGCCGCGGGCGCCGGACTTGACCTTGTTGACGAACTCGTGGATGGCCTCGTGGATGACGCGGCCGTAGAACGTGTTCTCGCCGTCGTTGAGCGGGTCCTCGCTCGCGAGTTCGTACTCGACGACACCGGCGTCCTCGTCGTACGACGTCCCGTAGAAGTCGAACATGTCCGCGACGCGCTGGTGGGCGTTCCGGCCGATCCGCGGCTCCTCGTAGAGCTGGTCGAGATACCAGTCGAACGTGTGTGTCGTCCGGAGGTCCGCCGGTATCGAATCACGGTACTCCCTGCTCAGCGCTTCGAGTGTCTCTTTGTTCTTGCTCATGCTATCGTCGTAGGTTGGTCTCGAAACAGCACGCTGTGGTGTTCGACCACGGAACGAGGCGGGCGGGGCCCGCGAGGTGTGTCGGTTGCAGTCCTGGCCCGGCGTCTATCGACCGCTCTGCGCGTGCTTGCCAGCGGCCGACGACCGACCCGGGGCAGTGGGTCGGCAGTAGTACGAATCCTTGCCATGTCTGACTCCCGAGCGGGGTAGGACGGTTGCCCGGGACGGTAGCGGGGACAGTGCGGGACTGCTTCCGATACTATTTATTGTTTGAGGGCTTCAGGCATATGAGCCTTTTCCCCATCCCCCTTAAGTTCCGTCTTTTTACAGACAGATATGCAGTTGAAATACACCGACAGCGCGGCGATGGTATGCCAACACCTCCCAAGACATCACGGCGTT
The DNA here is from genome assembly GCF_029338275.1 of Haloarcula ordinaria. NCBI lineage: Archaea > Methanobacteriati > Methanobacteriota > Halobacteria > Halobacteriales > Haloarculaceae > Haloarcula > Haloarcula ordinaria. The sequence continues at coordinate 2,494,515 of NZ_CP119789.1, read as the reverse complement.
ACTTATATACCCGTCTTCCGGATGCGACCGCGGCCTTCATGTTTCCCGGACCAGAGGGGTCCGATATGGGACTGGACTCGCTGGCCGACGACTGGACGGTGTGGACCGAGAGCGCCGAGAAGCTCGTGCTCGCGTACCGTCCGGACGTCTTCGACAGCCACGCGTTCCCAGCGCCGTGTCTGCCGACCATCTACCTCACCCGGGGCCGGCGGACCCGCCGGCCCGGTGCGGACCGCACTGGCGACGACTGGTTCGTGACGCTCTACCTGGAACCCGACGTCGACGCGAGCGCCGACCGGTACGACGACCGGGACAGCGCCGTCGCGGGGGCCGTGGACCTCGCGAACCGGTTCGCGACCGGCGAGTTCGACTACCGGGCGCTCTATCAGGTGCCCCGTCCGGAGTACCTCGACGAACTCGACGAGCGCACCGGCCGGTCCTGACCCTTAACTGCCGCCGCGGAGTAGACACGGCTATGTCAACTGTCACGCTCGTCGGCACCCGCCTCGCAGAGGTGGGCGAGGAGTTCGTCTACCACGGAGAGGCCAGCGGTTGTGCTGGCTGTCCGTACCGCACGCAGTGTCTCAACCTCACGCCCGGTCGCCGGTACCGCATCTCCGACGTCCGCGAGAACGGCCAGACGCTCGACTGCGCGGTCCACGAGGGCGGCGTCCGGGCCGTCGAGGTCGAGGCCGCGCCGATACGCGCCAACGTCCCGACGAAGGGCGCGTTCGCCGGCAGCAAGGCATCGCTCGCCGGCCCCTGTCCCCACACCGAGTGCCCGAGTCACCCCTACTGTGAACCGGCCGGTGCCGAGTTCGACTCGGAGTACCGCATCGAGACCATCGTCGGTGACCCGCCACACGACTACTGCATGCTGGACCGCGACCTGACGATGGTGGAGTTCGAGGCGCCGGAGGAGTGACTCAGTCCAGGACGCCGACCTTCGCACCCCGATAGCCGAACACGTCCTCGTAGCCCTCCGGCGAGAGCAAGACCGGATGGAACGGCTCTTCGGCGACGACCGGCTCGCCGTCGACAGCGGCGAACTCCTCGCCGGCGTCGACGCGTTCGAAGTTCCGGACGAACACCTCGTAGCGGTCGGCGGTCGACTTCGGGATCGGGTCGCCCAGCTGGAAGACGGGCAGCGACGCGTTCCGAATCGTCGCGACCGTGTCTGTCACGCCCAATGCGTCGAGGAACTCGCGGATTACCTGTTCGGCGTTCGCCGCGGCTTCCTCCGACCCCTGGTAGCCACACTCGACCTCGATTGCCTCCGGCGCCACCGAGAAGAGTCGTCCCTCGTTGTTCCCCTTCGTCCGGACGATGGCGTCGACGGACAGCTTCGGGATGACCTCCCGTGCCAGCGGCGTCACCTCGTCGACGAGCGCGAACATGTCGTCGTACGACTGCGTGGAGTGCAAGGAGAGCACCGTGCAGTCACGTATCTCCGCCGCGAGTTCGGCGGCGAGGCGCACTTCGCGGACGTCGCTGTCCGGGTCACCCGGGAAGATTCGGTTCACGTCGACGTCGACGTAGCGGCGGTTCGCCGCCAGCGCCTCCTCGTTGACCACGATGAACTTCACCGGCCGATTCACTGTCGGGGGGTCGGCGAGCACGGCCTCGATGCCGTCGCGACCACACGGTTCGTCGCCGTGGATACTCCCGACTATCGCGATATCCGGCTCGCCATCACCCAGCTGCTCGACTCGCATCTACCGTCCGTTGGGAAGCCAGCCTTTAGAGTCGTGTGGATTCGGCGTGTCAGTCCAGGCGCTCGGCGTACTCGAAGTCGACGTCCCTGGCAGTGGGGTAGCCGTCGTCGAACCGTATCTGCCATCCCTCCAGCACCGAGGGGTCCGACAGCGCGTTGGTCACCGTCGTCCGCACGTCGAGCAGGTCGACACCGTAGTAGTCGTTCGGGACGCCGCGGAAGTACTGCAGCGAGGTTCGAAAGAGCGAGCGCATCCCGTCGTCGTCCTCGAAGTCGAAGTGCTTGTACGCGCCCGCGGCCACCTGGACCATCCCGTGGAGGAACTTGCTCTCGGTGCTCCCGCGGCCGTAGTTGTACCACTCGTCCTCGAAGCAGTCGTGTGACTCGTGGAACTCACCGGAGTTGTAGAGTCGCACGCCGTGGACCACCGCCTGCCGGAGGGTGGCGTGCTCCCACTGGCCGTCGGCGCGCCAGCCGGCCGGGTTCCCACTGGGGGGCGCGACGGAGGGATCCCGCGTGTGGTCGTCCATAGCCACCCTTCGCTCGCGGGCCGGGTGAATCCTCCGGTGGGCGGGCCCGAGGAGAGCGACGGCTTATTGACTCGGCTCTCCGATGCCAGGCCATGACCAGTGTACTCGTTCTGGCCGGTGGGGCCGTCGCCGTCGTGTCGTTGCTCGCGTTGAGCGCGTTCTTCTCGAGTTCGGAGATCGCGGTGTTCTCCCTGCCCAGTGAGTGGATCGACGCGCAAGCGACGACGGGCGATGACCGTGCGAAGGTGCTCGAGGAACTGCTCGACGACCCACACCGCCTTCTCGTGACGCTCCTCGTCGGCAACAACATCGTCAACATCGCCATCGCGAGCATCGTGACGGTCCTCGTGGCGCAGTCGCTGCCCCCCGGTCCAGCGGTCGTCGCGACCACCGTCCTCACGAGCGTCCTCATCCTGCTGTTCGGCGAGATCGTGCCCAAGGCGTATGGACTCGCAAACGCGAAAGACTGGGCGCTGACCGTCGCCGCCCCGGTCCGGTACGTCGAGATGGGACTCTCGCCGCTCATCACCCTGTTCGACGGCGTCACCACCCGGCTGAACGCGTTCCTCCCCGTCGAGATCGACATCGAGACGCCCTATCTGGAGTAAACTGGTACGAGTGCTGGCATCGCGACGACGTTCGGCGACGCGTTTCCGTGGCACCTTTATACGAGTCGGCGTGACTCTCTACCGGACCAATCGCGGTGCCCGACCCTGGACGGTGGTTGGTCGAGAGACGCGTGCGAGGGTAGCCAAGCCAGGAAACGGCGGCGGACTCAAGATCCGCTCCCGTAGGGGTCCAAGGGTTCAAATCCCTTCCCTCGCATCGCACGAGGCGCACGACGCGCCGAGTAAGATGCAAACGGAGGGTTTGAAGCAGGAAAGTCGCAGCGCGACTCCGTCGCGACCGTCTTTCCGTGGTTCAAATCCCTTCCCTCGCACTGTTGGACCTACCGCGGTCCCTCGCAAACAGTGCTGGAAGACTCGCACGGAGCGGTCTTCCCTCGCAAATTCCTGCGCACCAACCCAGGTAGTCACTCGACCGGCGGCGCACGCAAAACCCGCTCCCGTAGGGTCGTCGTGAGCGACTGCTCGAACGACGAGGAAAACCCCATATAATCCCAGTCCAAAGCCGTAGCCAGTGACCGACGCTACCGAGCCGGTGTACTACGTCATCAGTGACCTGCACATCGGCGGCGACGAACAGCTGGAGCACGCCGCGTTCCTCGACGAACTGCTCGAGTTCCTCACGCGGCTGGAGACCACCGACGAGAACGCGGAACTGATAATCAACGGCGACGCCTTCGGTCTGTGGGAGTTCACGGAGATCGAGGGCCCCGCCAAGTTCGACGCGCTCGTCGAGACCTACCCCGAACTGTTCGAGCAGTTCCACGCGACAGGTGAAAACACCCCGATTACGCTCTTACCGGGCAATCACGACCACGAACTCGCCGTCTACGACGAGTACGTCGAGCGCTTCGACGACTACAACGTCGACGTCGTCCAGGAGCAGTCGATGACCCGACCGATAGACGGCCGGACCATCCACTTCGAACACGGCCACCAGCGCGACCCGAACAACCGGATCGAGGACTGGGGGAACCCACACGCGACGCCGCTTGGCTACTACTACAACACCCTGGTGACGAGCCGAGCCGGCAGGCTGTCGGACCGCGGACGCTACAACTGGCTCCGGGATGTCCAGGCGGTGACGCCGACCGAGCGGATGCCGGTCTGGCTCCTCTCGAAGTACTTCTACCTCGAGATGCATCCGGTCCTGCGCTACGCGCTGGTCCCGTTCTTGCTCTTGTTCAACGTCAGCGCGCTGCTGGCCGTGCTGGCGGGACTCGACCTCGCCGGCGTCTGGTCGGTGCCGGTCGAATTGACCGCGACCTTCCTCTCACAGTTCGGCCCAGCCGGGGCAGTGCTCTGGTCGCTGCTCGTGCTCAACGTGTCGCTGGCGGGGCTGGTGTTGCTGGTCGGCATCCCGCTGTACCTCATCCGCCGCGACGTCCGCCAGACCATCCAGCGCTTCGGCGTCTTCGAGACGGCGCTCACTGTCGACGACGAGACCCCCTACGAGACGGCTGCCCGTGAGGTGTTCGCCGAGACTCCCGAGACCGCGGTCTTCTGTTACGGCCACACCCACCGGCCGCGCGTGCAGGCAGTCGACGATGGGGTGCTGGTCAACACCGGGACGTGGCTGAAGCGCCTGCACCGCCGCGACGGCATTATGGGTATTCTCCCGCCGGTGTTCTATCCCTCGTATCAACTCGCAGCGGTCCGTATCGCGGCCGACGCCGACGGGGTCGCCGTCGAGTACGAACCCATCGAGAAGCCGAACCCGAGTCCGGAGGAGCTTACACTCACCGAGCGGCTGTTGACACTTGGACGTCAGCCGGACCCGTCGCTCCCGGGCCGGGTGGTCGTCGAGGGCGGGGCGGACGTGTCGCAGACCCCCGAGATCGAGGCAACCGACTGATAGTGATTGCTGTACCTGTTTCCCGGTTCGACCGCACACCGTGGTGCGGTCGATACCGGAATGACGTACAGTAGTCACTATGGGGCGGTGGTCCCGTGGCCCGACCGCTTCAGAGATACCCGAAGCGGCAGCGGACGCGGACGAGTACCCCGGCGCTTCATTGGGGTGGAGTTCATCAGCCGTCTCAGGACGACGTCGTCCCGAGGCGAACCACGGCCGCACCGAGTGTCCAGTACAGCCGTCAGCAGACCGAGCGATGTTAGTGGGTCGGTTGTGAACACGGGGACATGGCTGATGAACACCACCGAGCGGCGGTCGCCGAACGCGCCGCCCGGTCCGGGGGCGTTGTCGCCCGCGAGGCGTTCCGCGGCGACCTGGTCGTCGAGACGAAGGCGAACAAGAACGACTACGTGACCGAGACGGACCGGGACGCCCAGCAGCAGGTCGTCGCGACCATCCGCGAGGAGTTCCCCGACGACGGCTTCGTATGCGAGGAGGAACTGACGCAGTTCGTCGGCCCTGAGTCCGATGCGGACGACCCGCTGGCGCTCGACGCCGTTCCCGACAGTGGCGCCGCGTGGGTCGTCGACCCAATCGACGGGACGGCCAACTTCGTCCGCGGGTTACACACGTGGACGACGAGCGTCGCGGCGACCGTCGACGGCGCGGCGGTCGGGTCGGCTACGTACCTCCCGGCCACCGGCGACCTGTACGCCGCGGGGCCGGAGAGCGTCACCCGTGACGGTCGGACCGTCTCGGTCAGCGACCGAGCGGACCCGGAGACGTTCGCCGTCGCACCGGTCGGGTGGTGGGACCGGGACGACCGGACCGAGTTCGGCGACCTCTGTACCGCCGTCGTCGAACGGTTCGGCGACATGCGTCGTATCGGCAGTTTCCAGGCGACGCTCGCGTTCGTCGCCGACGGCGGCCTCGACGGGGCTATCTGCACGACCCCGATGTACCTCTGGGATACCGTCGCGGGCGTGCACATGGTCCGAGAGGCCGGTGGCACGGTGACCGGCCTGGACGGCGAGCCGTGGGAATTCGACAGCGAGGGACTCGTCGCCTCGAACGGCGAGGCTCACGACGAACTGCTGGCCGCCGCTGCGGACGCGCTAGACTGAGCTGACGAGCCGGTTGATTTCCCGGACACGGCGCACGGGACCGGAAGCCTGAAATCTCCCGATGCCGGTCTGTGACGCATGAACACCTTCGGACGAGTCGTCGACGAGTACGGTCCGGAACGGCTCTGGATCGCCTCGTTCGTCACCATCCTCGTCGTCGGCATCGTTGCGGCGCTCGCAGTTCCGCGAGTCGTCTGGGACGGGTTCCTCTGGCGATACTTCTGGGGCCCGGTCTACGCCGACGCGAAAGCGGCCAGCTGCGCCGTGATGACGCCCAGCGGACCGGAAGCGCTTACGAGCGGCTGTGCTGCGGCCATCCAGGACGGACGAATCGTCGCCGAGCCGGGCTACACCGTCGTCTCCGAGGTCGGCTACATGCTCATCCTCATCTTCATGCTGGTCGGCGTCTACCTCCTGCTCGACAACCTGGACATCGCCGAGGACCCGAAGCTCTACTTCGCGTTCGTCCCGTTCATGCTGCTGGGCGGCGCGCTGCGAACCGTCGAGGACGCGACCGACCGAGCGCTCGAAGCCGGGTTCACGCCGTTCGTCGAGTACCCGCTCAGCTCGCTCATCATCAGCCCCGTCATCTACGGCACCGTCTTCCTGCTGACGCTCGCGACGCTGGTGACCGCCGTCTGGGCCGAGAAGGAGGGGTACATCGAGAACTACTACCGCGCGACGGCGGTCACCGGGTCGGTCCTGGTCCTCGTCACCCTCGTCTACCTGTCGTTCGTCGCCGTCACCACCGACTACTCGACGGCGTATCCGTCGGTCCTGCTCGTCACCGTCGGTATCGCGACCGCGCTGTCCTACGGGCTCTACCGGGCGTTCGAGGCGTTCAAGCCCGAGGTGAACTCGGGCACCGGGCTCATCGGCCTGCTGGTCATCTGGGGCCACGCCATCGACGGCGTGGCGAACGTCCTCCTCGCGGACTGGCTGGACACGCTGGGTGTCCCGCTGACCTACTACCCGAAGCACCCGGCCAACGCCTTCATCATCTCGACCACCGAAGCGCTCCAGCCCGCGAACCTCACGGCCGTCCTGGGGACCTCCTGGCCGTTCCTCATCGTGAAACTGGTCGTCGCCTCGGCTGTCGTGTGGCTGTTCAACGACGAGTTCCTGGAGGACAGTCCGCGGTACGCGCTCCTCTTGCTGGTCGCGGTCACGGCCGTCGGCCTCGGGCCCGGGACCCGCGACATGCTGCGCGCGACGTTTGGTATCTAAACCTCCGTATTTTCCCACCCGAACGGCGCCAACCTACGGGAACGGGTGGTGCTCCCGGTCGAGCCGTGGCGCGAACCCGAGCGACTCGGGCACCCGTTCGGCGCGCTCGCCGAAGTAGGGGTCGTCGAAGAAGAGCGGCTGTGCGGTCGGACAGACGACACGGACCGCTTCGAAGCCGAGTCGCTCGACGTCGCGGGTCGTGATGCGCGCCGCGTACGGGTCGAGTCCGGCCGCAGTCACCCGGTCGACAAGTTTCGCCAGTTCGTCCTCACCTTCGGGGACCGAGTCGGGACCGACGCTGTCCACCGGGACGGTCGTCTCCGTCTCGACGAACGACGCCGCGGCGTCCGGTCGACGCGCGAAGTGCCCGATGGCGCCATCCGCGTCCTGCGCCTCTGTGGCCCCCATCCCGTCGAGTTCCATCCAGTTCTGGAGCGCTTCCGCCAGTGCGCCCGTGGCCGCGTCGACCGGGTCGAGCGACGTGGCCGAGCCGAGCGCGAACTCCGGCCACTCGTTGCCCTGGACTGCGACGCCGACGACCGGGACGTCGACGTCCTGTGTGAGCAAGAGTGGCGTCACCTCGAGGTTCTCGGACGCCGCGCGCCGACGGAGCGTCTCGAAGGTGTCGTGGCCCTCGACGGCGATACCCAGCGGGTCGTACGTCGAGTACCACGAGAGCATCGCGGCGTCGCGCTCGACGACCTCGTAGAGTCCGGAGAGCAACGCCTCTGTCCCCGTGCTTCCCAGTCCCAGTCCGGTCGTCACCGGGGGTCGGACCCGACGAGAGGGCGGTGGGTACAACACCGTCTCCGCCGGAAGGTGGTGTCGCTCGCCGGTGTCGAGCCGCTCGGCGGGGTACCACTCGATGGACTCGCCGCTCCAGTCCCACCCCTCGGGCCGGACGAACGCTGTGGGCTCGACGGGGTTCTCGACCCGTGCGGGCGGGCCGGTGGGAAGCGACTCGCTCCGGTAGACGCCGGCCGCGTAGCGCTCGTAGCTCTCACCCAGCGCCTTCATGAAGGCGGTGTCCCAGTCGACGGCGACGCCGGCGGCCTGCCGTGGGACCGTCGCGTCGCTGAACCCCGAGGTGTCGGCCAGCGTCGACAGGTAGTACGGTGCGGGGAACGACTCCGCTTCGCCGACCTCGCTGACGACGCCGACCCGCTCGTCGAGTCCCTCCTGCGCACGGGCCAGCGCCGGCCCGTCGGGTTCGCTGTCTGCCTGCCTGAGCGTGCGGTCCGGATCCGCGGCGCAGGTGCATCCGGGAACCGGGAGGAACTGACGCTGGGCGTGAGGTACCTCGATGACGGTCCCGGGGAGCACCGCGTCGCCGTCGAGGAACTGGCTGATTTTGCGACCTGCGACCGCTCCCGCGAACCGCTGTACGCCGGGGTCGGGGGCTTCCACCGGCTCGTCGTGGTCGGTCACGTTCGCGGCGACGCGGGACGCGAGACAGTCGAAACACCCCACCTCCGGGCCGAATCCGCTCACCGCGGCGTCGACGACCGGCACGCCGCCGACACCACCGAGCTCCACCGCGACCCACGGCGTTCCCGTCGCGCCCGCTCGCTCGTTCGCTCGCCCAAATCGGTCAGCGGCGATTCTGTCGACGACGACGACGATGTCGGCGCCGTCGAAGTCGGGTTCCTCACTGTGTCGTACGTCGGCGTCCGTGTCCGAGAGCGCCGCGAGGAGGGTCTCGGTGGCAGTGCCCTCCCCCGCGACGTCGATGCTGGTCATGCCTGGTGAGACACGGAGGAGATAGAAAAACCCACAGCCACCGTCCGCCTTACGCCGCCAGGATACTCTGGGTGATACTCGCCAGGTCGTCGGTGTCGGCCCCTTTCAGCCGTTCGTCGCCGAGCATGAGGCGGAGGCGCGGACGGCCCACGTCGATGGGGACCTTCTCGGTGTCGATGAGGCCCATGTCCTCGAGCTTCGTCTTCGTCCGCGAGAACGTCGCCTTGCTCGCGAGGCCGATGTCCTCCCCCCACTTGCTGATGTCGTACAGCAGTTCGCCGTTCTTCGCGGCGACCAGGAGCGCGATTGTCACCTCGTCCAGGCCGTCACCGTCACCGCGAGCGGTCGCGAGCGACCCGAGCACCGCGTCGAAGTCGGCGGCCGTCTCGGAGCCGATGTCGGACTCCAGCGTCTCCTGGACGAGCGAGAGCGGCGGTGTTCGGAGCGAGAACGCCTCGGCGTCGTCCCAGACGTCCGCGTAGAACCCGAAGACGTCGCCGACGAATTCGTCGTCGTCCGTCCCCAGGCCCGCGACGGAGTCTCCGACGGTGACGAGCGCGTACACCTCGTCGCTCGTCACTGCGATCGAGTGGTTCGGGCCGTCCGCCAGCAGTCGCAGTGCGAGCGTCTCGGCCTCGATGAGGTCGGCGGCGGTGCTGGCCAGGATGAAGTCGTCCATGATATCTTTCAGGACCCGTTCCTCGGCGAGCATCCGGACTTCGGGGTGGGCCGAACTATCCTCCAGCGTCGTGATGAACTCGGAGATCGTCTCCCCGGAGGGATTGACGACGTACAGTGTCTCACCCGCGTCGAAGACGGACGTGAGGATGGTTCCGATGTCGTCCTGTAGCAGATTTGTACTCATTGTCTTTGCTAGATATATAGTCCAGTATCATATTTAATTTTACCGGCCAACTCGTGTTGAATTCTATCGCGGAGGACTCACTCTCGCCTTCTACCTGGATAAATAAACCATCGAATCGTCGTTATCAAACCGGAAAACGGTTCTGTAGCGCTATTCTGGCGGGTTCTTCGAGCGGGCAGCGATTTCGCAACGGCGAGACGACACTTGTGTTCTTGGTGGTGGATACGGGTGCCGGCGCTACTCGCTCGACTCGAGGTGGGCGGCCAGGTCGTCGGACCAGTAGAACTCGCCGTCGAAGATGATCGGGAACGACGCCGCCCGCAGCTCCCCGGGCAGCCGCTCCGCACCGACGGTGAACGTCCGCTTCGTCCCGTTGAGGGTCTGCTCGTCGGCGAAGGGGACGCGGTAGTGCCCACCGGCCGAGCGCGGCGTGACCACCTCACAGGCCAGCTCGTAGCCGCCGTCGCACTCCGAGAGCCACACGACTATCGGATGGGTGCCCTGGGAGACGAGCGCGTACGTGCCGTCACCGACGACGGCGTAGTCCTTCCCCATCATAATACGGCGGCGGGCCAGTTCGATGGCTCGCTGGAGGCAGAAGCCGTGACTCAGCAGGTGCGCGAAGGCGGTGCCGACCAACGCGGCGTGGTTGTCGAGGACGTCGGTGAACGTCACCGCACCGGCGACGGCACCCCGGCGGACCAGCGCCAGCCCTTCGTCGTAGGAGCCACAGGCGTTGAGGAAGAACGTGGGCGTGCGCACGTCCCCGAGCGAGTCCGACGCGAGGTTCCCGTCGGGACAGCGCAAGCCCGCGTCGTCACAGTGTCCGATGAAATGCACGAAGTCGTTCTCGGCTTCGAACACGGCCGCCAGCTCGTCCGTGCGCAGTCGCTCGCTGACGGTGACGTCCACCGAGCGGTCCGCGCCGCGGTATATCTCGGCGACGGCCCCGTGTTCGTCTGCCATCCCGTCGTCGTTCCGGACGACGGCGACCGATACCGGCTCGGTATCCCGGTCACGGTAGCGCCCCCGGTTCTCGAAGGCCGCCGGCGTCGTCTTGAACGCGTCGATGGGCGTCCCCGGGGCCATCCAGGCCTGTGACCGGCCAGCACCGAGCGACGGCGCCAGTACCGACTCCGCGGGCGAGTCGCTACCGCGTGTCGGGAAGGCGTCGGTCAACGTCCTGTCGAGGAGGTCCCGTGGCTCCATCTCGGCCCCGTCGGCGATGTAGACCAGACTGAGTTTGTCGAGCAGGAAGGGGAGATATCGAGCCCGTTCGATGGAGGGATGGACGTGCGTCGCGAGGTGCCAGTCGGGCAGTGTGCCATCGAGCGTGTCGTCGGGCACCGCCAGATAGCGCTCCAGTCGACCGGCCGGCGAGAGCGACCGGACCGACTCCGGGTCGAGGTCGAGCCGACTGAGCAGGTCGCCGGCACTCGTGTCTGCGTCGACCCGTCGAACCAGACAGTCGAGGTAGAAGACGCGTCTCAGGAGCGCGGCCACGCGGTCCTGGAACTGCGGCCGTCGCTCGAACCGCCGTCTGACGCTCGTCCCAGCCGCCGTGAGGACCGCGGTGTCCCGGTCGACGGCCCGCAGGTCCGCGCCCAGATAGTACGCGAGCGGCGCAGCGACGAACAGGTCCGAGACGGTCGCCGGCACCGCGAGTTCGATACCGGTCTCGGGTTTCCGGTCACGGACGGACCGCGGGACGGAGACCGTGTCGCCAACGGTCACGAGCGGCGGGTGGCTCCGGTGGTCCGGATGGGACCGAGCGGGCGCCATCGAGCGGTGGGCCGCGCTCAGATACGACAGGCCGGTCGCGACGCCCATGACCGTCCCCGGGACCTGGATCTCTGCCGGTCCCGTCTCGGAGTCGCTACGAAAGCCGGTCGTCTCGGCTGTGCCCCGGTCTGCGTCGACTTCGTCGTTTACTCCCACAATCTCAGTCACCCCCATGTGACGTACGGTCCCAACTCTGCGAGAGTCGATTAAATACGTACTGGTTCGTGTCGGCCATCCACAATATTTTGGCTCCATTAAATACCCCCGTATCGTGTTTCAGACCGCTGCTTAAGCGAGCGGAAGAAAGCCATTAGTTCGAACCTGACAGGTTCGTGTTCGCGCTCGTCACTGGCTCTCACACGGTCGCCCAAAGGGTAGCTTATTGTCGGGCGGGTCCAGAGAAGTCGATATGACCTACGACACAGTCCGCGAGACGGACCCTGCTGTCGCAGACGCGCTGGAGGGCGAGCGCGCCCGCCAGAACGACACGCTGGCGATGATCGCGAGCGAGAACCACGTCAGCGAGGCGGTCCTCGAAGCCCAGAGTTCCGAACTGACGAACAAGTACGCCGAGGGCTATCCCGGCTCGCGATACTACGGCGGCTGTGAGTTCGCCGACGACGTCGAGCAACTGGCCATCGACCGTGCCAAGGCGCTGTGGGGTGCCGACCACGTCAACGTCCAGCCCCACTCGGGCTCGCAGGCGAACATGGGTGTCTACCTCGCCGTGCTCGACCCCGGCGACAAGATTCTCTCGCTGGACCTGACCCACGGCGGCCACCTCTCGCACGGCCACCCGGCGAACTTCGCCGGCCAGGTCTACGAGGTCGAGCAGTACGAGGTCGACGAGGAGACGGGCTACATCGACTACGACGCTCTGAAAGAGAAAGCCGAGGCGTTCGAGCCGGACATCATCGTCTCGGGCTACTCGGCGTACCCGCGCGAGGTCGACTTCGGGCGCATCCAGGAAGCCGCCGACGCCGTGGACGCCTACCACCTCGCCGACATCGCGCACATCACTGGTCTGGTCGCCGCCGGCGTCCACGAGTCGCCCGTCGGCGTCGCTGACTTCGTCACCGGGTCGACGCACAAGACTATCCGCGCCGGCCGCGGCGGCATCATCATGTGTGACGAGGAGTACGCCGACGACGTCGACTCGGCTGTCTTCCCCGGTTCGCAAGGCGGCCCGCTGATGCACAACGTCGCCGGCAAGGCCGTCGGCTTCGGCGAAGCGCTCGAACCCGAGTTCGAGGCGTACGCCGCACAGACCGTCGACAACGCGAAGGCCCTCGGCGAGCGACTCCAGGAGCACGGCCTCGAACTCGTCTCGGACGGCACCGACAACCATCTGGTCCTCATCGACCTGCGTCCCTCGCACCCCGACACGACGGGCAAGGACGTGGAGGCCGCACTCGAGGACGCCGGCATCGTCCTGAACGCCAACACGGTCCCTGGCGAGACGCGCTCCGCGTTCAACCCATCGGGCATCCGCGCCGGGACGCCCGCGCTGACGACCCGTGGATTCGACGAGGAGACCTGCCGCGAGGTCGCAGACCTCATCTACGAGGTCGTCGACGCTCCGGAGGACGAAACCGTCGTCGCCGAGGTCAGCGAGCGTGTCGACGAGCTCACCGACGAGTACCCGCTGTACGACTGAGCGTCGGTCGCTGTTCGAGTCCAGTACGCTTCCGATTTAGTGTTCCCAGTCTTTCTTGAACCCCTGCAAGATCATCGTGAGCGGGACCAGCACGACCATGGCCGCCCCGATGAGCGCCAGTATCGGCAGCGGCGGGAGGATAGCCAGCGCCATCGCCAGACTGTTGCCCTCGGCAGCGTCCACCGTGGCGACGGCCGCGCCGTCGTAAACGATGGTGTACAGCACGCCGAAGAGGAGCGTCATGAAGACGATGTTGAAGAGCGTTCTGATGGGGTGGGTGACGACGTTGACCGCGTTTCGCTTCACTCGGCTCACGTCTCGATTCGCTTCTTGCACCGTGTCCCTGACGAGCCACTCTAGTAGACGTCCTGCAACCATGAGAGAGAATGGTTCGCTGACAGTATGACTGTACACCCTGACAGTGAAAGCAGCGACCGTAAGAGGGGGTTTCCCGGCTGGTTTTTTACTGCTCGCCCCGTTGGGTCGGTGTGACCGACCTCGACAGGACGCGACGGACTGTCCTCACGGCAGGGGTCGCAGCCCTGGCGACCCTCGCTGGCTGTGGCGACGGTTCTGCACCCGAGGCGCAACCGTCCGAACCCGTGACCCAGGCGGCCACGGAAGCAACGGATATGCCGACCCCTTCGGCGACTGACGAGCCAACGGGCGACGACCTGGACCTCCGCGAAGCGAACGTGACCGACGTGGCCGTGACGAACAGCGGTGACCGGAACTACCGGTTCGACGTGACGCTGTACCACGACGACGATGGCGAGGACGGCTACGCGGACTGGTGGCAGGTCGAGACGTTCGACGGAGAGCAGTTGGGGCGACGAGACCTGCTCCACGCGCACTCGACGGCCCCGTTCACTCGTTCCGAGACGGTCGAAATCCCGGCTGGTGTCGATTGCGTCGTCGTCCGCGGCCACGACCAGGAACACGGGTACGGTGGGCAGGCGATGCTGGTCACGGTCGATGGTGGTGCGATGCGAGCCGTCGAGCAAGGGCCAGAGCGCCAGTCGATGGCCGACCAGCCGTGTCCCTAGGGCTCTACCGGGACGAACACCGTCGAACGAATCCACGCCTCGTCGCGCTCGACGTCCTCGAGACGGACCACGCGCTCGCCGGCGCACTCGAACTCGCCGTAGGCTAGTTCGACACGCTTCGATTCGGCGTCGGTCATCTGTCCGTCCTCCGTGTTGCTTCGAGACCGGAGACAAACGGAATCGGGCTCATGTGTCGTGACGGGCGTAGGACGGACCGTAGTATGGCTGTGGCGTCAATTCGTATTCACGGCCGGCGAATCGACGCTATCTATATTCACCGCCGAGACGAGCCGTTCGACGGCGCCGCTGGCGTGTCACAGGAGTGCACACCGGAGCGAATCCGCACCTTAGAAAACCCCCGGTGACGCCACACTAGACAATGACCGAGATTATCGACGGCGACGCACTGGCCCAGTCGGTCCGTGACGGCCTCGCCGAGAGTATCGACCAGCTCGACGATGCGGGCGTCAGGCCGTCGCTCGCGACGGTGCTGATGTCCGATGACCCCGCGAGCGAGACGTACGTCTCGATGAAGCAGCGCGACTGCGAGGAGGTCGGAATCGAGGCCATCGACATCGAGATCGATCCCGAGACCGACGCAACCAAGCTGTACGATACCATCGACGAACTGAACGCCGACGAGAACGTCAACGGCATCCTCGTCCAGATGCCCGTCCCGGACCACGTCGACGATCGACAGGTGCTCCGGGCCATCGACCCGCTGAAGGACGTCGACGGCTTCCACCCCGAGAACGTCGGCCGCCTCGTCGCGGGGAACGCGCGGTACAAGCCCTGCACGCCCCACGGCATCCAGAAGCTCATCGAGTCGGCCGGCGTCGACACCGAGGGTAAAGACGCCGTCGTCGTCGGGCGCTCCGACATCGTCGGCAAGCCGATGGCGAACCTCCTCATCCAGAAGGCCCCAGGCGGCAACGCGACGACGACGGTGTGTCACTCCCGGACGAAGGACCTCGCGGCGAAAACGCGCGAGGCGGACATCGTCATTGCGGCGGCTGGCGTCCCAGAGATGGTCGATGGCGACATGCTCGGCGAGGGCGCGACGGTCATCGACGTCGGTATCAACCGTGTCGAGGCGGATACCGAGAAGGGGTACGAGCTGGTGGGCGACGTCGACTTCGAGAGCGCGAAGGACGTCGCCGGTGCCATCACGCCGGTGCCCGGTGGCGTCGGTCCGATGACGCGCGCGATGCTGCTGTACAACACGGTCAAGGCGGCCAGCCTGCAGCACGACGTCGACGTCGACCTGCCCTGAATGCCCTCGCTCGCAGCGTTCGCGGACCGACCGGTTCTCACCCGGCGCGTCACGCGCGAGACGGACGCGTCGGGCCTGCGGGCACTCCGTGACCGGGGTGACCGCGACCTGGTCTGGGCCGTCGGTGCGCTGGTCGAGGACGACGCGAACCGGCTCTTGCTCGTCTACGAGGACGACCGCTGGAAGCTCCCCGGCGGCGGTGTCGAAGCCGGCGAAACGCGCAGCGAAGCCGTCCGTCGAGAAATTCTAGAGGAGACCGGCGTCGAGTGTCGCGTCGACGACCTCGCGGCGGTGACTGAAGTAACGGTGACTCACGGTGAAGCGCGCGAGACGTTCTTCTTCGGGACCTACCGGGCGACGCCCGAGTCATTGATCACGGCCGACGACCCGGGCCTCGATGGCGAAGACATCGAGCGGGTCGCCTGGCGGGAGTCGGTCCCCGAAGCGTGTCTGGACCGCGACCTGGTGGCCCGGCTCCGTGCGTCAGGTGACTGACCCGCCGATGCCGGTGAGCCAGTTGTCCGCGGTGACGTAGGCGCTCTCCTCGCCGGCGACGAACCGACCCAGGTCACGCGCCGCGTGGAGCAGTCGGTTGGCGTCGGCCGGGTCCACGTCGCCGTCGAGCGCCTCGATTCGCTTTCGGTGGTCACGGATTCGCCCGGAGAGCCGTCGCGCCGTCTCGTCCTCGTCGTCGTTGAGATAGGTTCGGACGTCACGCTGGTAGGCTTCGACGGCGTGGGCAACGGCCAGACCGAACGGGACCCGGAGCGAGGACGGCAGCTCGTCGACGCCGGGCCGCTCACCCTGGTCGGCCCCCGAGAGGAGCGCCAGGAAGTACAGCTCCTCGTCGTCGGTGACTCGCAGCTCGCGGGCCACGTGCGAGCCCACGTACTGGAGGACGACGGCGGCGGCGAACGTCTCGTCGAGCGTCTGGAGGGCGCCGGCGTCGATGAAGCCGCGCTGTCGCGTGTACTCCCGGCACCGTTCGGCCGCGGCGGTCGCGACGTCCCGCGTCGCGTCGGCGTCGATGCGGTTCCGGACGGGCGTCAGGTCGAGCCTCACTGGCGAGTCCGTATGCCGCGTCCGGTCGCCGACGCCGACGCTGTGGACGCTCTCACACTCCGGGCACGAGATGCTCCCCGTCTCGTAGTACGACCAGCGCGTCCCGCAGTCCTGACACTCCCGTTCGCCACGCACTTTCATATCTCCCCCTCGTCGCCCTGGCCTCAAGATTGTTCCGCGCTCGCCGTGTAGGCGACGTCATGCGCTCGGAGGCCGAAATCAGAGAGCAGTACGAGTACCTCGCCGAGCAGCTGGACAGCGGGGACATGAATCACGAACGCGTGCGGATGCTGTTCACGCACTACAAACGCGCGCTCGGCTGGGTCCTCGAGGAGGAACACATCTGACCCGGCGGTTCACGTGTGGCAGATAACAGGTCTGAGCCGGTGCCGGTACTTTTAAGTTATTCTCCCACCAGTCTTCACGTGACGCTTCGCTTGGAGGGCCGAAGCGTCAGCGGGGACCAATTCAGGGCGGCAAGCGGTCGCATTTTTGGCGACCGCTTTCCACTTACTTCGCTCCACCAATAACAGGCAGCCGCGCTGTTCTCACTCGATTTCGAGTGCGTCGTCGCTGGGGTTCTCCGGCCACTCCAGTTCGACCTCGATACTCAGTTCGCCGTCGCCGTCGGCGGGCCCCTCGCGTTCCGCTTTGACCTCGAACTCGACGTGTGACGGCGGGTGGAGCGTCACCGACTGGTCGCCAGCTCGGAGGGTGACGTCGGACCCCGTGTCCAGGTTGTCGGCGAGGGTTCGGAGGTACTCCGCGACGGCGCCTCGGTCCATCTTCCGTTCGCTCTCGAAAAGCACTTCTTCGGGCATACGTTGAGTTTGTCAGCCAAGTTAATAATCCCGTCGGCGCACCCTTTGTCGAGAATGAAATCCTTCTGACGAGATCTGACGGGCCGTGATGATTGACTGAAGGAGGTTTCACAGCTCGAATAGCCCCGCATACGGGCCTGTCACGGGCACCGACACCTATCGGGACGACATAGTTAAATGATTCAGACACTAACAGAATACTAGAACGTACTGATGCACGACCTCACAGGATTCCAGCGAGACCTCCTCTACGTCATCTCCGGGAGAGAAGAACCACACGGCCTCGCGATAAAGGAAGAACTGGAAGCGTACTACGAGAAAGAGATTCACCACGGTCGACTCTACCCGAACCTGGACACGCTCGTCGACAAGGGCCTCGTCGAGAAGGGGCAGCGCGACCGTCGGACCAACTTCTACACGCTGACTCGCCGCGGCCGTCGCGAAATCGACGCCCGACGCGAGTGGGAAGACCAGTACGTCGAGCTCTGAAACCGCCGGCCGCTCACTCGCTGGCTGGGTCGCCTGTCGCTCGCGGGCCACCGCTACTCTTCGAACTCGGCCCCGTCTCGTCTGTCTGGTCGCTCGCTGAATCGTTCTCCAGCAGGTCCGCCTCCGTCCCCGCGAGATTCGTCGGGTCGACGGCACCTGGCTTGATGGGTCTCCCCTGTAAAAGCTCCGGCAGGACGAACCGCGCGAAGTGCACCACCAGGACGAGAATCATCGGGGCCAGGAAGATGCCGTACCACCCGAACAGGAACGGTCCCAGGATGTACGCGAACATCAGCGTCCCCGTATGCAGGCCGGGTTGGTCCTCGAACTGGTCGGGTTTCGTCCCCAACGGCCCGATTTTCAGCGACCCGCCGCCCGAGACGTACGGCCGGATGATGAGGTCCGGAATCGTGTCGACGACGACGAGCGCGACGACGACGAACAGGGCGACGAACCACCACCCCTCACCCTGGAGGCCTGCCTCGACCGCGAGGAAGCCGGCCATCGGAACGTAGACGATCTTCATCCCGATGATGGGGATGAGACTGGCCGCCCCGGCGAGCAAGCCTGTCAGCGCCGGGTAGGGAACCGAGAGGCCGGCCGGTGCAACGGCGTCGACCAGACTGAACGCGATGGCACCGATGGCTCCCGTCACGATGGCGTTGAGGATGTTCCCGTAGAACACGCGGTCGAAACTGCGGTCCACCTCGGCGAAGTACCGGTCCAGGTTGCCCCGGTGGTCCAGATAGTTCTTGCACCACTCGGCGAACCGGCCGCCGTCCCGGAGCATGTAGAACGCGAACGCCAGCATGACGAAGCCGTGGATGAGCCCGGTTCCGACGAGGCCGAGAAAATCGAGCAGCTGCGTGGCTGAGTCGACGAACACGCCGGTACCACCGGCGCTATCGACGAGCGCCTGCGGGTTCTGGACGACTTCGGAGACGTTGACGTACGGGGAGGCGTACTCTTCTATCGGGCCGAACTCCGCCGACTCGGCGAAGCGACCGAACTCCTGGAGCGCGATGGCGATAGTGTAGTACAGAAGTATGATTATCGGGAGGGCGAGCAGCGACAGCGAGATGATAGCCGCGAGCGTCCGCTGACGGATGCGCCCGTAGATGCGCCGGTAGAGGGGACGTGTCGCGTAGTAGAGGAACACCCCGAAGACGAACGTCCCGATGAACGAGTAGAGGACGAACAGGAGGACAGCCGCCAAGACGGCCCCGAAGCCGATCCAGAAGGCCCGGGGCCAGTCTACGTCGACGTCGTAAGAGGCCATGTCAGGACCTTTCACTGGGGTGCGCAAAAAACTGTGGCGTCAATACCGCTCCATGGGGGCGGCCCGAACCGGCAGCTGGCTCGCCGCGTCGCCTTGTGGAGTGCTGCCGTGCTGGCCGCCGGGAGCCTGACCGCCGTCGTCCTCCTCGCCTAGTCGCCGGCCACGAGCCGTTCAGAACTGGTAGCGTCGGTCGTCGTTGTCGTCCTGCTGGGGGAACTGGCCCCCGGTCATCTCGTCGTAACTCATCCCCGAGAGGTACTCGTCGTAGGTGCAGTCGTACCCCGACCGGAGGTGGAAGTCGAGCGAGCCGCGTTCGACCGCCGACTGGAACAGCATGTGCACCGCCCGTCGGACCAGTTCGTCGGTGTCCTCGGGGTCCAGCGCGACTGACAGCATCGCCAGCTCGTTCTTCGTCTCGCGGTCGAGCGCGACGCCGAGTTCGTCGTCGAAGTCGGAGTAGGCGTCCGTGACGTCCGTTTGCAGGTCTTCCAGAGTCATGTGCCAACCCAGCGGCGGGCCGAAGAAACACCTTGCGACTCGCGCGCCCGCGGTCGGTCGTTCTATCAGTCCTACATGACAACGCTTAAAATCAAATACGCAGTACGGAAGTGTAACTACGCCGCCGACCGGTCCTCGGCGACGTACCATCATGGCACGACAAGCGGGGGATGGGTCCTCTGACGCGGTGACTGCTGCGGATGGGTCGGGGAGCGACTGCCGTCCCGACTCGTCCGATAGACAACCGCTGGACGTCCTCAAGCGCCGGTACGTCGCGAAATTCGCGCTGGTGCTCCTCCTGATTGTCCTGTTCGTCTCGACTGCCGGCGCGGTGAGCTACGTCCAGACCTACAGCCACCTCTCGGCCGAGGCGACGGAGAACTTAGAGACTCGTACCGAGCGGAAGGCCGCCTCGGTCGCCGAGTGGCGGACGAGCCTCGAGGCCCACGTCCGCGACTACGCCGCCGAAGGCGCGTTCGAGGCCGACCCGACGGCGGTCACCCAGTACCTGCGAGAGGCGACGGTGACCGCGACCGGGTCTGTGGTCGAGCTGCACTACGTCGACACCTCGGCCAGCGACCCGCGTGTCGTCGCCAGCACGAACGCCTCCGTCACGCGGACGGGCATCCCGCGCCAGTCGGACTGGGACACGCTCGCCGGCGAGGTCACGGAGAGAGGCACCGCCCCGTCCGCCGTCGCGGTCTCCGGACACACGTACGAACGCGGCGGCGCGCAGGTGCTGTCGTTCGCCAGTCCAGTCCGGAACGGGTCGGGCGTGCTCGTCCTGGTCGCGTCCGTCGCGGAACAGCGTCGACTACTTCAGGTCTCCGACCGCGAGACGACGGTGCTACTGAACGCCTCCGGAGCGCCGGTGTTCGAGGCCGACGCCGAGTCACCGGTTCTGCCGGTCGACGAGTCGAACGTCCAGGCGGCGCGGGCCGGCGTCACGACGACTGACGAGCGCGACGACGACGTACTGGCGTACGCCCCGGTGGCGGACACTCCCTGGGTCGCGGTCAGTAGCGTCGAGCAGTCCGTGCTCTATCACTCGGCCATCGAGGTGCGCCAGACCATCGTGGTGCTCGTCGGCACGGCGCTCCTCTCGCTCTCGCTCGCCGGTGTCGTGTTCGGCAAGCGGGCCGTAACGCCGCTCGTCGACCTCCGGAACCGGACGGAGGCGATGGAGCGTGGCGACCTGGCGGTCGACCTCGAGACGGACCGTGAGGACGAAATCGGCCGCCTCTACGACTCACTCGACAGCATGCGCGACGCCCTGCGAGAGCAGATTCGAGAGGCGGAGGACGCCCGGCGGGCCGCCGAGCAGTCGAACCGGGAACTGGAACGACAGAATGAGCGGCTCGAGCAGTTCGCCTCGACGGTGAGCCACGACCTCCGGAACCCGCTGACCGTGGCCCGTGGGCGGGTCGAACTGCTCGAAGCGGCGGTCGAATCACTGGACGAGCCCGCGCGGAGCGAACTCGCGGAGCACGTCGAGCAGATCGACCACGCCCACGAGCGAATCGACGCGATAATCCAGGACGTGCTGGCGCTCGCTCGCGAGGGTAGCGTCGTCGAGGACCCGTCTCCCGTCTCACTCAGAGCCATCGCCGAGGACGCGTGGGAGTCCGTCGACAGCGGAGCGGCGACACTCACCGTCACTGGTGACCGGACTATCGTCGCCGACCGGTCGCGGCTGCTCCGGGTGTTCGAGAACCTCTTCCGCAACGCCATCGACCACGTGGGTGACGATGTCGTGCTGGAGGTCGGGAGCCTCGACGACGGCTTCTACGTCACCGACGACGGGCCCGGAATCCCGGACGAGGACGTCGACGATGTCTTCGAGTACGGATACACGACCACCGAGGACGGCACCGGCCTCGGCCTCTCTATCGTCCAGACTATCGCGCAGGCCCACGGCTGGCGGCTCTTCGTCGACAGGCCCTACGAGGACGGGGCCATGTTCGTCTTCGCCGACGTGGTCGACGAGCCCGCCGAGTCCGACGACCCGTTCGAGTGACGCGACGGGCCGGAGCATTCCCTGACCGCTCCGTCCGCTTGGCGACCGCCAGGCCCATATCGGGACCAGCCCAACTCCCGCGGGATGACCGACCAGTCGCCAGCGACGGACCTGCCCGGCGACGTGCCGGCCGACCCGTCGGCGGTCCAGCGGGCACTCGTCGAGTGGTACGAGGACGGCCACCGGGACTATCCGTGGCGCCAGACCGACGACCCCTATCGGATTCTCGTCTCGGAGGTGATGAGCCAGCAGACGCAGCTCGACCGCGTGGTCGCCGCCTGGGAGGACTTCCTCGAGGAGTGGCCCACTGTCGACGCCCTCGCTGCGGCCGACCGGGCGGAGGTCGTCGGCTTCTGGACCGACCACTCGCTGGGCTACAACAACCGGGCGAAGTACCTCCACGAGGCCGCTCGCCAGGTCACAGCGGAGTACGACGGCGAGTGGCCGCGTGACCCGGAAGGCCTCACGGAGCTGATGGGCGTCGGACCGTACACCGCCAACGCCGTCGCGTCGTTCGCGTTCAACAACGGCGGGGCGGTGATAGATACCAACGTCAAACGGGTGCTCTATCGCGCGTTTGCGGAAATCCATAATGCGGACGATCCGGACTACGAAACCGTTGCGAACGCCCTTATGCCGCCCGGAGAGTCTCGAATCTGGAATAACGCGATTATGGAACTCGGTGGTGTCGCCTGCGGGAAGACGCCTCGGTGCGATGAGGCCGGTTGCCCGTGGCGCGAGTGGTGTCACGCGTACCAGACCGGCGACTTCACCGCGCCGGATGTACCAACCCAACCGAGCTTCGAGGGAAGCCGTCGCCAGTTCCGCGGGCGGATCGTTCGGCTTCTCGGTGAACACGACGAGATGGATCTGGACACACTTGGTCATCGGATCCGAGTGGATTACACTCCTGATGGGGAACACGGACGAGAGTGGTTGCGAGGTCTCCTTTCGGACCTCGCCGACGACGGTCTCGTCCAAGTCGAGGAAGGAGACGATCAGATAACTGCTCGCCTCCAGTAGTCTGATTCAGGTCCGCTGAACTACTTCTAAGGGGTCATAGACGAGTTATATGCGAGTGGACGATGTGATGGTCGAGGGTCACACCGCGGCCTGCTTGTGCCGTCTCAGGTCGTCGGTGTCGCTCGCGTACTGTTCTGTGAGCCACTCGTTCCACGTGACGCTCCCGACTGCGTGCTCCGGGCAGGTCGCGTGGCCAGCTCGAAACGCCGCGGTCGTTCCACCAGGGAGTGGAACTCTGAGTATCGGTCGGCGTAACTCCCGCGCACGACGGTACGCCCGTGCGAGGTCACCCACTGAATGGACCTCCGGCCCACCAACAGGGTCAGTTCGACCCGCAGCTGTCTCCGTCGCATAATCCACGAGACAATCTGCAACCTCGCGGACATCGACCGGCTGAACCTGAATCCTTGTCGGGAGGGGCCATATGGGGAGCTTCGCCACAAAGTCAAGCAACTCTGCGACGAACGAGTGAAATTGCGTCGCACGAACGATTGTCGTCGGGAGGTTGCTGGTCTCGACTGCGATCTCGGCGGTACGCTTGTGCTCGTAGTAGGAGAAGGGGATGTCGTCGATTCCGACGATGGAGGGATAGACGAAATTCTCGATGTCAGCTTCTACCGCGGCTTCCAAAAGGCGATCCGTCCCCGCAACGTCAACTGCCTTGGTGTCGCCCTGCGGGGCCGTCGCCGCGTGGATGACGGCATCAACGTCTTCGAGCGCTGACTGAATCCCCGTGCCTTCAGCCAGATCGAGAGCGACCCACTCGACGTCCGCCGTACTCTCGTCCGGCGGCGAGCGGCTTGCCGCCCGAACAGTATGGCCTGCCTCGGTGAGGCGCGACTGGAGGGCTGTCCCGAGTGTGCCGGTTGCTCCGGTCACCAGCGTTCGAACCATACCTACGGGTTCGGTGCCTCGAACAGAGTGGCTACTGCCGATTCCACTCGGTGGGTTTAAGTTATAAATCGTGTCGTGTAACTTATGAAACACGCTCGCGTGCGTATCACGGCCCACGGGAAGGAGAGCGACATTCACCCGATGTACGGTGTGATGACCGAGGCGTCGTTCGTCGAGCGAGCGACGGCGCTGCAGTGGAACTACACCGGCGATGCGTTGGGAATTCTCCATTACATCGTAGGCGACGCCGACGCACTCGAAACGGCGATGGGAGACATTCCGGAGGTGATCGGCTACGACGTGGCCCGCGTTGATTCTCGGTCCTTCTACGTGTACGTCCGGGACACGACGACTGGTCCACTCCAAGAGATGTTCGCTCCTGTCACGTCGGGTGGAATCCTCGTCGTCCCGCCGGTCAAGTACGAACCGGATGGAACCGTTGTTTTCTCGATGTTTGGCCCTGACGATGAACTTCAGGAGGCATTGAAGAGCGTTCCCTCACCGATTGACGTAACCATCGAAGCTGTAGGCGGCCTCGCAGATACGACGGCTGCTGTCGAGGCCCGGCTCACAGACCGCCAGCGTGAGGTCGTCAAAACGGCAGTTACCAGGGGTTACTACGATATTCCTCGAACTGTCAGTCAGGCGGAGATCGCCGCCGAACTTGACTGCGCACCGAGTACTGTCGCAGAGCACCTCCGTAAAGTCGAATCGCGGATGATGCGAACGCAGTTCCTCCGATAGCTGCAAACAGAAATGTCGCCTTCTACTACAGAACGGATGTCTCCCCCCCTTATTGGCTCCCAGAGAATCGTATAATGGATTTCTCACACTATCGGGCGTTCGGTGCGCCGGACGACGACGCGGCCTTCGAAGCGGCCGCGCCACATCTCATGCCCGACGGCGAGTCCCGGACCTGGAACAACGCCATCATGGAGCTCGGGGGCGTGGCCTGCGGGAAGACGCCGAAGTGTGACCAGGCCGGGTGTCCCTGGCGAGAGTGGTGTCAGGCATACGAGACCGGTGATTTCACCGCCCCCGACGTGCCGACCCAGCCCGAGTTCGAGGGGAGTCGGCGACAGATGCGCGGACGGGTGGTCTCGGTGCTGAAAGAGTACGACGAACTGGCCCTGGACGACCTGGGCCCGCGGGTCCGCGTGGACTACTCGCCCGACGGGGAGTACGGACGGGAGTGGTTACGGGAACTGTGCGACGACCTGGACGCCGACGGACTGGTAGACTTGCTCCAGCGCGACGGCGAGACTGTCGCCCGGCTCAGGGCGTAAGCGAGTTCAGTCGCTCGTCATCGACTCCTGACTGGCGGCGCAGTTGTTCGGCCCGAGTTCGAGCGCGAACGCCTCTTCCTCGTCGGTGTCGCGCTGACCGAGGTTCGTCGCGATGATGTCCTCGTAGTTGGCGGGCCGGGGCGGCATGTCCGCGAGCACCTGCTCGACGAACTCGGACTCCTCGGCGGTCAGCGCCGCCATCGACTCCGTCAGGTCGCCGATGGGTGCCGTGTAGGTCCCGTCGGCGGCTGGTTCGGCGGAATCGCTGAAGTGCGCCCCACCGACGAGGACGTCGTCGTCCAGCGCCAGGACGCGCTCCTGCAGAGACTCATAGAGCTGGCGGGCGGCGTCGGGTGCGCCCTCGTCGCCCTCCTCGAGGTCAGGCCGTGCGACACTCTCGGTGAAGAGGCCGTCGCCGGTGGTGAGGAGGCTGTCGCCGACGAGGTACGAGGTCATACCCGACGTGTGGCCCGGTGTGTAGACGACCTCGACCGTCGCGTCGCCGACAGAGAACGTGTCGCCGTCCTCGGTCGTCAGGAGGTCGTCAGCGTAGGTGACGCCGCGGTCGACTGCGGCCGACGGGATGACGCCTGTCACGCCCGCTTCGTCGAGCGCCCGCACGCCGCTGACGTGGTCGGCGTGGATGTGGGTGTCGAACGCATATGTGAGATCCACGCCCAGGTCGGCCGCGTCCTCGAGGTAGCGGTCGGTGAACGCCTGGAGCGGGTCGATGACTGCCGCTTCCTCGTCGTCGTAGACCATGTAGCCGAGACAGCCGCTCGACGGGCGCTGGTACTGGAGCACGGTGCCCGGTCCATCGTACGCCTCAACCTCGACAGCGTGGTAGACGCTCGCATAGCCGTTCATCCCGTCTTCGAGGTGGACGACGTCGCGGCCCTCCTCCTGGAGCAGACCGGCGACGTACTCGCTGGCGCCACCCTTGGCACAGAGGACCACCAGCGGGTCGCCCTGTGGGACGTCCGTGAGCAGTTCCTCGTCGAGGCCCTCGATGAACTCGAAGTACGGCACGTTAGCTATCTCGACGCCTTCGCCGTCGATGTGCCACTCCTCGAAGTCGCCCGTCGAGCGCGCGTCGAGGATCGTCACGTCCTCGCCGTCCGAGACCATCTGCTCGAGTGCTCGGGGGGCGAGTTCGTCGACCGGTTCGTCTGGGGTTGGGAACGCTTCTGCATCCATGCGTACTCCACTGTTGCAGGGGGATGGTTAAAAGAGTTTTGTATAAATTGCACAATACACCCAAAATAGGTGCGACTAGTCGGGAGTGGTCGCCGGGAAAAAACGTCCGAGACGCTCAGTCGGCGCTTGCTGACCGTGCGGTGCTGGACTCTTCGCGGATAGCGACGATGCTACTGTAGACGACTGCGCCGCTGACCAGCAGGGCCGCGCCGATGATGATGACGAAGCTGACGGTGTTCAGGACCTCGATACCGAGGTAGTTACCCACCTGACGGAGGGCGACGGCGGCAGCCCCCAGCAGGAGCATCACGCCGAAGTACACCTTGATGCCCTCCTCGTCGACGAGCCCGGTCGCGGCCGACCCGAGGCGCGCACCGAAGGCGCTCCCGGCCAGTAGCGGGGCGACGATACTCAGGTCGACACCGCCCGACTGCGCGTAGAGGAACGACCCGATACCACCCGAGAAGACGATCTCGAACAGGTCGGTTCCCACTGCGACGGGCACCGGGACGCCGATGAGGTAGAACAGTGCGGGCATGCGGATGAAGCCGCCACCGACCCCGAGCAGGCCCGAGAGGAGCCCCGTGACGAAGGCGACGGCCAGGACGACCCAAAGCGAGATTTGGACGCCGCCGCGGAGCGACAGCATCGGCGGGATGCGGTACGACTGGATTTTCTTCGCGATTTCGGGGACCTCCGCGTCCTCGTCCTCCTCGACGTCGTGTCCGAGATCGTTCCCACCCGACCCCCTGCTTGAGAGCGCCTCGTAAGTGACGAACGCGCCGATACCGCCCAGCAAGACGACGTACGTGACGCTGATGATGCCGCCGGCCAGACCAAGCTCCTCGAGGAAGAGGACGGTCTCTTTTCCCACCTCGATGCCGGCGGTCGTCCCGATTATCATCGAGATACCAAGTTTGTAGTCGACCTGGCCCAGGTCGCGGTGTTTGAGCGTCGCGATGACGGACGTCCCGAAGACGAACGCCAGCCCGCTCCCGACCGCGACGCGCGTGGGATAGCCCATGACCAACAGCGCCGGGGTTACGAGGAAGGACCCGCCCATCCCGAAAAAGCCGAAGAGGATACCGATGAGCAGACCGAACCCGACGAACAGCGCGATGAGCGCAACGCTCATTCCCAGTAGCTCCATCGTCACCCCTCCAGCATGCTGCGGATTTTCGGTGCGGCCACGCGTTCGATGCCGCCGTATCCGACGTAGAGGAGTGCCGCTTCGACGAGGACGATGCCCACCAGCACGGCCGCCTGCACGTTCCCGCTGAGCTGTTCAACGCCGAACATCGACGTCACCTCGAGTTAATATTGTGCTTCGGTGGATTTTCATTACAATACAGTCTACCCGGTCAAGCGAATATAACTGTTTTGCAGTTGGCGCACAATACTATATCGCGGTAACCAACCCATCACCATGGATACGTTATGGGTTGGATTGGCTGGCAAGTCCGGACGCAGCGTTTTCGACGGATGCACCACGAGGGCTTTCAGCGGGTATCACGTAGGTTCTGGTATGAGCGACCCGTGGCCCAGCGACGTCTCCCGTCGTCAAGTCCTGATGGCCGGGGCCGGCCTCATCGCCTTCGGTGGCTGTCTCGGCGACGGGGACCGCCCGGCACCGATTGCCCTGGACGGCGGCCAGAGCTGCGACCAGTGTGGCATGATAATCGACCAGCATCCGGGCCCGGCCGGGCAGACCTACTATCGCGAGAACAGCCCGCCTGGCCACGACCCGCCAGCGCGGTTCTGCAGCACCATCTGTACGTACCGCCACCGCTTCGCCGCGAGCGACCGGGGCTGGCGGGTCCAGGTCACGTATCTCACTGACTACGCGCTCGTCGACTACGAGGTCCGGTCCGAGGGTGGGTCACAGTTCATCTCCGCCCACCTCGGTGGCGAGGTCTTCGCGCCCGCCGACCAGCTGGAGGTCGTCGTCGGGTCCGACGTCGTGGGGGCGATGGGCCCCGCGCTCGTCCCGTTCAGCGACACCGACGCCGCTGACGACTTCGTCGCGACGCACGGTGGCGAGCGCATCGCTGCCGAGTCTATCTCCCGGGAACTGCTCGAGAGCCTGTGAGGCGGCTCACTCGCGACAGGCCGGCGGTGTTCAGTGGAACCGAGCCGCCCCATCCGATATTGTGTTATTTTTACAATTCCATTCACGGGGGTACCGTGCGCTCACCGATACTCGATCGCGGCTGTCGCCCCGACCAGCGGGAGGACGACCCAGCCGACGAGACTGACCGCTGCGAGTATCGGTGCGACGAAGCCCGACCGACCTTCGAAGGCGACGTACAGCACCGTCTCGAAGACGAGACCGCGATAGGCACTGGTCGGCGAGAGTGCCAGGAGGGTTCGCAATCCTCCCTCGCTCGTTCCGGCGTCGAGCGCACTGAAGAGGGCGACGTCCGTCCCGACGACGACCAGGAGGAGGCCGGCGACACCCAGCAGGATGGCGCTCCGACCGGACCCGGCGACGGCCGAGAGCGCCAGCGCGACGGACAGCGATACCAACGCCAACAGCGCCGTCAGCGTCACGAACCGGACGTAGAGGAACGGTGAGTCGACGCCTCGGTGGCTCGCGAAGACGGTTATCTCCGGGCCGGACGTCGTCGCCACGTGGAGTCCGAGCAGCGCCAGCGGGACGAGCGTCACTGCGAGCAGTGCGATGGCCCTGCCGACGTACACGCCGGCGACGTACGCCCAGGTCGGGAGCGGGTAGGTCTGGAGGACGTCGAGTTCGCCGCGGACCGCGTCGTCGACGATGGCGCGGTAGCCGACGGCGAACGCTACGGTCGGGACGAGCACCTCCACGACGAGCAGGATGTCGACGACGGTCGGGACGTAGCCACCGGCGGGACCGCCTCCAGTCCGGGCGACGCCGAACGCGATGCCGGTCAGTGCGAGGCCGAGGAAGACGTACAGCCGCGTGCGGACGGCGCCGCGGAGTTCACGCCGTACCACTGTCCACAGCCGGTCGCTGGTCCCAGTCATTCGCTGGCCTCCACGCGTGCGCTGACAGTCCCATCTTGGTGGTCGAGGAGCATAGAGAACGTCTCGTGCAGCGGGCCACCGGTCCGTTCGCGGAGTGCTGCCGGCGAGTCCGTCGCGACGACGGTGCCGCGGTCCAGTACGACCACGCGGTCGGCCGTCGACTCGACCAGGGGGAGCTCGTGTGAGCAGAGGACGACGGCCCGACCGTCGGCCGCGATGGAGTCGACCACCTCGAACACGTGTCGGCTCATCTCTGGGTCCAGACCGCTGGCTGGCTCGTCGAGCGCGACGACCGGCGGGTCGCCGGCCAGCGCCTGTGCGATACCCAGTAACCGCGTCATCCCGCCCGACAGCGCCTCGACCCGTCGGTCCGAGACGGCGTCGAGCCCGACGCGCTCGAGGAGTCTGTCCGGGTCGTCGTCGACCAGGTCGGCGTAGAACGCAAGCGTCTCCCGGGCGGTGAAACCAGGGCGGAAGGTCGGCCGCTGGGGCAGATACCCCAGCCGGCGCATCGCAGACGGACCAGTGTACTCGATGCGCCCGCTCGTGGGTGTGTCGAGCCCGACGAGCAGCCGTAGCAGCGTCGTCTTTCCGGACCCGTTGGGGCCGATGAGGGCAGTGGTGGAATCGGCCGGCACCGTGACAGTCACATCAGACAGCGCGGACACCTCGCCGAAGCGGCGCGTGACGCCCTCGGCGGTCAGCGAGGGCTCGGTCACGACGCCTCACCCCCGTACTCGGATTCGTTACGAGCAGCCGTGAGCAGTTCCGGGTTCGCCGGCTCCCTGAGCGGGTCGAGGTCGACGATGCTGGCTTTGCGGAAGCCCGGTGTCGTCCCGCGCAGCGCCCGCACCCCACGGACGCTCGGGGCGGCGCTCAGCGTGACCGCCGCATCCGACCGGTGGAGTCGACCGTCGACGGTGTCCGTCGGCGAGTACGCTCGTTCGAGCGTCCCGTCGCCTCCGGTCAGGTCGTACGCCCCGTGCCAGTAGTTGCCCCGACCGTCGTGGGTGTAGATGCGGAGCGGCCCGGTAGCGGCGGTCGCGTGTCGGTCGTTGGCGACGAAGTCGTTCTCGACGACGCGGTTGGACGGGATGACGTTCTCGGCGACGACCCCGACGTCGTTGTCGTAGAGGACGTTGTGCTCGTACAGCGACTGGATGGCGTTCGTCGAGATACCTCGCCGCGTGTGCGCGACGACGTTCGACCCGACGTAGCTCCGGGACCCGGAGGTGGCGATGCCGCTTCCGGAGTGGCGGATATCGTTGCCCACGATGGCGTTCCCGGTCGGTTCGGTCATGACGACGATGCCCGAGTACAGCTGGCCGCGAGCCCGGTTGTCGGCCAGGAGGGTGTTTGACGTGTACATGAGATGCGTTCCGAACCGGCCGCCACGGAAGGTGTTGTTCCGGACGACCGTCCCGTGGGCCCGGTGGAGGTAGACCCCGTCGCGCCCGCCCCGGAGCGTCGAGTCCTGGACGACCACCGGCGCGTTCATCGCGATGACGCCCATGAAGCCGTCGCGCCACTCGTCGGTCCCATTGACGGTCACGCTGCTCACGACCGTCCCCTCGCTCCGGCGCAGCAGGATGCCGTTCGCCGGTGTCTCGATAGTCACGTCGGTGACGAGCAGCGACGAGGCGTTCACCGCGGCGATGCCGGCGTCGCCCCCGCCGTAACTGTGCAGAATCTTCGTGTCCCACGCCCCGTCGTCGCCGGAGCCGTACCCCTCGGTCGACCGGTTCAGCGTGGCGTTACCCACACCCGAGATAGCGAGCCCGGTCAGCGCCACCCGGTCGGCCCGCACCCGGACGACGGTCCCGTTGCCGGACCCGACCAGGTTCGCGTCCCGTCCGCGGACCGTCACCGGCTTGTCGACGCGGACCTCCTCTCGGTAAGTCCCCGATGGGACGACGACGGTGGTGTTCGGCGGGGCTGCGTCGATGGCCGCCTGGACCGTCGGCGCGTCTCGACCCACGACGACCGACACTGGTCGCTCCAGCGTCGATTCGAGGGCCTCGACACGCTGGTCCGCTCGAGCACGCTGGTCGGTGACACGCTCGCGCACGCCCGTCGCCTGGAGGAGGTCGAACTGCCTGTCACGAAGGCGCTCCCAGCCCTCTGCCTCGCCACCACACCGGTCGACGAACGCAGCGGCGCTCTCGGCCGACCCGAACGGGACTACGACCGGGCCCGACGGGACACGGGCGTCGCTGTCGACGACGAACGTGGCGTCCTGGGCCATCACCCAGCCCGGCTCGCGCGTCGCGGTCAGGGAGCCGTCCTCGAGACAGGTCGGCGTCGCGCGACTGTAGTCGGAGACGTAGACCGCGAGCGGGTAGCCGAACTGCTGTTCCCGCCCGGGTTCGTTCAGCGCAGCGACCGCCTGCCCGACGCCGGCGTACCCGACGACGAAGCGGTACTGCGAGTAGAATATCTCCGCCTTCGGCACCGCGAGCCCGCGGTTCGCCGCCTCCTGTTCGGTCTCCATCGACAGCCCGAGCTCGACGGTGTCCTCGAAGGGCACCGGGTCCGGCGTGGCATCGCTCACGTCGACGGCAAAGGACCCGAGCGCGACGCTCACGATGAGCACGACGGCGGCCGCGAGAGCCACGTCCTCGACGGTGGTGTCTTCGAGCCACATTCACGTCACCCGTCTGGCCGCGCGTGGGTAACGTTCTCGGTTTGCGGGTGCCCCTGGCGACGGTCCGGTCGCGTGCTGCCCCGCCACGATGTCACTCATCCTCGAAGAACCGGGCCCGGTAGCGTTCGGCCAGGTCGCGGTCGAAGGCCTCGATACCGACCACGTCGTCGGTCGTCAGGTAGTCGACGGCCTCGACGTAGGCCACCGCGTCCGACCGGTCGGCGAAAGGCGCGGGATTGAGTCGCATCGGGTCGTCGACGCGGTCGGGGTCGGTCTCGAGGGCGTAGCTGGCGGGCAGCCCGTCGATGGTCTCGCGAGTCTCGAAGTCGGTGACCCAGACGCCACTGACCGGGGCGTCGGTGGCTGCGAACCGGTCCGGGACGGCGTAGTAGGCGAGCAGACACCCGCTCGTGTCGAAGAAAGCCCGCTGGCCGTCGTCGTGAACGACCTGTGCGTTCCAGTCCGGATAGTCCGCGGGGACCATCTGACACACCGGACAGGCCGCGTCGGCCGGAACCGGGGCTGGTTCGTCGAGCGCCGCCGTGGTGGTGCGGTCGCTATCACTCTGCGTGACCGTGTCCGTCGGCGTGGGCTGGTCGCCACCGCCGCCACAACCGGCGAGTCCAGCGGTCAGGCCGCTACCCACGAGTGCGAGCAGTCGCCGTCGGTCGGCGTCGGAGAGACGGTCGTCCATACGACGTCGTAGGCGACTGCCAGTGTTGTACGCTATGGTGCATGCGTCGAAACCAGCCGATGAGGGTGGCTGCCAAGACCCGCCGCCATCGCTGGTCGTTTATCGGTCGCGCACGTCCGGTCGGATATGACCCAACCACACGTCGTCGGCATCGCAGGGAGCCTCAGGAACGCGAGCTACACCCACGTCGGCATCGAACGGGCGCTCGAAGCCGCCGAGTCCGCGGGCGCGACGACCGAACTGCTCGACCTCCGGCACTTCGACCTCCCTGTGTTCGACGCCGACGACCGGGAGGCGGGCGACGCGGTCGAGTTCGCCAGGCGGGTCCGGAGCGCGGATTCCATCCTGCTGGGGACGCCGGTATACCACGGGTCGTTCTCCGCGCCGCTGAAGAACGCGCTCGACTACTGTGGCTTCGACGAGTTCGAGCACAAGACCGTCGGCCTGCTCGCCGTCGCCGGCGGCGGGTTCCCTATCACCGCCCTCGACCACCTCCGGTCGGTCTGCCGGTCCCTGGACTGCTGGGTCATCCCCCACCAGGTGGCCATCCCGCGTGCGCGGAACAGCATCGACGGCGGTCGAATTACCGACGACAGCATCGACGACCGCGTCGGGAAACTCGGCGAGGAGGCCGTCCAGTTCGCGAACATCGAACCGGACCCACCGAGTCTCGAGAGCACCGAGAACGTCGGCGCAGAGGACTAGTCCCGTGTCGGGACTGTCCTGTCGAGCGCGCGTGGGACGCTCCGAGAAGGAAACGGTCAAAGTCGGCCACGCCTAACCGTCGGTCGTGACACAGTGGGTCGAGAATCCGACCGGCGGCCGCGACCGCGGCCCGGTCGCCGTCCTCCGTGCGTGGGCCGAGATACTCGTCCGACCGCGTCGGTTCTTCGCGGCGGGCGTCGCGCCGGGCGATCAGGCACCGGGACTCGTCTTCGCCGCGGCGGTCCTCCTGATCGAGGAGGGCAGCCGGTTCGCGGTCGTCAGGCTCGCCGAGTGGGGCCTGGTCTCGACCGGTCCCTTCGCCTACCCCGCCGTCAGCGAGTTCTCGCCCGGTATCGCGCTCCTGGCGCTGCTCGGCGTCATCATCTTCGTGATGCCTGCGACGGTGCACCTGACGGCCGCGCTCCAGACGCTCCTGCTGGTTCCGGTCGCGGAGAACCGCGGCGGAGTCAGCGAGACGGTCCAGGTGATGTGCTACGCGATGGCGCCCTGCGTCCTCGCGGGGCTCCCGTTCCCCGAGCTTCAGAGTGGTCGTGGCCGCGTGGGGCGCGGCCCTCTACATCGTGGGGACGACGGTCATCCACGATATCAGCCTCGGGAAGGCGCTGGTCGTCGGGGCCGTTCCCGCCGCTATCGTCTTCGGCTACGGGTTCCGGGGATTCCTCGCGCTCTCCGTGCTGGTCTGACGGCGGACTTTTGTACCCGGCGCGCCCCCCCTCCGGTTATGCTGAGTCTGGACATCGACGACTTCATGCTCGAACTGAAAGACGGCGCGTTCAAGAACATCGGCGCGTCGAACAAGCAAGCCACGGTCAAGCTCTACGACGTCGAGGGCGTCGACGTTCGAGCGTTCGGCGACGAGCGCGTGAAGATCGCGTTCGAGGACGAGGATGGGAGCGAGGTCGAGGTCGCGCTGTTCCCGGAACAGGCTCGAGCGGTCGCTGAGGGGCTAGAACTGGTCGAATCCGAGAGCGACCTGTTCGACTGACCGGCCGTTCGAACGCCCACTGACTCTCGCGCGTAATTCGACAACAGTTTTAGGGCCGAACTATTTTCTCCTCCCAATGGGTTCGTGTATCATTTGCGGCAAATCTGTCGACGGAAGCATCTGTGACATCCACGAGGAGGACGCGCTGTTCGAATTCCGCGGGTCCCGACCCGACCAGCTCACGGTCGGTCGGTACTACCGCGGCAGCGTCGACGGCTTCGCCGAGTTCGGCGTCTTCGTCAACATCGGTGACAGCGTCACCGGCCTCCTCCACCGGAGTGAACTGGACCGGCGACTCGACTCCCTCGACTGGGACTCGGGCGACGTCGTCTACGTCCAGGTCAAGAACGTCCGCGACAACGGGAACATCGACCTCGGCTGGTCCATTCGCCAGTCCGAACGCGAGTTCCGTGGCATCCTCGTCGACGACCCCGACATCGGCCACGCGATCGAACTCGAGGCCGAGGACGAGAACGAGGACGCGGACGAGGCGGACACGCAAGCAGATGCTAGCACAGACGACGCCGCACAGGACGACAGTACCGAAGCGGAAGAAGACCAAGAGGCAGAGGACGACTCGACGACTGACCGCTCCGCCGGTGAAGTGAGTCAGGCTGGCGACGCAGACCGCGTCGACGGCGCCGGCGGGTCAGTCGGAGCCACCGAGGAGACTGAGACCACGACGTCGACGGGTGGCGGCGCTGCCGTCGTCGAACAGCAGGACGCGGAATCCGAATCCGCGGCCGAACCGGTCACGGCGGCTATCGGTGACCTCGAATCCCTCGTCGGTGACGACGTCCGGCTCGAGGGCGAGGTCGTCGACATCCGGCAGACGTCGGGACCGACGGTCTTCGAACTCCAGGACACGACGGGTACCGTCGACTGTGCCGCGTTCGTTGAGGCCGGCGTCCGGGCGTACCCCGACGTCGTGGAGGCAGACATGGTCACGCTCGACGGCGAAGTGCGGCGCCGACGCGGCGAGATTCAGGTCGAAACTGCGGACCTGACCGTGCTGGAAGCAGAGGAACGCGACGCGGTCGAACAGCGACTCGCGGATGCCCTGGACGAGGAGGCCCGACCCGAAGCGGTCGAGCCGCTGGCCGAGGACGGGGTCATCGAGCAGCTGAGCGACGAACTCGTCGAGGCGGCGACGCTTGTCCGTCGTGCCGTCCTCACGGACCGACCGGTTATCGTCCGACACGCCAATACCGCCGACGGCTACCTGGCCGGGAGCGCGCTCGAACGCGCGACGCTCCCGCTGGTCACCGAGGAACACCGCCGCGCCGACGCCCAGTACCACTACTTCGACCGCCGCCCGCTCGAGGGCGGCGTCTACGACATGGACGACGCGACCAAGGACGTGACGAACATGCTGGACAACCGCGAGCGACACGACGAGAAGCTCCCGCTGTTCGTGTTCGTCGCTGCGGGCGGCACGCGAGAGAGCCTCGACGGGTTCGACCTGCTCGACGTCTACGGCGCCCCGAGCCTCGTGGTCGACGACATCGCAGTGGACGACGAGGTCATAGACGCCGTCGACGCCGTCGTCTCGCCGTCCGAGTCCGGCGCGGCGACGACCACGGCGACCACCCTGGCCGCAAACGTCGCCGCACACGTCAACGAGACGGTCCGCGACGACCTGCGACACCTCCCGGCCGTGAGCTTCTGGGAGGAGGCACCGGACGCGTACGTCGAACTTGCCGCCGAAGCCGGCTACGACGCCGATGCCGTCACACAGCTCCGTGAGGCCGTCGCGCTCGAGGCGTTCTACCAGTCCTACGAGGACAAGCGCGAGCTCATCACCGACCTCGTCTTCGGCGACGACGAGGACGACATCGGTGGCCTGGCGGGCCACATCGCCGAGCAGTTCCGCGAGAAGGTCGACCAGGAGGTCGCGACCGCTCGCGCGAACCTCGATTACCAGACCGTCGGCGACGCGCGAATCGCGGTCCTCGACACGGACGCCTTCTCGCACCAGTACGAGTTCCCGCCGGAGACGCTCCTCCTGGACGAGCTCCACCGCGACATCCGTGACGAGGGCGACGCGCTGGTCGGCATCTCGACGGACACGCTGTACGTCCGGACGGACGCCGACGTCGACCTCCACGACCTGTCCGACATGGTCGCGGACGAAGCGCCCGAAGGCGGCGTCGCTACCCGGAGCGTCCGCGAGGGTTCGGTCCGGTACCTCGCCGGCGAACGCGGCGCGGTCCTCGACGCGACGCTGAAGGTCCTCTCGGACCGCCTGTAACCCAGCCAGACTTTTTCACCGCTGCGCTCCACTCGGGACCATGAGCAACGGCCCCGTCAACGTCTCGGACCTCGAGTGGACCGACTACGACCACGGCGACCGGCAGTTCCGGCGCAAGCAGCTGGGCGCGGCCGCAGGCGGCGAGGCGCTCGGGACGAGTCTCTACCAGATTCCAGCCGGCAAGCGTACCTGGCCGCCACACAGCCACTTCGCCAACGAGGAGGCTCTCTTCGTCCTCGACGGTGGCGGGACGCTCTTTCTCGGCGAGGACGGCGACGAACACGCGCTCGAATCGGGCGACTACGTGGCGCTGCCGACCGGGACGGAGCACACACACGAAGTCGAGGCCGGGGAGGACGGGCTCCGCGTGCTCGTCGTCTCGGAGATGAACGATCCCGACGTCACGTACATGCCGACGCGAAACGCTCTCAACGTGTTCGCGGGTTCGCCGCCGGGTGGCGAAGCGAGCGAGCGGGACTTCTCGAAACTGCTCGACCTTGACGCCGAAGTCGACTACTGGGACGACTAGCCGTCATCCCCGCCCGCTTGAATTGCTCCGGAGCTGTTCTGCCACGTCCAGTGCCAACCCGTAGCCCAGCGAGACCAGGACCACCACCGAAAACGTCGTCCAGAGCGCGACGTTGATCGAGTTCGGACCGGCCCAGAACGGAATCGCCGGTCTGGTGACCGCCGGCACAAACGGCCACAGGAGGTCCGAAGGGACCGTCGGGTTCGCCGCGAGCAGCGATTCGTGGTTGTCCCCGATCAGGTGGGAGACGTAGGCGACGCCAAAGGCGACTCCAGCTCTGAGCCGGCCGGTTTTCCAGCCGTAGATGGCGACGCCGACAGCGATCGGCACGGCGAACGGGAGCGAGTGCATGAACACCCGACCGGAGGGCAGTACCTGGAGCTGGTGGGCGAGTGGCTTGTCTATCAGGTCCGGGAACTGGCTCCCGACGAACACGACTGCGACCAACCTTCGGTCCGGGAGACTGCCGTCACGAACGGCCACGTACGCGAACACAGGGAGGGCGGCGACGATGAAATGCTCATGCGGGAACACTATGCGTGATGCAACGGTTGACACGAGTATTAGCCTTGGGTGGGGCGGCGACCCGAGTGCAGTCGCGGCTGACGACCTTCGAACGGGAATCGCACAGATGGACACGCCCACCGCGCGGACCCGAGCGACACGCTTATTCACGCGAGACGACGAAATCCGACCAACCGATGAGCACGGAGACGCCGGACCCGGAGGAAACCGAAGCCTTCCAGCAGGTGTGTGCGGAGCTGGTCGACCGCATCCTCGCCGGGGACGTGGAACGCGACGACGTCGAGTCCGCCAAGATCGACGTCTGCCGGGAGTACTCTGCCCCGAAGG
Source organism: Haloarcula ordinaria (assembly GCF_029338275.1). Lineage (NCBI taxonomy): Archaea > Methanobacteriati > Methanobacteriota > Halobacteria > Halobacteriales > Haloarculaceae > Haloarcula > Haloarcula ordinaria. The sequence goes on along the minus strand of NZ_CP119789.1, from coordinate 2,456,823 downwards.
TCCCCCAGAACTCCGAACTGCTCGACTACGCCCCTCAGGAGCACCGCGAGGTCCTGGAAGAGGTGCTCCAGCGCAAGCCCGTCCGCACCGCATCGGGCGTCTCACCCATCGCCATCATGACCTCGCCCGAGCGCTGCCCCCACGGGAAGTGTCTCTACTGTCCCGGCGGCCCGGACTCGGAGTTCTCCTCCTCGCAGTCCTACACGGGTCACGAGCCGGCCGCGGCGCGCGGCGAACAGAACGACTACGACCCCTACGGGCAGGTCACGCTGCGGCTCAACCAGCTCCGGGAGATCGGCCATCCAGTCGACAAGGCCGAACTCATCCTGATGGGCGGGACGATGACCGCCCGGAGCCACGACTACCAGGAGTGGTTCGTCAAGCGCGCCCTGGAGGCGATGAACGACTTCGACGTCGACGCCGACCCCAGCCCCGCCGAGGGTATCTCGTTCGCCGAGTCCGCCGACGACTACGAGTGGCGCTATCTGGAGGACGTCATCGCCGAGAACGAGACGGCCGACGTCCGGAACGTCGCGACGACGTTCGAGACAAAGCCCGACTGGTGTGACCCAGAGCAGATCGACCGGATGCTCGACCTCGGCGGCACGAAGGTCGAGGTGGGCGTCCAGACCACCTTCGAGCGCATCAACCGCGAGATGCACCGCGGTCACGGCGTCCAGGCCTCCATCGACGCGAATCAGCGGCTCCGGGACTCGGCGTTCAAAGTCGGCTTCCACATGATGCCCGGCCAGCCCGGGATGTCGAAGGAGATGTGTCTGGAGGACTTCCGACGCATCTTCGAGGACTCGCAGTGGCGCCCGGACTATCTCAAGATATATCCGACGCTCGTCGTCGAGGGCACCGTCACCTACGACTGGTGGCGCAAAGACGAGTTCGAGCCGCTGGGTAACCAGGAGGCCGCGGAGCTCGTCGCGGAGATCAAGGACATGATTCCCCGCTACACGCGCCTCCAGCGCGTCCAGCGCGACATCCCTGCGGACTTCATCGAGGGCGGGGTCTGGAAGTCCAACCTCCGGCAACTCGCCTGGAAAGAGATGGAGAAACACGGCTGGACCTGCGACTGCATCCGCTGTCGCGAGGCGGGCCACAGCGACGAGGTCGCCGAGGACGTCGACCTCGACGTGATGACCTACGACGCGTGTGGCGGTACGGAGCATTTCATCTCCTTCGAGGATTTCGAGACCGACGTGCTCGTGGGATTCTGCCGCCTCAGGTTCCCGAATCAGCCGGTCCGAGCGGAGCTTCAGGACGCCGCGCTGGTCCGGGAACTCCACGTCTACGGCAACTCGGTGGGCATCGGCGAGCAGGGCGCAGACGGGGATCACCAGCACAGGGGCTACGGCAAGCGACTCCTCGCGAAGGCCGAGGAGCTCGCGCGCGACGCGGGCTTCTCGAAGATTGCGGTCATCTCGGGCATCGGCGTCCGTGAGTACTACCGGAACAAACTCGACTACCAGCAAGACGGGCCGTACGTCTCGAAGCGGCTAGACTGACTACAGCCGGTCGTACTTCTCGGCGAGTCCCACGACACCGAAGAGTACGACGCTCGTCCCACCGACAACGACCAGTAGCGTGTATACCGACCCGTCGACCCCTGGCGGGATGCTCGCCAGGCCGCCGAAGATGGCCACTCCGACGGCGACGTCGCCGAGGCCGCTGCAGTCGTGGAGGTCGACCCGCCGACCCGCGACGGCGGCGGTGCGTCCGTTCGCTGCGAGGAGGAAGAGGAGGCCAGCGAGGACGAGCCCACCAGCGAAGAGAAGCGCCCCGTCACTCGCCCAGACCGACTCTGCGCCAGAGAGCAGCGCCACGGACGTAACCCCGAGGAGACAGAGTACCCCGGCGGTGAGGTTGAGTCGGTTCACGGGCTCACAGACTGGACGGGTGGCTATCGGGCTTTCGGCGACGCAACACGGGACCTGACTGTGTGCCTGTCGAGAACCGGGTGATGAGAGGGTCGCGTCGAGTGACCGCGCTTACTGCATCGCCTTGACCCAGCCGGGGACGCTGGCCATACCGTCCTTGTCCGCCCAGCCGTGGTCTTCGAGGTACGTCTCGAGGTCCGTGAACTCGAACCCGAACCGGTCTTCCAGCGCGTCGACGTCGGCCGAGTAGCCGACCTCGTTGAACCACTCGCACATCACGGTGAACTCCTCGCCGAAGGTCTCGTAGGCGTCCTCGATGGGGACGTGGACGGCCTCGACGTCGACGCCGGTGACCGACGAGAGGACGGCGGCCGTCTCTTCGAGGGTCCGCTCGTCGCCCGCGAGATCGATTGCCTCACCGACGAAGTCGCCCGGATTCGCGAGGGCGACGGCAGCGGCGCGGCCCACGTCGTCGTTGCTCACCATCTGGAGGCCCACGCCCTCGGCGAGCGGGAGCGCGAGCGTGCCGTCCTCGACGATGTCCTCGGCGAACGCCTCGAGGTTCTCGAAGAAGAAGACCGGCTTGAGAACCGTCCAGTCGAGGTCCAGGTCACGGATGTGCTGGTCGATTTCTTCGGCTGTATCGAAGTGGGGGATTCCGGTGTCCTCGTCGTGGCTGCCGACCCCGGAGAAGACGAGGTGGTCGACGCCCTCCTCGGCGGCGACGGTCGCGATGTTCTTGCCCTGTTCGACCTGCGCGTCGTACCCCTGCGTCCAGAAGTTCGTCACCGCGAAGACCGCGTCAGCGTCGCCGACGGGGCCACGTAGCGTCTCCGGGTCGCCGAGGTCGCCCTCGACCATCGAGACGCCGCGGTCCGACAGCGCCTGTGCCGCGTCGCTGGACGCGTCGCGGGTGAGTCCGCTGACCGCGAAGTCCTGGTCGCTTGCCAGCAGGTGGTCGACGACGGCGCCGCCCTGGTTTCCTGTCGCTCCGACGACGAGTACGTGTGTGCGAGAATCGCTCATTAGGTAACTCGGATAGACGTTCGACCCGCACAGGGATATCCTTCAGGCGGCGTCGGGGATAGCAGGTGACGCCGGTGTAATCACCCCCTGGGGGCGCATCTGTGTCGTGCCCTTGCAGTTCGGTTCTCAGATTTGACCCGCAGCGTTTTCCCTCCAAGTCCCGTCCTGTCTGTATGGTCCGTCGACTCCGCGAGGGCGTGTGGCTACTGGAGCTCGGGCTGTTCCCACCGTTCGCCTCGAACGCCTATCTGGTCGACGAGACGGCACTTGGGGACGCGGACGGCGACCTCACCCTCGTCGACACCGGTCTCTGGTGGAACGAACCGACAATCGTCGACGAACTGGCGGCGGTCGGCTACGCGCCCGGGGACCTCGACCGGGTGCTGATAACCCACTACGACCTGGACCACGTCGGCGGATTGAACCGCCTCGTCCCTGAGTTCGACGGCCCGGTGTACGTCGGTACGGCAGACCTCGACCTGCTGAACGGCGACAGCGACCCGGCGTGGCTCCACCACAAGGGGCTGTTCCACCGGGTCGCCCGGCAGCTGTTCCCGCTGCCGGACGTGGACCTCTACCCCGTCGAGGACGGGGACACCGTCGGGCGATTCACGGCGCACACCACTCCGGGCCACAACCCCGGTCACGTCGTCTATCATCACGAAGACGCTGCGGCGGCGTTCCTGGGGGACCTCGTCTGGGAGGACGACGGCGCGCTGACGACGCCGATCCGGTTCGATTCGTACGACATGGTCGAGCTCCGGGCCAGCGTCGTCGACCTCGCCGCGCGGATTCCCCCGTTCGAGGTGGCCGCGATGGGGCACGGTGACCCGCTCCTCGCCGACGGGTTCACGGCCCTCGAGGCGCTCGCTGCCCAGCACTGACCCCCTGACGTGTGTGGGGATGGCTTTTTACTCGCCGCCCGTGTGTCAATCGATATGACCGAACAGGTGGCAGTCGTCGGCGCAGGAGCGGCCGGCGCCGCGGCGACGTACGCACTCCGTGGCGACCCCGTCGAAGTCACCGTCTTCGAGAAGAGCCGGGGCGTCTGCGGGCGCGCGGCGACGCGGCGGAAGAACGACTGCGTCTACGAGTACGGCGCGAACTACCTCAAACCGAGCGACGACCGGGTGACGGACCTCGTGACCGAGCAGCTGCCCACCGACGGTCTCGTGGACATCGAAGAGCCGGTGTACGTCTTCGATGCGGCTGGCGACCTCGGCGAGGGGCGGGACGCCGACGCGCACAAGTGGACCTACGAGGCCGGTATCACGCAACTCGCGAAACGGCTGTTCGCCGCGACGGACGCCGAGGTCCACAACGAAGTCAGGGTCGAGACGCTGGACCGGCACGCCGACAGCTGGCGGGTCGTCGACGACGAGGGCCACGACCACGGGGCATTCGACGCCGTCCTCCTGACCCCGCCTGCGCCACAGACTGCCGACCTGCTGGGTCAGGCGGCCTGGGACCACGACGACCGTCGCGCGCTCAGACAGGCCATCGCGTCGGTCCCCTATCGGACAGTCGTCACCGGCGTCCTGCACTACCCGTTCGAACTCGACATGCCGTGGTACGGCGCGGTGAACACGGACAAAGACCACGATATCGGCTGGCTCTCGCGTGAAGAGTGCAAGCCAGGCCACGTGCCGGACGGTGAGAGTCTCCTCATCGTCCAGATGAACCAGCCGTGGTCGATCGCGAACTACGACGTTCGGCCGGACGAGATGCTCGAGACCATCGCCGACCGGGCCGCTTCGCTCGTCGACGACGACCGCGTCCGGGACCCCGACTGGACCGACTACCAGCACTGGCGCTACTCACAACCGGAGGGCGAAATCGAACACGAGACCCTCGCTAGCGGCGTCGACCACGACCTCTTCTTCGCCGGTGACTGGGTCGCGGGGGAGGGCCGCATCCACGCGGCAGTAGGCAGTGGGCTCGACGTCGCGGGCGACATCGCCCGGCGCTGAACGGAACGCCTTTGCGTCGCGGCCGTCAGCCACCGACATGGACCACAAGCGGGAGCTGACGAGCGTCGACCTCGCGGCGCTCGAGACGGAACTCGGGGCCTACGAGGGCGCGAAACTCGACAAGGCGTACCTCTACGCCGACGACGACCTCGTCAGGCTCAAGATGCGGGATTTCGACCGCGGGCGGGTGGAGTTCGTCATCGAACTCGGCGAGGTCAAGCGGGCCCACGTCGTCGCGGCCGACCACGTCCCCGACGCGCCAGGCCGGCCACCGGACTTCGCGATGATGCTGCGCAACCGACTGTCCGGGGCCGACCTCGTCCGCGTCGAGCAGTTCGAGTTCGACCGCATCATCGAACTGGAGTTCGACCGGGCGGACGGGTCGACGACCATCGTCGCGGAGCTGTTCGGCGACGGCAACGTTGCCGTCCTGGACGAACACGGCGAGGTCGTCGACTCACTGGAGACGGTGCGCCTGAAGTCACGGACGGTCGCGCCCGGCGCGCCCTACGAGTTCCCCTCGGCACGGTTCAACCCGCTCACCGTCGATTACGAGGGGTTCGTGGCTCGAATCGAGGACTCGGACGCCGACCTCGTCCGGACGCTGGCGACGCAGCTCAACTTCGGCGGCCTCTACGGGGAGGAACTGTGTTCGCGGGCGGGCATCGAGTACAACGTCGACATCGAGACGGTCACCGACGAGCAGTTCGAGCGCCTCTACGAGGTCGTCACGGACCTCGCGACCCAGCTCAGAGAGGGGAATCTCGACCCCCGCGTCTACTACGAGTCGACCGGGGAGGGAGACGACGAGGAGTCGCGCCGCCGCGTCGACGTCACGCCGGTCCCGCTCGAAGAGTACGAAGCGCTCTACAGCGAGCGCTTCGACTCGTTCAACGCGGCGCTGGACGACTACTTCTACCACGTCCAGCGGGAGAGCGAGGTCGAGGGCGGCGAGACGAAACGGCCCGACTTCGAGAGCGAGATTCAGAAACACGAGCACATCATCCGCCAGCAGGAGCAGGCCATCGAGGACTTCGAGGCCGACGCCGAGGCCGAACGGGAGAAAGCCGAGTTACTGTACGCCCGCTACGACCTGGTGGACGACGTCATCTCGACCGTGCAGGGGGCCAGAGCGGAGGACGTGCCGTGGGACGAGATACGCGACACCTTCCGCGAAGGCGCGGACAGAGGCATCCCGGCCGCGGAAGCCGTCGTCGACGTCGACGGCAGCGAGGGGACGGTCACGCTGGCGGTCGACGACACGCGCGTGACCGTGGACGCGTCGATGGGCGTCGAGAAGAACGCCGACCGCCTCTACAAGGAGGCGAAACGCATCGAATCGAAAAAAGAGGGCGCGATGGCCGCCATCGAGGACACGCGCGAGGACCTGGCCGACGTCAAGGAACGCCGTGACAGCTGGGAAGAAGACGACGGCGAGGACGAGGCACCGGAGACCGAGACCGACGACGAGCCGACCGACTGGCTCGCCGAACCCTCGATACCGATCCGCCAGACCGAGCAGTGGTACGAGCAGTTCCGCTGGTTCCACACATCGGACGGCTTCCTCGTCATCGGCGGTCGGGACGCCGACGAGAACGAGCAACTCGTCAAGAAGTACCTCGAGCGTGGCGACAAGTTCTTCCACGCGCAGGCGCACGGCGGACCGGTGACCGTCCTGAAAGCCACGGGCCCGAGCGAGCCCTCGAAAGACGTCGACTTCCCGCAGTCCTCGCTCGAGGAGGCCGCGCAGTTCGCCGTCTCGTACTCCTCGGTCTGGAAGGACGGGAAGTTCGCCGGGGACGTCTACATGGTCGAGAAAGACCAGGTGTCGAAGACGCCGGAGAGCGGGGAGTACCTGGAGAAAGGCGGGTTCGCCATCCGGGGCGACCGGACGTACTTCGAGGACACCGAGGTCGGCGTCGCCGTCGGCATCACCTGCGAGGACGAGACGCGCGTCGTCGGCGGCCCGCCGACTGCCGTCCGCCCGCAGGTGGCGACGAGCATCACCGTCGAACCCGGCCAGTACGCGCAAAACGACATCGCGAAACGGCTCTACCGGGAGTTCAAGACGCGGTTCGCGGACGAGACGTTCGTCCGGAAGGTCGCCAGTCCCGACCGTATCCAGGAGTTCTTGCCACCGGGCGGCAGTCGGATGGTCGACGACTGAAAAGGAGTCTCGTCGTCGTTCAGCGATTCGCTCTCGGGAGTATCGAACACTACCGGCCGGACGGCTTCTTCGGTCCGACCGGCTACGATGAACCCTACGTCCCGGGAACCCGCGAGATACTCCGTAGCGTGATAGTAATACGCATCTGATACGTACGGTTATATACTTGTTGGTAGTACTAGGATAACGAAGATACCACGAGGTGACTGCTGTGGCCGTCTGGGTCCAGTTCCCCGGGTATCGCACCCCACTGGAGGGACACGATGTTTCAAGAAGCCATAAACTACCCACGTAACGGCGACAGCGCGATAAAGAACCTCGCTATCGGCGGCCTCCTGCTGCTCTTTAGTTTCCTGCTCGTCCCGGCGTTCCTCGTCCTCGGCTACATCCTCCGGGCCCTCCGGATGGTCATGGACGGCGAAGAGGAACTGCCGGAGTTCGACGAGTGGGGCGAGTTGCTCACCGACGGGCTGCAAGTGTTCGCCATCGGGTTCGTGTACGCGCTCATCCCCGCACTCATCGCCACCGTGGCGGTGATTGCGAGTGGGGCGTCCATCGGACTCGGCGGCGACAGCGCGGCCGGCGGCCTCGCCGCGGGGCTCATCTTCCTCGTGACGTCGCTCGTCCTGTTCGTCGTCTCGCTGGCGCTGGCGTACGTGCTCCCGGCCGCAGTCGTGGCCTTCGCCCGTGAGGACCGCCTCGGTGCGGCGTTCTCGGTTGCCGAACTCCGCCCGCTCCTGTTCAGCCGGACCTACGCGACTGGCTGGCTCGTCGCGTTCGGTATCAGCTTCCTGGCCGGGATCGTCATCGGCGTGCTGAACGCCGTGGTCATCGGTGTCATCCTCGCCCCGTTCGTGTCCTTCTACGCGAACCTGGCCGGCACCCACGCCATCGGTGAGGCCGTCCGTGAGATGCCCGCCATGGAAGAGGGACCCGACTCGACGGCCGGACAACCCGCCGTCTGAGAACCGGCTGTTTACCGCGCCCACTTTTCACTCCTAGATTCGACGCTTCGAGCCTATCGCTATTCCTGTTGGCGAATCTTTATGTTCGCGCTCGGCGAACCCTCGTGTGATACTGTCACAAACCGCTGTCCGTCGCCTGCCGCTCCGAACGGTCGCGACAGTACCAGAGAACCAAGTTAGAAGACGCACTCAGATTCCCGTGGAAGGGGGAACAGAACGTCGAGACCATCCTCATCGGCGGCGTCCTGAGCCTCCTGGGCGTCTTTTTCATCCCGACGCTGTTCGTGTACGGCTATCTCGTCAGAGTCATCCGGCAGGTGGCTGCGGGCGACGACGAACTGCCGCCGGTGTTCGACGAGTGGGGCGAGCTGCTCGTCGACGGCGTCCTGGCGTTCGCCATCTCGCTGGTGTACTTCCTCGTCCCGGCAATCGTCATCACGGTCGGCGTGCTGGCCTGGATACTCCCGGTCGGCGTCGGGACGAGCGTCGGTGGCACCGGCGGGAACTCCGTGGCCGTCCTGGGGGTGTTGCTGGCGCTCGCGACCGCCGCAGTGGGTCTCATTACGCTCCTCGCCGCCGTCTACCTCTTCCCTGCGGCCATCGCGGCGTTCGCCCGGACGGGGTCGTTCGGGGCGGCGTTCTCGCCGTCGCTGCTCCGGCGAATCGGAACTGACGGTGACTACGCGGTCGCGTGGCTCATCGCCATCGTCATCGGCGTCATCGCACAGATCGTCGCGGGCGCTGTCGCCATCACGGTCCTCGGCCTCGTGCTGGTCCCGTTCGTCACCTTCTACGGCAACATCGCCAGTGCCTACGCTATCGGTCGGGGCATCGAGTCGGTGCCCCTCCCCGACGAACAGTCCGAGGAGTCCGCCACCGGCCAGCCGGCAGTCTGAATAGCAGGGCACTTGTGTCACTACGGCGGACCCACTCCCATGCAAGTCAAGAGTCGGGTGACCACCACCGAGGGACGCGAGCGCGTCGAGGTGGTGCCCGAGACGCTCGACGACCTCTGGCACCTCTCCTATATTGTCGAGCCGGGCGACCTGGTGTCGGGTGATACGACCCGGCGCATCCAGCGCAACGACGACAACCTCCGTGACAAGGGCGGCGAGCGCGAGCACATGTGGCTGGAGATTGAGGTCACCGACGTCGAGTTCGCGAAGTTCGCGAACCGCCTGCGTATCGGCGGCGAAATCGTCGACTGCTCGCGGGAGGACCAGCTGGGCTTCCACCACACGCTGAACGTCGAGGAACACACCGAACTGGAGATAGAGAAACACTGGAAGCCGGACCAGAACGACCGCCTCGAAGAGGCCGAGGCGGCCGCCGAGAACCCCGACGTCGCAATCGTGACTGTCGAGGAGGGCGAGGCCCACGTCCACACCGTCGCACAGTACGGGACCGAAGAGCGCGCCACTATCACGTCGACGACCGGGAAGGGCGAGTACGCCCGGCCCCGTAAAGAGCTGTTCTCGGAACTCGCCGACGTCGTCCGCCGGCAGGACGTCGACGCCTACATCCTCGCCGGGCCCGGCTTCACCAAGCAGGACGCGCTGGACTACTTCCGCGAGGAGATACCCGACATCGCCGAGCAGATGACGGTGGTCGACACGGCCAGCGTCGGCGACCGGGGCGTCCACGAGGTGCTCAAGCGCGGTGCCGTCGAAGACGTCCAGCAACAGACCCGCATCGCCGAGGAGGCCGACCTCATCGACGAACTGATGGCCCGAATCGGCGAGGGTAGCGAGGCCGCGTACGGCCCCGAGGAAGTCGCCAAGGCCGCCGACTTCGGTGCCATCGAGACCTTGCTCGTGCTGGACGAGCGTCTCAGACTGGAGCGTGCCGGCGAGGGCGACTGGGAGGTCGACGTCGACCACCTCATCGAGACGACCGAGCAGAAGGGCGGGTCGGTGACCGTCTTCTCCGCCGAGTTCGCTCCCGGCCAACAGCTGTCGAACCTCGGCGGCGTCGCGGCGCTGCTTCGATACCGCCTCGACTGACCCTCTGGCCGGCACAGTCAGCCGTACGTCGCCGTTCTCGCACGACGAGAACTATCCAAACGAGTATTTAGGGGGAGTCCTAAGGTCGGTCAACCACGGTACAGGGCAAGGGTTCAGATGATGCCACTGGAAGATAGTCGCGAGTTCGCGAGACAGGTCGCAGACCTCAACAAGTACGGCCAGGCGCTCAACCAGTGTTCGACCGTCGAGGAGGTCGTCTCACTGTCACTGGAGGCGATGGCCGTGCTGTTCAGGTTCTCACACTCGACGTTCGTCGACGTCCACGGCGGCGAGCCCCGGGTGGCCCACAGCACGAACCCCAACTTCGAACCGGGCGAGCAGCCGTCCGATATCGCATTGGCCGCCCTCGAGACCGGGTCGGTCGTCGTCGAATCGGGCTCGACCGCCAGCGTCACCGCCGACTCGGACGTCACCGCCGCACTCGCAGTTCCGGCCAAGATGGGCGACGACGTGACCGCGGTGCTGGAGACCCGCTCGACGTCGGCTGACCCTTTCGATGACGAGCACAGCCGTCTGATGACGATTCTCGCGTCACACGCTGCGACGGCGATCAGCAACATCCGCTCGCGCGAACGCCTCGAACGCGCCCGGCAAGACTTAGAGAGCCGGAAGGAACTGATAGAGCTGTACGACCGGCTGCTCCGCCACGACCTGGGCAACGAACTGCAAGTCATCGCTGGCTTCGCCGACGTCGTCGCCGAGGACGTCGACGGCCAGACCGCGGAGCACGCCGAGAAGATACAGCGGGCGGCCGGGAACGCGGCCGACCTCATCGAGCGGGTCGGCGACCTCGTCTCGTCGCTCGAAGCCCAGGACGAACCAGAGCCCCGGGCCCTCCGACCGATTCTCGCCGACACCGCGGCCGACATCGAGGCCAACTACCCGTCGCTCGCCGTCGAGTTCGACCCAGACGACGCCGACTACCGGGGTACGGCGGCGACCTGCTAGACTCGGTGTTCCGCAACATCGTCTCTAACGCCGCCGTCCACAACGAGGGCGACGTGACAGTCCGCATCACGGTCGCCGAGAGCGGGACCGAGCAGGTGGTCGTCACCGTCGCCGACGACGGCGAGGGCGTCGACGAGGCGGTCCGCGAGGAGATATTCCAGATGGGTCACAAGGGGCCCGACAGCTCCGGCAGCGGCTTTGGCCTCGGGTTCGTGCGGGCGCTCACGGAGTCCTATGGCGGGAGTCTCACCGTCGCCGACAGCGAGGCGGGCGGGGCGGCCTTCCACGTGACGCTGGACCGGGCCTGAGCGTTCAGGCGGCGTCCGCGACCGAGAGCGTCAGGCCGTCCGCTGCGAAGCGGATGTCGCCGTCGTAGTGGCGTTCGAGCGAGGTCAGCATCTCCTCGTGCCGGCCCTCGGTGTGCGGGTACAGGTGGGTGAGATACACGCGACCGACAGTGGCGTCGGCGGCTGCGAGCGACTCGCCGAGCGAGGACGGCGTCGGGTGGTTCGAGACGTCGACGTCGTCGGGGAACGAACAGTCGTGGACGAGGACGGCCGAGCCGTCCGCGAACTCGACGAGGTCCGTGAACGCCTCCGAATCGCCGCTGAGAGTCACGGTCGGCCCGCCGTCGGCCGATGCGAGCCGATAGGCGAAACACTGCATGGAGTGGCGCGTCTCGAACGCCTCGACGGCGAACCCTGCCAGCGAGAACTCTCCCACATCGATATCTCGAAGCGTCAGGTCGAGCCGGTCCTGCATGTACTCGTGGACCGAGAGGATGTCCCGGACGAGTTGCGTCGTTCCTGGGGGGCCGACGATAGTGAGGTCCGTCTCGCCCGCCAGCCAGCGGGCCTTCAGCAGCACGTCGATGTCGGAGACGTGGTCTAGATGGTGGTGGCTCAGGAGGACGGTGTCGACGCCTTCATAGCCGACGTCGGTCCGAGCGAGCGCCGAGAGGACGCCGCTCCCGCAATCGACGAGGAGCGACTGCTCGTCGGCCGAAAGCAGGTAGCCGCTCTGTGCACGGGTCCCGGTGGGCATCGCGCTCCCGGTCCCGAGGAACGTGAGTCGCATGGCCGGACAGAGCGACCGGACAAGGAAAGGCGTTGGTGTCGTGGGGGAAGACACCGGGCGGGACGCCAGGGATCCGTTCGGGAGCGTCAGCGGAGGGGGGAAGGGGTAGTTCCGGGGGTGGAACTGGATGGCTCGGGCAGGGTGGCCATCGTCGGAGACCGGGGCACCAGGGCGGCGGTTCCGGACCCCGTCGACGGCGCACCTAAGCGTAGGGTTGGGAGTATCAAAAGCCCATCTTACGGTAAAATATCGTTTTGAGCGACCGTCATGTATCGTAGGCCCAGACGGCCGCGACGACGGCGACCACCAGCAGGCCACCGAGGAAGAACACCAGTCCCGGCGCGACGTCGAATCCGCCGGCGGCGCCGGACATTTCGGCGAGTTCGGTGGCGACCTCCGTGGGGGTCGTCGTCGCTTCGGCCGCCGTTTGCGGGGCTTCGGCAGGTGCCGGTGTCGGTGTCTCCGTCGCCTCGGCGATGCCGACGCCACCGTCGCCGCCGCTCGGGGTCTGTGTCTCCGTCGCCTCGGCGATACCGACACCGCCGTCGTCACCGCTCGCCGTCGCCGTCGGTTCAGCCGTGGGCTCCGACGTAGCGAGTGACGCGTCCCCGCCGGCGTCGCCGTCGCTTTGGCTCGCGAACTCCTCACCGTCGGCGCCGCCGGACTGGCCCACGAACGGGACGCCTTCGGTGATGACCTGGACGGCGACGCTGGCCGCCGTGAGGACCCCGACGACCGGGACGAGCCGCTTCGCGAGCGAGCGCAGCGACCGCTTTCGGTCCCGAGTCCCGACGAACAGCACCAGCGGGTCCTCCGGGGGCTGGTACACCTTCATCTCCTGGCCTTTCTCGGAGTAGCGGGTGCCGGCCACGGCGATGAGGTCCTCGTCTTCGAGTTTCTCGAGGTGGTAGGAGACCTTCTGGATGGACATGTCGAGCCGGGTCGCCAGCTCCGACGGCGTGCCCGGGTCGTCGTACACCGCATTGAGGATGTTGCGTGCCGTCTCGGAGGAGAGCGCATCGATGACAGCGGAGACGTCTTCGTCGACACCGACGATTTCGAGTTCGCCGTCCTGGGCGGTGCTCGCCTCGGGACCGCGCGAGGGGAGGAGGGACATATCGCATCCACCGACGCCCAGCGGTATATATCTCGTGGAGACTGCGATGGAAATTTCACGGTTGCCGCCGGTTCACTTTCACTCCGCGGTCGCAACCCACTTGGCCGCACGGGCCCACCGTTCGACCAGACTCCGAGATGGGAGGACGAGCGCGCCTCGAAGCACTGGACCTGCAGTTCGACCCGTCGGCGGTCGATATCGACGACGAGTCGGTCATCGAGCTGCTGGCACCCGTCGTCCAGGAGTGGTGGGTCGAGCAGTTCGGCGCGTTCGTCCCCGGGAACGGCGGCTTCTTCACGCCCCCGCAGAAGGAGGCCATCCCGCTCATCCACGAGGGGGAGAACGCGCTCATCTGCGCGCCGACGGGGTCCGGGAAGACCCTCGCCTCCTTTACCGGCATCATCAACGAACTGTTCGCGAAGGCCCGCGACGACGACCTGGAGAACTCCGTCTACTGCATCTATGTCTCGCCGCTGAAGTCGCTGGCCAACGACATCCACCGCAACCTGGAGGTCCCCCTGGACGACATCACCGACCGGTTAGCCGAGCGCGGCGAGGACGTCGACATCCGCCACGCCATCCGCCACGGCGACACGAGCGACAGCGAGCGCCAGGCGATGCTGGAGACGACGCCACACATCCTCAACACGACGCCCGAGACGCTCGCTATCCTGCTCAACTCGCCGAAGTTCAAGCAGAAACTGGAGACGGTCGAGTACGTCATCGTCGACGAGATTCACAGTCTCGCCGAGAACAAGCGTGGGACCCACCTGTCGGTCTCGCTGGAACGCTTGGAGGCGATGGCCGAGACCTCGCCGACGCGAATCGGCTGTTCGGCGACCGTCGAGCCGCTCGACACCGTCGCGGAGTTCCTCGTCGGCCGTGAGGAACTGGGCGGCGACCCCCGGCACTACGAACTCGTCGACACGCGGTTCACCCGGGACTTCGACGTCGAACTGACCTGTCCGACCGACGACCTCATCGACACGCCGCGGGACGTCGTCACCGGTCGGTTCTACCAGCAGCTCCACGACCAGATCCAGTGCCACACCAACACGCTCGTGTTCACCAACACCCGCTCGGGGGCCGAGCGCGTCCTCCAGAACCTCCGCGAGCAGTTCGACGGGTACGACGAGGCCAACTCCGGGTGTCACCACGGGTCGCTCTCGAAGGAGAAGCGCCACGAGGTCGAGGAGGCGCTGAAGGCCGGCGACCTCGACGTGGTGACCACCTCGACGAGCCTCGAACTGGGCATCGACATGCCCCACATCGACCTCGTCGTCCAGGTCGGCTCGCCGAAGTCCGTCGCCGCCCTGCTCCAGCGCATCGGACGGGCGGGCCACCAGCTCGGGGAGACCGTCGAGGGTCGCGTCGTCGCGCTCGACCGGGACGAACTGATCGAGTGTGCCGTCATGCTCCAGAAGGCAGAGTCCGGCTTCGTCGACCGCGTGTTCGTCCCGGAGAACGCCCAGGACGTCGCCGCCCAGCAGGTGTACGGGATGGCCATCAACCAGGTCCGGCCGGAACGCGAGGTTCGGGCGATTCTCCAGCGAGCGTACCCCTACCGGAACTACACCGACGAGGACTGGGAACAGCTCTGTCGGTATCTCACCGCCGACTACCCGGGACTGGAGGACAGGAACGTCTACGCGAAGATATGGCGCGATACGAACGACCCGCCGGACGGCGAGTACCACTACGACGAGTACGACGTCGGCGAACCGCTCGTCGGCAAGCGCGGCCGGCTCGCCCGGGTCATCTACATGACGAACATCGGGACGATACCCGACTCCTTCACCTGCGACGTCCGCACGCGCAGCGACAGCCGGTGGGTCGGCCAGCTGGACGAGCAGTACCTCGACACGCTGGAGCAAGGCGACGTGTTCGTCCTGGGCGGGGACCGCTTCGAGTACCGGTACCGGCGCGGGTCGAAGGTGTACGTCGACCCGACGAGCGCCCGCCCGACGGTGCCGTCGTGGTTCTCCGAGCGGCTCCCCCTGTCGTACGACATGGGTCGTGAGATGCTCACCTTCCAGGAGACGCTGCTTGAGAACCTCGAAGCAGGGGGCATGTCCGAGGTCCGCAACTGGCTCCGGACGTTCCCCGTCGACGAGAACTCCGTCCGCGCCATCGCCCGGATGTTCCGCGAGCAGGTCGCCTACGCCGGCTCGGAGAGCGTCTCGACGCCCGACCGGCTCGTCGTCGAGGAGGCGCTGGACCACGACGAGTACGAGCGCCACTACTACGTCCACGCCACGTACGGCCGGCGGTTCAACGACGGCTTCTCGCGGCTGGTCGCCTACTACGTCGCCCAGCGAGCGACGGCGAACGTCCAGGTGGCCGTCGCCGACCACGGCTTCACCCTCTCGATGCCGCTGAACCGGAAAGTCGACGTCGCCGGACTCATCGAGGGCATCGACCCGACGGCGGTCCGTGCGGACCTCAGAGCCAGCCTCGAGGGGACCGACCTGCTCCAGCGGTACTTCCGCATCAACGCGACCCGGTCGCTGATGATACTGAAGCGCTACAAGGGCTACGAGAAGTCCGCCAGCGAACAGCAGGTCTCCTCGGAGATGCTGCTGGGGTTCGCACAGGACCTGGGCGACTTTGCCGTCGTCGAGGAGACCTACCGGGAGATTCTCGAGGACAAACTCCACGTCGAGGGCATCCAGGACGTGGTGACCGACATCGACCGGGGCGCGCTCGACGTCGTCTCGACGCGCGTCGACTCGCCGACTCCCCGTGCGTTCGGCCTGGCGACGCTGATGGCCAGCGACGTGGTGCTCGCCGACGACGAGTCGGCGGTCCTCGCGGAGTTCCACCGGCGCGTGATGGCTGAAATCGACGACGACCGGACTGACGAGAGCGTCGCGACGACGGACGACTGACGTCCCCGTTCGTCACAGACGCCGGTACGTGTTACCTGAACATCAAGTACGACGTGGGGGGAGTGGCAACGTGCCATTCGATGCCACACCACACGCACGACCACACCGACGACCCGCCTGAACCGGGTCGGGTTCACGAGGCCGTCGATAGCGACATCGACGCCCGGGACGACTGGGCGCGCCGACGCCGCAAGGGAATTCCCACCGACAAGCAACTCCTCGTCGTCGCCTGCATGGACGAGCGCATCCCGGTCGAGGAGGCCCTTGGGCTCGAACTCGGGGACGCACAGGTGTTCCGCAACGCCGGTGGCAAGGTGACCGACGACGTCATCCGGTCGGCGGCACTCACGACGCAGTTCTTCGAGACGACCGAGATTATCGTCGTCAACCACACGGACTGTGGGATGATGAGCGCCTCCGACGAGGCGGTCGTCGAGGGCCTCGAAGCCGCCGCTGGCGGTGACCTCGACGACGTCGACCTGGACCCCGCGCTCCCCGAACTGGACGTCGGCGAGGCCACCCTGGCCGACTGGGTCCGGATGACCGACGACATCGATGAAGCCTGTCGGGTTCAGATCGAACTGCTCCGCGACCACCCCCTCATCCCGGACGAGGTGACCGTCTCCGGGTACGTCTACGAGGTCGAGAGCGGGCACCTCCGCCGCCCGGGCGAGCGCGTCGCCGACCAGGTCAACGAGCGGGTCTGACCGCTGTCGGGCCGTCGCGGTCCAAACGATTAATCCGACGCTCGGTCCACAGAGTGTGTATGGAGTCGTTGCATCCGCGCGTCAGAGGGCTGTGGGTCGGGCGGCGGCTGATACAGGCGACGGTGCTGGCCGCCATCGCGCTCGGCGTCGACCGGTTCCTCCTCACCGTCTCACCGACGCTCATCGCCGCGGGTTGGCTCGTCGTCGCCCTCCTCGGCACGGTCCACGCCGTCGCTGCCCACCGTATCTGGCGGTTCGAGCTGCAGGACGACGCCCTCTATCTCGTCCGCGGCGTCGTGACCAGAACTGACACCTCCGTCCCCTACGTCCGCGTCCAGCACGTCGACACGCGGCGCGGACCCGTCGAGCGGACGGCCGGACTGTCGAGCGTCGTCGTCTACACGGCCGGGTCCCGCGGGGCCGACATCACCATCCCGGGGCTCCGACCCGAACGGGCGACCGAACTGCGCGAGCGCCTCCGTGACCTCGCCGGTGAGAGCGAGGCCACAGACGCCGTATGAGACGGCTCCATCCACGGAGCGCGGTCCTGCGGGTCACGCGGGCGGCGCTTCAGGGCGGCTTCTTCGGCTTCTTCGTCGGGACGGCGGCCGCTGGAGCGCTCGGCATCCCGTCGACAGCCATCCCGGTGTTCGTTCCGCTCCTGGCACTGCTGGCCGGCGGGTACGGACTGTTGCGATATCTGCGGTTCAGATACGATATCGACGACGGGACCCTCAGAGTCACGTCGGGCGTCGTCGCCCGACAGTCCCGCGAGATTCCACTGGGCCGCATCCAGAACGTCGATACGAGACAGGGGGTGTTCCACCGCGTCCTCGGGCTGACGGTCGTCGAGTTCGAGACGGCGGGCGGGAGCGCGACAGAGGCCAGCCTCGACGCCGTCGAGGTGACCGAGGCCGACCGACTCCGGCGACTCGTCCAGGACTACGACCGTCGGGGTGGGACCGAGAGCCAAACGGACGAGGCCGAAGACGAATCCGAGGGCGACGAGGAAACCGGCCTCGCGCCGGAGCTGCTGTTCGCGTTCACCTGGCGGGACCTCGTCACGTACGCGCTCGTCTCCGTCCGACCGGCGGCACCGGTGTTGACGCTCGTCGGCTTGCCACTCGGGTCCGACGTCGTCATCGCAGTACTCCGGTTCAACGTCCGACTCCTCGCCTCGAACGGGCAACTGGGTATGCCAGGGCTCCGCGACATGGCGACGCCGCGGCTCGTCGCGCTGTTCGCGCTGACGGCCCTCCAGTTTGTGCTCATCGCACTGGTCGTCAGTATCGTCCTGACCGTCGTGGAGTACTACCACTTCACGCTCACGCGCGAGGACGACGACCTGCGGTACGAACGGGGCCTGATTCGCCGGTACAGCGGGACCATCCCGGTCGAGAAGGTCCAGACAGTGAGTATCCGGGAGAACGTCCTGATGCGTCGGTTCGGCCTCGCCACGCTCGTCGTCGAGACAGCCGGCTACGGACCGGGGAGCCAGCAGTCCTCGAAGGGAGTCGCCGTGCCGATGGCACCGCGGGGGGAGGTGTACGACCTGGCACGCGACATCGCGCCGTTCGGCGACCTCGAGTTCGAGCGCCCGCCGACGCGCGCCCGCCGGCGGTACGCGTTCCGGTTCGCGTTCGTCGCCGCCGTCCTCACTGGCGTCGGATACGCAGTCGACACGCTGGTGCTCGACATCGGGGCCTGGTGGGCTCTCCTCGGGGCCTTCGCCCTCGTCGTGCCTGCCGCGTACTACCGCTGGGTCCACCGAGGGTACGTGCTTGACGACGACGCTCTCGCGACGCGGACGGGGTTCTGGCGGCGGACGACGCGTATCGTTCCGTACTACCGAATCCAGACCGTCTTCGTCCGCCGGACGCCGTTCCAGCGTCGTCGCCGGCTCGCCACCGTGACGGCCGACACCGCCAGTTCCTCCAGCCTCGTCGGAGGCAGCGCGAGCGCCTTCGACGTGGACGCCGACGATGCCAGCGACCTGCGGGACGAACTGCGCGAACGGCTCCGGACAGACCTGCTGGCACGGAACGCAGCCTCGCGGGCGAGTGCTCGGGACGAACGACGTACGGGGGCAACTGTCTCGGAGCGAACCGACGACACCGAGGAGGCCGACGGGACCGGACCGTCGGCTGGTGGGGACAAAGACTGGCCGGACGACCAGTGGGGGCCGCTTTCGGACGCGACAGACGACGCGGAGGGGACCGAGTCGGCCGACGGCCCGGACTCAACCGACCAGTAGCGTGTCCAGCGCGTCGGGGACCACCAGCACGTCGCTGCTGGGGTCGATAGCGGCCTCGACACTCTCGGCCGCGTGCATGAGACACTCCTCGACCACGTCCGGGGACTGGCTGTCTGTCACCCAGACGTCGTAGTCACGCAGGACGCGCGCGACGACGAACGCCCGCTGTGCACCGGGTTCGTACCCCTCGGCCATGGTCGCGTAGAGGTCCTCGGCGCTGCTCGCGCCCGAGAGCCACTCGTAGAACCGCCGTTCGCCGGTCCCCGCGCCGACGCCTTCCTGCAGTGCGGCCGGAATCACGATTCGGCCGCCGTCGGTCAGTGGGTCGAAGTCACCCAGGGCGACGTATGTCGCGGCGCGGGTGGCCTGGTAGAGGTTCGCGTCCTTCGGCGCGCCGACACCGGCGACGACTGCGTCGTAAGTTTCGGTCACTTCGACCGAGAGCGCGTCGCGCGCGCTGGCAGCGAGATGACGGACGACCGCTCGCGGGTCGCCGGCGGCCGCGTCGAGGATGCCGGCGGGACCGTGGGTGACGTTGAGACAGAAGTCGACACCGACGCAGTCCCCGGCCCGGTCCAGAAACGACCGGAACGGGTTCTCGTCGACGCGGCCGAGGCGGACGCCGTCCTGGCCGATGAGGTCAGGACCGTGGGTGTAGCCGATCTGTGACTCGCCGCCGGCGCCGATGACGACGGTCTTCGCACCGCCGGAGAACCCGGCGTACTGGTGCGGTTCGACCATGCCTGTCGTGAGGACTCGGTCGGCCGCCGCGACGGTCTCGTGGACGTCGACGTCGACACCATCCACCGTGCCGACGGTCACCGTCTCCTCGGGGTCGTGGTTCACCGCCAGGTCGGCGTGGTCGCCCAGTGCGGCCTCGATTTCCTGTGCCGTCATCGGTCGGTGGAGGCCGAGCCCGACGACGACGGTCACCTGTTCACGATGGACGCCTGCGCTGGCGAGCCCGTCCAGTAGGTGGTCGAGGAGGACGTCGTCGGGCGTCGCTCGCGTCACGTCCGTTACGACGATAGCGACCGTCTCGTCGGGGTCGACCAACTGCCTGAGCGGCGGCCCGTGCGGGTCGGCAATCGCCTCGGCGGCTGCCTCGCTCGGGTCGTCGGCCTCGCCACCAGGCGGCCGACACACCGTCACCGAACACTCCGGCAACGACACTTCGACGGTCCCGTCACCGAGGGGTACTCGAACGGTCATCGGCGACGGTTCGCACCCCAGCGTGGAACACCTATCGGTCGAGGGGACCGGCGAGGGCAGGTCTGGGACGAGTCGCGACTGGGTTCGGCTCGACGTGTCGCTCCCTGGCGCCCCAGGCTGAACCTGGAGCATCAAGTGTCGCGACTCAGCTTTCCACCGGTAAGCCAACAGTGCTGGCGGTGTCGGCTGGAAAGTAACAAATAACTACCAACACTGACCGCGAAACCCCTCCCATGGCCGTTCAGAGACCGACGCGACGACAGGTGCTGCAGGGAGTACTCGTCGGAACGGTGGCGGGACTGGCGGGCTGTTCGGGCGACGGCGGTGGGGATGGTGGCGACGACGAGGTGTCCGCCGACGACTACCCGGTCATCGACCGGTGGCTCACGGAGACGGAACTCGGCGGCGCCGCCGACAACTACGACGGCAGTTTCGCCGACGAACGCGGAGCGGATACGGTGACCGTCGACGTGGGCGCCGAGGGCAACGGTGGTGCCTTCGCCTTCGGGCCGGCGGCGGCTGTCGTCTCGGCTGGAACCACCGTCGAGTTCCGTTGGACCGGGGGCGGGAACCCACACAACGTCGAGGCGCTCCCCGAAGAACAACTCGGCGAGTCCGACTACGAGTTCAGCTCGGGCGAAGCGGAAGGCGGGTCCGGGGTGAAGTACACCGTTACGCTCGACGAGCCCGGTATCGTGCTCTATCACTGCGAGCCGCACTTCTCGCTCGGGATGAAAGGCGGTATCGCCGTCGAATGACTCGACGGGATTTTCTAGCCCGTTTCGATGCTATCGTGGCAGATACAAGCGTCCGGATATACCCATCTCATTCGAGAATCTACCGGTCTATTGCTTGATACAGTGGAAAGAGGCGTATATGTCGACTTGAACTGCCGATAGTGGCGGATTCGAGAACGAAATCCCGAGATAGATTCACAGTTACTGCGAGTCGACGACAAAGTGACGATTCTCTCGGCAGTGACCGTGTTCGATTCCGTCGTTCGCCAGTCGGTTACTCCTCGCTATCGTCCCCGCCGCGGCGGCGTGCGGCGATGGCGACGATGGCGACGATAGCGACGATTGCGATGAGTTTCGTCCGTTTCATGACAGGTAGAACTGCGTTCGAAAGGTGTATAAAGATTTCTGTCACTTCGACGGCGACGACCGTGGTACTCCCGTATTCTCTGCGAATGCTGTCGACGTGCGCTCCCCTGGTAGCCGGTGGGCCGGGGCCGCTCTACGGCAACCCACCACAGCGATAATATATAGGACAGCCAAGGTGTTGGGGACGGTTGATGACTCGATTCATCGTCGCGTACGGGACCAGCGAAGGACAGACCGAGAAGATAGCCCGGGCGATAGCCACGACAGTGCGGGACCGTGGTCACGAATCCGAGACGCTCGACGTCTCGACGCTCCCCACCGATTTTACCCTCGACGGGTACGACGCGGTAATCGTCGGGTCGTCGATCCACGTCGGGAAACACCAGGACTCGGTCGTCGAGTTCGTCGAGCGGTATCGGGACGCGCTGGCGTCGCGTCCGACCGCGTTCTACCAGGTCTCGCTCTCCTCGGCGGTCGAAGACGAAGCGCGCCAGGCCGAGGCCGCGAACTACGTCGACGAGTTCGTCGAGGCCACAGACTGGCATCCCGACCGTATCGCCATGTTCGGCGGCGCGCTACGGTATTCGAAGTACGGGTTCCTCACACGGCTCCTCATCAAACGCATCGCGAAGGACGCGACGGGCGATACGGACACGTCCCGAGATTACGAGTACACCGACTGGGACGAAGTGGCTGCGTTCACGAACGACTTCGCGGCGTTCGTCGAGGGCCGGATGGGCGTCTCGCCGGACGCCGAGTAGCGAGTCCGGGCTACGCTACGCTGTCGGCGTGTCGCCGACCGATTCGTCGAGCGTGGCCTGCCGACCGCCGGGAGTCGCGCCACTGCTGCGGTTCCGGTAGCTGTTTCGCAGCCCGAGCGCGACGGCACCCAGACCGAGCAGGAAGGCGATGAATTCGAGGATGCCACCGAGAACGGGTATCGCCCCGAGCAGGGCGAACCCGACCAGGCCGACGACCAGCGCCAGCCACCGGTTGTCCACGTCGAACATCGACAGCACCCACGTCCCGACGGCGAACTGGCCGTAGACGCTCCCGACCCAGACGGCGAGGCCGAACGCCGCGGCACCGAGGAGCGTCAGCGGAATCCCGATGATGGTGACCGCCAGGAGGAGAAGGAGGACGGGTACGCCGACGAGCGTGAGCAGACCGACGCCGCCGCTCTTCACTGGCTCGTCAGCCACGCGCCTCGCCACGCCCATGGAGAACGCCGGGAAGATGGCGAGCAGGACCACACCGAGCAGGAGGCTGGCGACGAGGCCGTAGACGATGCCGACCCAGGACGGGATGGTGAGCGGCTGGAAGTCAGGACCGGCGGTCTGTCGAAGGCTTGCATCCCTGACGACACCGCCAGCGACGGTCGCGTCGGGGTCCTGGGTGAACGCACCGGCGTCGTAGCGGAACGTCCCACCGATGTCGGCGTTGGGACCCAGTTCGAGCGTCTCCGCGCCGACGCTGACGTCTCCAGCGACGGCCCCGTCGACGAGCGCGTAGTTCGCGCCGGCTTCGAGGTCACCGCCGACGGCACCGGTCTCGCTGAGCTCGACGGTCGCGCCAGCGGCGGCGACGTCGCCGTCGACCGTCCCGTCGATTCGGATGGTCGCCGCGGCGGCTTCGACGTTACCGCCCACGCGCCCTGTCTCTGTGATGTGTATCGTTCCCGCCGCACCGGCGAGGTCGCCGGTCACCGTCCCGCGGATGACGATGGTGCTCGCGAACGCTTCGATACTCGACACGGTCTCGCCCGATTCGACGACGACGGTCCCCGTCGCGCCTTCGACCGACTGGGCGGCGGCGATGCCGGTCCCTACCTGGAGGAGGAGCGCGACGACGACGCCGAGGACGAGGAGCCGACGTCGGAGGGTGGTCGATTGTATTGCCATGCATACCTGTTCGCTAATCGTGATAATAAAGGTTCGTTGACATGACTGGTCAGGGCTGCTCGGAATTCTACGGCATAGAGCCGCAACGAGGGCGCGACTCTTTCTCTCACCGTCGCAGCCGCTCAGTCCTTCGAACGGTCCGTCTTACCGGTCCGGGTCGTCGGGAGCTCCGTGACGAACTCGACAGCGTGGGGCTTCTTGTGGGGGCCGAGCCGGTCGGCGACGGCGGAGCGGAGTCGGTCTTCGAGGACCTCGTCCCCACTCCCTTCGTCGACGAGGACCACCGACGCGACCACCCGCTGGCCCCGCTCCGGGTCGGGTTCCCCCCGCACGAGCGCGGCCGCGACGCTCGGGTGGTCCGTGAGGACGGACTCGACTTCGAGCGGGCTGATGCGGTACCCCGACGAGACCACGAGTTCGTCGGCCCGCCCGAGGTGTTCGAGGACGCCATCGGGGCCGAACCGGCCGAGGTCACCCGTCCTGAGCCACTCCTCCCCGAGGACCGCTTGCGTCGCGTGGGGGTCGTCGAGATATCCCTTCATGACGACCGGGTCGGGACGGGCGACGGCGATCTCGCCGACCTCGCCCGCCGGCAGTGGCGTGCCGTCGTCGTCGATCACTGCGAGGTCGTGCCCGGGATACGGGCGGCCGAGGCCGTCGTCGGTCCCCGGGTAGACGCCCTGGGCCTCGCCGGCGAGTGCGTTGGCCTCCGTCTGTCCGTACGCTTCGTTGACCGTCACGTCCAGCGTCTCCTCGGCCCACGTCGCGACCGAGTTCGGTAGCGGTTCGCCCCCGCTCATGATGACCGACAGCGACGCTGTCTGCTCTTCGGACACGGCTGCCCCCTCGCGGAGTTTCCTGAGCGCCGTCGGTGGGAGGAAGGCGTGGGTCACGCCCTGTGTCTCGACCACGTCGAGCGCACGCTCGGGGTCGAACCCGCGCCGACGGACCGAGGAGACGACGGTCCCTCCGACTGCGAGTGTCGGAAAGACGACGTCGAACAACGCCCCGGCCCACGCCCACTCGGAGGGGGTCCACGCGCGGGTCGCTTCCGCCGTCTCGGGCTCGAAGCGGTCGAACCAGCAGTGGTACCCCGGCATCGACCCGAGCAGGTACTGGTGGCCCTGGACGACGCCCTTCGGCTCGCTGGACGTTCCAGACGTGTAGAGGACCAGCGCCGGGTCGTCGGGAGCCGTCCGGGCCATCGGCGGCGTCGTCCCACCCGACCGGTCACTGGCGAACCGCGTCAGCCCGCCGAGCGGGGAACTGTCCGCGTCGACTCTGACAGTCACAGTCGAGACCGTCTCCTGGAGTTCATCTAGGTCGGCGCTGGTCCAGCGCTGTTCATCGACGAAGAGCGCCGATACGTCGGCGTGGGTCAACTGGTGTTCGAGCGACGCGTCGCCCAGCAGCATCGACACCGGGACGACGACGGCGCCGAGTCGGTAGGCCGCAAGGTGCAGGACAACCTGTTCCGGACACTGCGGGAGGCAGACGGCGACCCTGTCGCCGGGCGTCACGCCGTCAGCGGCCAGTCGAATCGCGACCGCGGCCGAGGCCGACGCCAGTTCCCCGTAGGTGACGGTCCGTACGGTGTCGCTCACGGCAGCATTGCTCCCTCGGTCGGGGAGGTGACGGAGCGCCACTGCCTCCGGGTCACCCTCAAGCGCGACGGCCGCGATGTTGTACTCGCCGGGAATCTGCCACTCGAACCCGTCCAGTAACTCGTCGTAGCCGGTCGGAGACGTCGGGAGTGTGTACCCCGTCCATGACCCGGTCATCCGTTGAGCACGCTCGCGAGCGTCTCGGCCAGGTAGTACGTCGACCAGACGAGCTCCGTGTCGGTCGCGTACTCACCAGGTCGGTTGAAACAGCCGTGTTCGACGCGTCCGTACGCCGGGTCGTCCGGGTCGGTGACCAGGTAGGCGTCGACGAGCGAATCGAGGACGTTGACTCCGACGGACTGCAGTCGGGCGACGCGTGACTCCTGCTGCCCGGCTTTCCCGTCGTCGAGGTGCACCAGCAACCCGTAGGTGACGAGCGCGGCGGCGCTGCTGTCTCTCGGCTCGTCGTCGGGGTTCGGGACCTCGAAGTCCCAGTGGGGGACGAGGTCGTCGGGGGCGTGCTCGCGGTAGTAGTCGACGTTCGCCTCGAGGGCGTCCAGATAACGCTCGGCACCCGTCGCGGTGTAGGCGGCCGAGAGCCCGGCGATGCTCCACCCCTGCCCGCGGGCCCAGCAGGTCTCGTCGCTGTGTGCCAGCTCGTTGTACTGGCGTTCGAGCTCGCCGTCCGTGTCGAACACCGCGTGGTGCCAGGTCCGGCCGTCGTCGCGGACGTACCAGTCGAGGTGCCGGTCGGCGTGGGAGACGGCGACGTCACGGAACCGCGGGTCGTCGACCTCCTCGTAGGCTCGCCAGAGCGGCGCGACGGCGGTGTAGAGGTTGTCGACCGCACCGATGCGGTCCCCTGGCGGGCCGTGGCTGGACTCGGGGCCACGGAACTGCTCGGGGCCCTTGATAGCGAGTTTTCCCAGCGGCACCTGTCGGGCGCGTTCGTCGAAGGCGTCGGCCATCGCGTCGGCTCCTTCCAGGCCGATACCGAACAGCGTCCGGTCGCCGCTGTGGTCGTACGCCCGGAAGCCCGCGTAGGCGAAGTTCATCCCGCAGAACATCGAGTCTCGCGGCATGGCCGGGCGCATCGCCTCCGTGTGGGCTCGTGCTGCGCGCTCGAACCGCTCGCTGTCCTCAGCGTCGTCGGCCCACTCGCTCGCCAGCCAGAGGAGACCGACCCAGTGGCCGCCACACCAGTTGCCGTCCGCCGTCGTCTCCCACGTCCCGCTGTCCCTGTCGAAGACGTAGGGGAACCGTTCGCCGGTCTCGTCGAGCGTCGCCCCGACGCGGGTCAGCAGCGCTCGCAGTGCCTCTTCGTACACCTCGTCGGTCCCCCCGTGCATACACACAGCTCTGCCCGGCCTGGTATTTAAACTACTGCTCGCCGGGACGGACTGCCCGGGCCCTAGGGGCTTCCGACGACGCCGTCCTCCAGCAACCGTTCACGCTCCGTCTCGTCGTACCCGAACTCGGCGAGAATCTCGTCGGTGTGCTCACCGGGCCGAGGCGGGTGTAATCGAACGTCACCCGGCGTCTCGGACATCGTCACCGGGATGCCGGTGGTGGTGAAGGCGCCGTCCACGGGGTGGTCGAGCTCGACGAGCATCTCGTTGTGTTCGACCTGTGGGTCCGCGGCGACGTCGTGGAAGTCGTTGACCTCGGCGGCCCAGATGTCGTCCGCAAGCAGCGTCTCGAGGAGCTCGTCGGTCTGCTGGTCGCGCGTGTACGCCTCCAGGGTCCGTTTTATCTCGTCGCGGTGTTCGAAGGTCTCCTCGGGCGTCTCGTACTTCGCGAGTTCGGGGAGGTCGAGCGTCTCGGCCAGCGTCTCCATCGGTGCCATGGCGATGGCCACGTGGTCGTCAGCCGTCTCGTAGATGCCGTACGGGCCCCCGAGCCAGGCCTGGGCGATGCCCTCCTCGCTGCGCTCGAACTCGACGTCCATGTTGAGCGCGGCGGTGATCTCCTGACACTGGAAGTCGAGCGCCGCGTTCAGCAGGTTCACCTCGACGCGCTGGCCCGACCCGGTGCGTTCCCGGTGGAACAGCGCGACCATCGTGTGGAAGGCGATGAGCATCGCCGCGTGCTCGTCGACGACAGCGGTCCCGGCCGGTGTCGGCGGGTCGTCCTTCCGACCGGTGTAGTTCGCCAGCCCGCTCATCGACTGCAGGAGGAGGTCCTGGCCCGGCCGCTCGACGTAGGGTCCGTCGCTGCCGAACCCGGACGCAGAGACGTAGACGATACCCGGGTTGACCTCCGCCACTTCGTCGTAGCTCAGACCGAACCGGTCCATCACGCCGGGTCTGAAGTTCTCGACCAGGACGTCGGCGTCCCGGACGATATCGAGCGCAACGTCCCTGCCCTCGTCAGACGTCAGGTCGAGGGTGATGCTCCGCTTGTTGCGGTTCATCGCCAGGAAGAAGGGACTGACGTCGTCGAGCAGTCTCCCGCCCGCCTCGAGCGTTCGTTCCCATTCGCCACCCAGTCGCTCGATCTTGATGACCTCGGCCCCCATGTCCCCGAGCTTCTGTGTCGCCCACGGCCCCTGCATCATCTGTGTGAAGTCCGCGACGACGATGTCGTCCAATGCTCGTTTCATACCAGTTACATTCGCACCCGGCCTGTATATTCTCTTCGTTGGTCGCGGGCGACGGCACACCTCCCGACACTGTGTCGCTCGCCGTCCGGCGGTGAGTTTAATGTGTCACGTGGTATCAGTCGATTTATGGTAACACTGCGGCTTGTCGGACGCCCGTTTGAGGGGTTCGAGCAGGCCCTACAGCGTCAGATGGACTCGTTCGCTGCCTCCGTCGACGCCGACGTGAGGTTCGAGCGTGAGCACCGTCCGCTCCCGGAGATTCACGAGGAACTCGTGACGACGGGCGACATCACTGACGGGACCTACGACCTGTTGCTCTGTCTGAGCGACTGGGTCCCGATGCTCGCCGACGCCGGCTACCTGACGCCGCTCGACGACCACCTGGACAGCGATCCGCCGGCGGACTGGCCGGACGGGTGGGCCGAGAGCCTGCGGGGCCTGATGGCCTTCGAGGGAACGACCTACGGCGTCCCGTACCACGACGGCCCGGAGATATTCCACTACCGCGAGGACCTCTTCGAGAGCGTCACCGAGCAGAGGGCCTTCCGGGCCGAGTACGGCCGACCGCTGTCGGTGCCCCGGACCTGGGACGAGTTCCGCGAGGTCGCCGAGTTCTTCACACGGCCCGACGAGGATCTCTGGGGTACCGTCGTCGCGGCCAAGCCCGACGGCCACAACGACGTCTACGACTTCTGCATCCAGCTGTGGAGTCGCGGCGGTCGGCTGCTCGACGACGACGGCGCGCCCGCGTTCGACAGTCCCGAGGGTCGAGCGGCGCTCCAGTACTACCACGACCTGATTCACGACCACGAGGTCGTCCCACCGGAGTCCGTCGATCTGGAGAGCGTCGAGGCGGGACAGTTCTACGCCGACGGGAAGGCCGCGATGATGTGGAACTGGTCGGGGTTCGGCGCGATGGCCGAGGACCCGGGCTCCGCGGTGTTCGGCCGGACCAACTACGGGCTCATCCCGCGGGCGGACGCTCCAGATGGCGAGCACACCTCGCTGACGGTCACGTACGGGCTGACCGTGCCCAGCGGGAGCGAGCACGCCGACCTCGCGTACGAGTTCATCCGGCACGCCGCGTCCCCGGAGAACGACCTCGTGACGACCCGTGAGGGGGCGTCCGGGACCCGGTTCTCGACCTGGCGCGACCCCGACGTACTCCGCGAGAACTCCTTCTACTCGATGGTCGAGGAGGTCAACACCGGGCCGGTCAACACCCTGCCGCGCGTCCCCGAGTACCTCGAACTCAACGAGATACTCGACGAGATGGTCGAGGCCGCCGTCGTCGAGCAATCGGCGTCCGTGGAGGCGGCGCTCTCGGAGGCGGCCGACAGGGCAACGACGCTCCTCGAGTAGTCGGCGCGCTGCCCTCGGGCGCTTTCGCTGGACAATACTTATGCCCACAATCGTCGTCCTCTCGGTATGAGCCAGCAGTCAGACGGCCTCGCGACCGACTTCGAGTCGCTCCCGATGCGAATCGGCCTCGGGCAGTTCATGGACCCGACCGAGGACAAGCTCCGCTTTTGCAAGCAGCTGGGCGTCGACGACGTCCTGTTGAACATGTACCGCTACACGCCGGACTACCCCCACATGCCGGACAACGAGCGAATTCCCCTGGAAGGCGACGAGGAGTGGTCCTACGAGAACCTCGTCGAACTGCGCGAACACGTCGAGTCGTACGGGGTACGGCTCAACGCTATCGAGAACATCCCCATCTCCTTCTACGACAAGGTCATGCTCGGCAAGGAGGGCAAGGAGGAGCAGATGGAACACGTCAAGACGACGATTCGCAACATGGGCCGGGCCGGCATCCCGATGTTCGGCTACCACTGGATGCCAAGCGGCGTCTGGCGGAACGTCGACGTCGAGGTCCGGGGCGGTGCCAGCGCCTCGGGGTTCGACCTCGGGGCGGTCGACGACGAACTGACCCACGACCGCGAGTACACCGAGGAAGAGCTCTGGGCGAACTACGAGTACTTCCTCTCGGAACTCCTCCCCGTCGCCGAGGAGGCGGGTGTGAAGGTCTGTCTCCACCCCAACGACCCGCCCGTCGAGTCGCTTGGCGGCATCCCCCAGCTGTTCCGAAACTTCGAGAACTTCAAGCGGGCGATGGACCTCGTCCCCAGCGACAACCACGGCCTCGAGTTCTGTCTCGGCTGCTGGTCCGAGATGGGCGAGGACCTGGAAGAAGTCATCCGCTACTTCGGCGAGCGCGACGACCTCTTCTACGTCCACTTCCGGGACGTCGACGGTACCGTCCCGAAGTTCAACGAGACGTTCATCGACCTGGGGAACTACGACGCCTACGAGATCCTCTCCTTGCTCGACGAGGTGGGCTTCTCCGGGCTGGTCATCCCCGACCACACCCCCCACGTGGACGACGACACCGACTGGGACCACCGGGGCCGGGCCCACGCCGTCGGCTACCTGAACGGGATGCTCACCGCGATTCGCCACGAGCACGGGCAGTCGTAGGCAGGTACCAGACTGCCGGTACACCCGCGGGTCGTGTATCGGTACGAACGGTCTGTGTAAACAGCCAGACAGTCCCCGCCCGCCAGGTTGTCCACACGGCTGGACTTTCTGGCGCTTCGAAAACAGAAATCCAAAAGCAGAGACTGGCCAGGTCCGGCGACCAATCTATAAGCCGGTCCCGGTCGAGAAGCCTGTATGGAAGCCCAGCGACACGCAGACCGGACGGTCATCGTCACCGGTGCGGCAAGCGGCATCGGTCGAGGCATCGCCCGGCGGTTCGGGACGGAAGGCGCCAACGTCGTCGTCGCGGACGTCCGCCGAGAACCGAAACAGGGCGAGCGCTACGACAGCGACGAGACTGTCCCGACTGACCGGGTCATCACTGACGAGACGAGCGGGGACGGGACGTTCGTCGAGACCGACGTCGGCGACCCGGACAGCGTCGAGGGGATGGTCGAGACGGCCGTCGACACCTACGGCGGCGTCGACGTGCTCGTCAACAACGCGGGCATCCAGGTCGTCGGCGACTCACAGACAACCGACGTCGAGGACTGGGCGCGCTCGCTGGACGTCGATCTCAGCGGCGTCTTCTACGCCGTGAAGTACGCCGTCCCCCACATCGTGGAGCGGAGCGGCCAGATACTCAATATCGGCTCCGTCCGCGGGTTCGAGGGCGGCGGTGGCCCGGCCTACGCCGCCGCGAAAGGCGGCGTCGTGAACCTGACCCGCGACCTGGCCGTCGAACTCGGCGAGGACGACGTGCGCGTCAACTGCATCAACCCGGGCTACGTCGAGACGCCGCTCCAGGACTACCTCACGGAGGAGGACATCGCGCAGTCCGCCGAACACACCCTCCTGCCCCGCTTCGGGACGCCGGAGGACATCGGCGACGTCGCGGTCTTCCTCGCCAGCGAGGAGGCGTCGTTCATGACCGGTGTGAACGTGCCTGTCGACGGCGGCTGGCTGGCCCACAGCGGCCTCTGATCAGAAGACGCCGTACTCGTCGTACGCGTTGAGCGGGGCCATCCCCTCGCGAACGGCGTCCCTGACCTCGTTTTCCGTCTCGGCGAGTTCCTCGGCCGCTTCGAGGACAGAGAGCCGGATGTCTTCGGGAACCACGACGACCCCGTCGACGTCTCCCAGGACGACGTCGCCCGCCGAGACTTCGACGCCACCGACGACGGCGGTGCCGCCCCAGTCGAGTATCTCCCACCGCGGGACGGCGTCGGCCGGCGTGCGGTACTTCGAGAACACGGGGAAGTCCTCGTCGAGGACGTACGAGACGTCACGGACGCCGCCGTCGAGGACGGCTCCGTTGACGCCCGCGGCCTTGAGCGCGACCACGGAGAGCTCGCCCAGGTGTGCCGCGTCACCGTCGTCGTTGGTCTGGTAGGTGAGGACCCCGTGGGCCGGGGCGTCGCCGAGCATCCGGAGTATCTCGCGCATGTTCGCGTCGGGGTCGACGCTCCGGTTCGGCCGGCCGACCACCGGATACGCGATGCCGGCGGTCCGCATTCCGTCGCGCAACGGCGCGATTCCCGCCCGCATCGTCTGGTCTTCGAATCCACGGTCGTCGAGCACGTCGACGACCGCGCCCGGGTAGAGCGCTTCGTATCGGCCGGTCAGCTCCTCGAGTGATGGGTTGCTCATAGCCGCCGCTACTCCTTCGGGTGGTATAACGGTACGCCACAGGTTTGTGCTCTCCAGCGCTCCTCGGCGTACCATCCGGACGGCAGTGTTGGCAGGTAGTGACTCAGAGAGCCAGAAAGCCCCTTTCAGTCCCACCCGTCGCCGGGTGGTCAGCCGGTCTGGGCGGGACTAAAAGGGGCCGCGTTCTCGGCTCCCGCGGCTCGCTGAGAACGCGGGGGCTGTCTGGCTGTTCACTCCCTAAGTCTCGTAACGAAACACCACCGTCGGGAGTTCACGTAGAGTTTTATGCCGTCCGCGGGTACCGCTCACCCATGCAGCCGGCAACCTATCGGGACCCCGACTGGCTCCGTCAGCACGTCCGGGACGTGCTGTCGTTCTACTACCCGTCCTGCGTCGACACCCACTACGGCGGCTACGTAGCACAACTCGACGAGCAGGACGGCCACGTCTACGACGGACAAACGAAACACCTGGTCGCGACGGCCCGCGCCGTCCACAACTTCAGCGTCGGCGTCATGCTCGACGGCCCGGTATGGTGCCGACCCGCCGCCGAGCACGGGCTCACCTTTCTCGAGTCCGCTCACTGGGACCCGGACAACGAGGGGTACGACTGGCGTCTCGAGGGCCGCGAGACGGTCGACGCGACGCGACACTGCTACGGCCACGGGTTCGTGATGCTGGCCGGCGCGCGGGCACATCAGGCCGGCCTCCGCCGGGGCAAGGAGACGCTGGAACGGGCCTACGATGTCATCGACGAGCGGTTCTGGGAGGAAGACTACGGGCTCTGTGCGGACGAGGCCAGTGGCGATTGGAGCGAGCTGTCACCGTACCGCGGCCTGAACGCGAACATGCACACCTGCGAGGCCCTGTTGGCGGCCTACGAGGCCACTGGTGAGGCGCGCTACATCGACCGCGCCGGGGTCATCGCCTCGACCGTGACCCGCGACCTCGCTGAGGACCACAGCGGACGCATCTGGGAGCACTTCACCGAGGACTGGGCGCCGGACAAGGCGTACAACCGCGACGAACCGGCCCACCAGTTCCGCCCGTGGGGCTACCAGCCGGGCCACCACGCCGAGTGGGCGAAGCTGCTGCTCGTGCTCCACGAACACGCCCCGGCGGACTGGCACGTCGAGCGGGCCGCCGAGCTGTTCGACGTCGCCGTGGACCTCGGGTGGGACGACGAGCACGGCGGGTTCTACTACACCGTCGACGGGGACGGCGAGCCGGTCGTCGACGACAAGTACAGCTGGGAACTCACCGAGGCCATCGGTGCCGCCGCGTTGCTCGCTCAGCACGACGCCGACTACGCAGCGTGGTACGACCGACTCTGGGAGCACTCGATGACCCACTTCGTCAACCCGCGCCACGGGAACTGGTACGAGCGGCTGACCCGCTCTCACGAGCGCGACGACCCGAACCGGGGTGTCGCCGTCGAACCGGGCTATCACCCGTTGAACAACGCCTGGGTGGCGATGCAGGCGTTCGCCGAGTAGACCACTCGCCAGGGAGACTACTCTACGGGGTGAGTCTCGAGCGTGACCGTCGATTCTCGGGTCTCGCCGGGGTCGAGCAATTCGGCGGTCCCGTTCTCGATCGCCTCGGCCAGCCCGGCGTTCGGAATCGACGTACACGGTTCGAGCCCGACGTTGTAGTTGCGACCGAAGAACGGCGCTTCCTCGAAGCCGCCCAGGGGCTGCCAGTACCAGAGGTACTCGTACAGCGACTCGGGGAACCGCACGGTGACGCCCAGGTCTATCGCGGGGTTCGAGACAGTGTACCGCCCCTCCCGGAGGTCGGCGAGCGCCACCAGGTCGTGGACGCGCTCCTCCCGCGGTGGGAACGCACGCAGGTCGACCGGGCCGTCGGGCGTCTCACAGACCGGCCAGTCGTAGGTCTCGCCTGGGGGGAGCCTGGCGGTGTCGGTCGTCTGGTCGGGGTCCACGAGCACTGTCTCGCAGGGGACGTCGAGGTGTGCGTCGGGGTCCACGAGCGGCTCGCCGAGCGCGATATGCTGGAGCCACGAGTACGGGACGGTCACCTCGCCGTCGTTCCTGACCGTCTCGGTGACTGCGAGCGTAGAGTCGCCCGCCCCGAGTGCCAGCTCGCGCACGATGGTGAACGGGTAGCGCGTGAGCGACGTCGAAAACTCGACGGCAACGCGCTCGTCGGTGTCGGCGGTGATACGGGAGTCCCACGGGATGACGCTCGACTCCCCGTGGAGGGCGAGCGTCGCTCCAGCGACGGACGTCGGCCCCCCGGCCGCCGGGAGCACGGTCTGCCAGCCACCGGGGTAGTGGTCGAGGAAGGAGAACGCCGCGTCGGGGGCGCCGGCCGGGCCAGCGGCCGGGGCGCGCCACGCGTGTGGGGCCTCGAAGAGCACGTTCGTGTCCGTCCGCTTGTCCCGTATCTCCGTGACGTCGCTCCCCTTGCCGGCGAGCACTTCGACACGCAGGTGGTCGTTCTCCAGAAAGACGGTGTCGATGCCCCGGCGCTGGTACTCGTCGGTGACAGAACAGCCCATATCGGGGTTTCGCCCCCGACCGATAAAAAGTTCGAGCGGTCCCTTACTGGAACTCGGGCGCGACCTCGTCGCCGAACAGTTCCATGCTCCGCTCGCCCGGGAAGTCGAGGAACATGAGCTGCAGGCGGTCGAAGCCGAGGTCGCGGATGGCTTCTATCTGGGAGGCGACCTGTGATGGTGTCCCGATGAGCATACTCCCCTTCTCCCGTGCGTCGTCGGCGTCACTGAGCTCCTCATCCATGTCGGATTCCTCGCCCCACGGGAGCGGGAAGATGTTGTCGACGGCATCTTCGACGGCCGCTTCGTCCTCGCGGACGAGCACGTGTGCGAGCCAGGACCGACGCACGTCGTCCGGGTCGCGCCCCTCGTTCTCCAGGTACTCGTCAAACTTCCGGACCTTGAACTCGATGGGCTTCCCCCGTGCCCGGGCGCTGATTTCGACGTTCCACTCGTCGGCGTGGCGCGCGATGAGACGGAGCATCCGCGGCCCGGCCCCGCCGATGACGATGGGCGGGTGTGGCTCGCTCGTCGGTTTCGGGTTGTTCA
The DNA here is from genome assembly GCF_029338275.1 of Haloarcula ordinaria. NCBI lineage: Archaea > Methanobacteriati > Methanobacteriota > Halobacteria > Halobacteriales > Haloarculaceae > Haloarcula > Haloarcula ordinaria. Next base: position 2,422,171 of record NZ_CP119789.1, on the reverse strand, counting down.
GCGCGTCGTCGATCTGGTAGTGCTCGCCCTCGTAGGTCGGGTGGTCTTCGGTGAACATCGCCTTCACGACGTGGATCGACTCCTCTAACATCTCGATGCGCGTGTCGATGTCGGGGAAGTCGAAGCCGTAGGCGCGGTGTTCCTCCTCGTGCCAGCCGGCGCCGAGGCCGAGCTTGAGTCTACCCTCGGAGAGGATGTCGACGGTGGTCGCCATCTTCGCGAGCAGGGCCGGGTTCCGGTAGGTGATGGACCCGACCAGCGGGCCGATGTCCACGTCGTCGGTCCGCTCAGCGAGCGCGCTCAGGAGCGTCCAGACCTCGTACTCCTCGGCCTTCGGACCGAGCATGAAGTGGTCGGGCGCCCAGAGCCCTTCTAACCCATTGTCTATCGCGGCGTCCACGCCGTTCAGTATCGTCTCGCGCTCCACCGTCTCCAGCATCGGCGTATCCCTGAAGACACCGTCACCGGCGTAACACTGCACCATCCAATCGAATTGCATGTCTGTGTCATCGGACCGAGGTGAATAATCACTTTGGGTCGGATTCCCGACAGTCATCCCGGGCCAGCTGAACTCCAGACGTCCGGTCCGTCTCGCCGACTGGATTTATTACGGTCACGGGCGTCCCCTCTCGCATGAAGGCACCCGCGAAGGACACCGAACGGTACTTCGAGGCCATCGAGGAAGGCGAGACGTTCACCGTCGAGGCCGCCCGGACGATAACGGAGGCGGACATCGTCAACTTCGCCGGCCTCTCCGGCGACTTCCACCCGCTCCACATGAGCACGGAGCGCGGCGAGGACTCCGACTTCGGCGAGCGAATCGCACACGGCAACCTCGTGTTCTCGGTCGCCGAGGCGCTCGTCGCGGACATGAACCCCCGCTCGTTCTCCTACGGCTACGACTCGCTGCGGTTCATCAACCCGGTCGGTATCGGCACCACGCTGACCGTCCACCGCGAGGTCGTCGAGACCGAGGTGTACAACGACGACCTGGGCCGCGTGGTGTACAAGTACGTCGTCGAGGACCAGGAGGAGACGACGCTGCTCGCCTGCGAGCACATCACGCTCGTCGAGCGCGAGAGCGCCGAGTGAGTCGGCGGCCCGGCGGGACGAAAGGTTGTTTAGCCGACCGGCCGGAGCGTCGTACGAGATGGACTACCGACAACTCGGCAACACGGGGACGCGCGTCTCCGAACTCTGCTTCGGCACGTGGCGCTTCGGCAAAGAGACCGGCGGCGTCGTCGAGACGGACCGCGAGGAGGCACACGAACTGCTCGACACCGCCTGGGAGAACGGCATCAACTTCATCGACTCGGCGAACGTCTACGGGACACCCCACGGGCTCAGCGAGGAGTACGTCGGCGAGTGGCTGGACGACCACGACCGCGAGGATTTCGTCGTCACGTCGAAGGTGTACTTCCCGTACAACGGGGACGGCGAGCCCGGCCCCAACGACCGCGGTCTCGGGCGCAAGCACATCCGGGCCCAGATAGAGGGGACGCTCGACCGCCTCGATACGAACTACCTCGACGTCTACTACATCCACCGCTGGGACGAGAACACGCCCATCGAGGAGACGCTGCGAACCCTCGACGAACTCGTCAACGAGGGGAAGGTCCACTACCTGGGGGCCTCGACGATGGCCGCCTGGCAGCTCACGAAGGCCCTGTGGACGAGTGACGTCGAGGGACTCCAGCGCTTCGACGTGACACAGCCGCTCCACCACGCTGGCTACTACGAGGACGTCAGGGAGTATCTCGAGGTCTGTGCCGACCAGGACCTGGCTGTCTGTAACTACTCGCCGCTGGCCGGCGGGTTCCTCACCGGGAAGTACGAGCGGGCCGACCCCGACGACCCGGAAGCCGTGGAGGCCCCCGACGGAGCCCGGGGGAGCTTCGATGACTTCTTCGGCGACTGGTACGCCTCCGAGCGCGGCTGGCAGGTCTTAGACGAGGTCCGAGCCGTCGCCGACGAGGTCGACGCGACGCCCGCGCAGGTGTCGCTGCGCTGGCTGATGGACTGGGACGACTTCTCCTGCATCCCCATCGTCGGCGCGCGGACGCCCGAGCAGCTCGAGGAGAACGTCGCCGCGACGGAGGTCGACCTCTCCGACGAGCAGTGGGACCGTATCATGGACGCGCGCTACGACCCTGACGGCGACCTCTGGGGATAACCGACAGCGGGCGACGGTCTATTCGTCGCTCTTCCCGGGCTTGACGTAGGTCACCGGGCACGCGGCGTCAAGCAGGACGCGCTGGGAGGTGCTCCCGAACACCGCTTTGCCGACCGGCGAGCGGGCGTGCCCTGACAGGACGACGCGGTCGGCGTCTTCCGCTTCCGCGAGGTCGATTATCTTCTCGCTGACGTCGCCGACGAAGCCGTGCACGGCGTAGTCCACGCCGTGCTCGTCGAACAGGTCCTCGAGGTACTGGACCGACGCGTGGCGGTCGAGGATGGGGTCGATGTCCTCCTCGGTGGCCTTCGAGTAGTCGAGTTCCTCGGCGATCGCCTTGAACTGGTCGCCGGTGAACACGTGCGTGAGCACGACAGACGCACCCGTCGGTTTCGCCACCTGCAGGACGGTCCGTGCCAGTTCTTCCAGCCGGTCGTCGTCTTCGGGGCCGATAGCCAGTACGATGGTCTCTAGAGAGGTGTCCATACTGAATCATTCGCCGGGCGACGAAAAAATACCACCGGTCGAGACGCCCCCAGCGTCGGCCACTCCCGGTACGTTGATACAGGACCCGGCCGCGTGTACACACATGGTTGGCAGGACCACCTACGACTTCGACGGAGAGTCGGCGCTGGTGACCGGGTCGACGTCAGGCATCGGTCGCGGTATCGCTCGGGCGCTCGCCGCGGCAGACGCGAACGTCGTCGTCAACTCGCGGACCGAGAGCGACGTCGAGGCGACGGCGGCCGAACTGGACGAGCTCGGGTCGGGGACCGTCGTCGGCATCACGGCTGACCTGCTCGAGTCCGACGATATCGAGCGCCTGGTCGAGGGGACAATCGACGCCTTCGGAACCATCGACCTCCTCGTGAACAACGCCGCCGTCTGGCCGATGGAGGAGTCGATGCTCGACGCCGACCTCGACGACTGGGACACGACGATGGACGTCAACGTCCGCGCGCAGTTCTACACGGCGAAGCTCGTCGCCCAGCATATGATAGACGAGGGCGTTGAGGGCTCGATCGTCAATGTCACCAGCCAGACCGCCGACAGGCGGACCGGCCCGCGTGGCATCTATGGCATCTCGAACTCGGCGGTCAACGGCCTGACGTGGCGAATGGCGGGCGAACTCGCCGAGGAGGGCATCCGCATGAACGCCGTCTCGACGGACCTCACCGAGACCCGCCAGGTCCGCCTCGAAGCGCGCGTCGCTGGGGAGGATACGGGCCAGTCCGAACAGGAGGTCCTCGACGAGTGGGCGTCGAACCTCCCGCTCGGGCGACTCGGGCAGCCCGAGGACCTCGCCGACGCGGTGCTGTACCTGGCGAGCGACCGGGCCGACTACGTCGTCGGGGCCATCCTCCGGGTCGCCGGCGGGGGGAACCTCCAGTGACGCTCGTCGACACCCACACGCACGCCTGGGGGCCCGACACCGACGCCTACCCGTGGCAGGCGGAGGTCTTGCCACCCGGCTGGGAGGGAGCGTACACGTACGACGACCTGGTCGACGACATGGACGCGGTCGGCGTCGACGAGGCAGTCGTCGTCACGACGCCGATGTACGGCCGCGGGCCGGACGCCAACGACTACACCATCGAAGCCATCGAGGCCTACCCCGAGCGCCTGCACGGCGTCGGCCTGATGGAGTTCTTCCCCGAGGACCAGCAGGCGGCCGCCGAGTCGTTCCGGCGGGTCGTCTCGACCGACGGGATGCTCGGCGTCCGGATGCACGCGGCGCTCGCGTACGCGGAGACGCCGACCGAGATAGACCGGCAGGGCGACTGGTTCCTCGACGACCGCCTAGACCCGATGTTCGACGCCGCGGCCCAAAGCGACGCGGCCGTCTTCGTCTTCCCGAAGGCCCAGCAACTTCAGGACGTGGCGACGCTCGTCGACGACAATCCCAGGGTGCAGTTCGTCGTCGACCACATGGCCTGGCCCGACGAGACGACCGACCCACACGAGGCCCCGTGGACCGACTTCGAGGGGCTGGCGCACTACGACAACGTCGCCGTGAAAGTGAGTTCGCTGCCCCGTTCCAGCGACCAGGCGTGGCCGTACGAGGACCTCTGGCCGTACGTCGAGCACCTCCTCGAGTGGTTCGGCCCCGAGCGGCTAATGCTCGGCTCGGACTACCCGTGGATGGACGACTGGGGGACCTACGACGAGTGTCTCTCGTGGGTCGAGCGCGCCGACGTCCTCTCGGACCGTGACCGTCGCTACCTGCAGAGCGAGACGTTCCGGCGGATTCACGGCTGACCGACGGTCGCTACTCCTCGGGTTCGAACCGCCAGATGCAGTCCATGAACGGGATGCCCGATTCGGGGTCCGCGTCGGCGTCGACGCCCTCGCGCTTGAACTGACCGGTGTAGCGTTCCCACTCGGCGACCTCCTCGTCCCCGTCGACGGCTTCGAGGTACGCGTCGAGGTCCTCGCACTCAAGGATGCAGACGGCGATGTCGTCTCTGAGGTAAAGCTCGAACTCCTCGACGCCACCCCGCTCCATCGCGTCGGTAACCGCCGCCGGCACGTCGTCGTGGGCATCGACGTATTCCTGGCGCTGGTCGGGGTCGAGTCGCTGAATGTACACCGCTCGTTCTGTCTCGGACATGTCTGGGGAGACGGTGGGCCCGAGCAAGAGCCTTGGGGGCCATCGCTGGGCTTACTACACCGGCCGTCACAGTGCCGGTATGGTCGACCCAGCACTCATCCTGCCGCCGAAACCGGACGAACGATGGCAGCTCGCGAAACAGATGGGCGTGACGAAGACCGTCATCCACCCCATCGAGATCGGGGACGCGCGGACCCACTGGTCGTTCGACGACCTCCAGGGACTGGACAACTGGCTCACGAACGCCGGCCTCGACCTCTCCGTCATCGAGGGGTCGGTCCCCATCTCCGACCGCGTCAGACTCGGGCGAGAGGGCCGCGACGAGGACATCGAGACGTTCAAGCAGTTCCTCCGGGACTGCGGCGAGGTGGGTATCCCGGTCGTCGCCTACGACTGGATGGCCGGCGTCCGGTGGGCCCGGACCGCCGCGCACGTCGAGTCCCGGGGCGGCTCGTACGTCACCGAGTTCGACAACGCGAAGGTCCAGGGTGGGCCGCCCTCCGAAGCGGCCAGCGCGACCCACGAGGACCTCTGGGAGGCCCTGGAGTATTTCTTGCAGGAGGTGACGCCGGTCGCCGAGGCGGCCGGCGTGAAGCTCGCCCTGCACCCCGACGACCCGCCTCGCGAGGAACTGCGCGGGGTGCCCCGTATCATCGGCAGCGTGGACGCCTACGACCGCGTGCTCTCTGCCTACGAGAGCGAGCACAACGGGCTCACGTTCTGCCAGGGCAACTTCGCGGCGATGGAGACGGACATCCCCGACGCCATCGAGCACTTCGCCGAACACATCCACTTCGTCCACTTCCGCGACATCGAGGGGGACGCCGACCGGTTCGTCGAGACGTGGCACGACGAGGGCAAGACCGACATGCTCGCGGCGATGCGCGCCCACGAAGAGCACGTCGGCGACGAGGTGCCGATGCGTCCCGACCACGTCCCAACGATGGCCGGCGAGGACAACTCGAACCCCGGCTACCACACCAAGGGTAGGCTGTTCGCGATCGGGTACATGCGCGGCCTCCGGGAACAGGCTCGGGCCGAGCAGTAACCTTCAGACGTCGATAGCCGACCGGAACTCCGGGACGCCTGTCACGCCGAGGTCGACGGTGTAGAGGCTCCCGGCCCCCTCGCCTTCCGTCTCCCGCGTCTCGACGCAGGCCGTCGTCACGTACGCCGTCTCGTTCTCTGTGCCACCGAAGGTCAGCGACGAGACCTTCCGCGGCGCGAACTCGACGGTCGCCTCGTGGTCGCCCTCGGGCGAGAACCGCCGGAGTGCGTGCCCATCCCAGAACGCCGACCACACGTGGCCCTCGCTGTCGACGGTCATCCCGTCGGGGTACCCGTCGAACGCGCCGCACTCGACGAACACTTCGGGGTCCGAAATCGCCCCACTGGCCCGGTCGTAGTCGTAGCGGTAGATGTAGCCCGGGCTGTCGGGATCGACGTTGCCGGTGTCGCTGAAGTACATCTGCGAGCGATCGGGCGTGAACCCCATCCCATTGGGGAGGACGCACTCCTCGCGGACGAGCTCGAAGGTTCCGTCGCCGTCGAGGCGGTACAGCTGACCCGGGATATCCCGGTCGGTATCGGGCATCACGCCGGCGAAGACGCGCCCCTCCGGGTCGGCGATGACGTCGTTGAACCGCTCGTGGAAGCGGTCGGGGTCCGATTGGACCACCGTCTGGACGTCGCCGCTCTCCTGGTCGAGTCGCCGGACGGCCCCTGCCTCCTGGAACAGCAGCAGGGACCCGTCTTCCTGGAACGTGAACCCGCCGATGCGCTCGGTGTCGTCCTCGTAGACGAGTTCGTGGTCGTCCGTATCGGGATCGTAGCGATAGATGCGGCCCCGCGGGATGTCGGCCCAGTAGAGGCGTCCCTCGTCGGGGTGCCACAGCGGTCCCTCGCCCGTTTCGCAGGTGATGTCGACGACTATGGACGGGTCGGACATACGCGAGATATCGACGGAGGAGAACTTAAGGGTGTGTGCCGGCGTCAGTCGTCGTCGCCGCGGATTCCCTCACGGAGCGTCCCCGTGGTCATCAGGTCGTTGAGCGGTTCGAGGCCGGTGTCGGCCGGGTCGAGGATGTCGACCAGCTGCCCCTGGTAGAGGACGCCGATACGGTCGGCCAGTTCCAGCACCGACTCGATGTTGTGACTGACGATGACGATGGTGATGCCCTGTTCCTTCGAGAGCGTCTCGATGGTGTCCTGGACGAGTCGGGTCGCGTCGACCGACAGCGCGCTCGTCGGCTCGTCCAAGATGATGACCTCGGGGTCGAACGCGAGCGCCCGACCGATGGCCACGAGCTGGCGCTGCCCGCCGGAGAGGAACTCGACCTCGGTGTTGAGGTCGACGTTACGGCCGAGCCGTTCCATCATGATCTCCTCCGAGCGCTCGAAGGTCTCGTCCCAGTCGATGTACTTGATGGGGCCCAGCCCTTTCATCGGGAACTGGCCCATGAAGATGTTCGTCGCGATGTTCAGGTCGTCCATCAGCGCGAGGTCCTGGTACACCGTCTCGATGCCCTTCGCTCGGGCTTCGGACGGGTTCGAGAACGAGACTTCCTCGCCGTCGACGTACATCGACCCGGTCGTCGCCTGGTGGACCCCGCTGAGGACGTTCATCAGCGTGGACTTCCCGGCCCCGTTGTCGCCGATGAGCGCGAATATCTCGCCCTCCTCGATATCGAGCGTCACGCCGTCGAGCGCGGTGATACGGCCGAACGTCTTCACCACGTCTTCGACGCGAATCTTCGGCGTCCCGCGGACCTCGTCGACGGTGGTCGGCGCCGCGGACTCCTGTCCGGAGGCGACGTCGTCGGTGCTCATACCGAACCACTCGCGAGGATGCGAGAGCGGATCTTGCTCTGCGTGCTGTACAGCAGGATCGCGATCAGCAGGACGAATCCGTTAATCATCTGAATCTCCGTCGCACCGACGGCGGTGCTGTTGTTCAGTGCCGACTGGACGAGCTGGATGAGGATGACCCCACCGAGCGCGCCCGTGATCTTCCCGCGCCCACCGAAAAGGCTGATGCCGCCGATGACCGCGCCGGCGAACGCCTGGAACACCAGTCCCTCACCGATGAGCGGTGGGACGACACCGACGAAGCCGGTGAGCATGAGGCCCGCTATCGCCGATAGCACACCGCTGATGGTGTAGATGACGATGATGAGTCGGTCGGTGTCGATGCCGACCTCCCGCGCGGACTTCTCAGAACTCCCCAGCGCGTACACCGCCTGTCCGAACGTGGTGAACCGCATCAACAGGCCGAACACGAGGAACGCGACGAGCAAGACGAGGATAGCGAAGTTCGGCGTGCCACCCACGTCCAGGTACAGCGTCGGGAGGCCCGTGACGGGCTGGGTCTGCATCGCCGTCTTCGCGCCCTCGAAGATGATGAGGAAGGCCAGGGTCTGCAGGAACGGGTTCAGGCCGACGCGGGCGATCATCACGCCGTTGACCAGCCCGATGACCGCCCCTGCGCCGAGGATGATCGCGAACCCGAGCAGCGGGCTCGAGATGACGTTCCAGCAGCTCGGACAGGTCCCGAGCAACATCCCGGTGAACATCGCCGAGAACCCCGCAATCGACCCGATAGAGAGGTCGAAGTGGCCCGAGAGCAGGCAGAGGCTCTCGGCCAGCACCAGGAGCCCCAGCGGAACGGCCGCCCAGAGGAGCAGCTGTATCGAGCGGAAGTTCCGGAGCGTCTGCGGGACGAAGACGAGCACCCCGAGGATGACCACGCCCAGGATCGGCCATATCATGTTGTCCAACAATGTCAGTACGGTGTCGTCGGTGTCGCCGAAACGGCTACTTAGGAATCCTTCTTCGGTAGACATGATGTAGTGGAGTACTGAAGGTAGTTGTCCGTGGATTCAGCCCCAGACGTTGCCCCAGAGGAACGGCTGGTCGTAGTTCTCCTGGGTAATGACGACGCTGTTGGTGCGGAACCACGGGTGCCCGTTCTGCTCGCGTATGATGCCGGGCTCCCATATCGGTTCGGACCACATCTCGACACCCTTGTGCTGGCCGGACTCGATGGTGAGGTCGTCGGCGGTGACCTCCGAGCCGACCTCTGGGATGACGCTGTCGTCGTTGCCAGCCTCGACGTACTGTTTCATGTACTGCATCGCGATGGGGTTGTAGAAGTAGTTGGGCTGGTCGACGGCGGCGTCGATCATGCCCTCCCCGACGAGCGGGTTCACTTCCGGACTGCCGTCCATCTGCGTCAGGACGACGTGGCCGTCCTCGCCCTTCGGGACCAGGAGGTCTTCGTTACGCATCGCCTGGACGACGCCGAGGCCCATCGAGAGGTTCCCGGAGTAGATACCGTCGACGACCCCGTTGGCGTTGACCCACTGCTGGACGGTGGACTGTGCCACGTCACGGGCGTACTCCCCGTTGAGCGTCTGGACGACTTCGATGTTGTCCTGTTCCGCCATCACGTCGAGGAAGCCCTGCGAGCGCTGGTTGGCGGACTGGTTGCCCTGCGGGCCACGGACGTTGAGTACGCGGTAGTTGTCCTTGTCCGGGTACTGCTCTTCCAGTGCGGGGATCATCTCCTCGGCGGAGGCCGCGCCGCCGTCGTAGTTACTGAACCCGACGTAGAGCGGAATCTCGGAACTGGACGTGTCGGCGTTGGTCGCGAACACGGGTGTGCCCGCCTCCATCGCCTGGTTGATGGCCCCCTCGGCGGCGCCGGTCGACCAGACACCGACGAGGATGGCGTCGTGGTCCCCGTTCGTGAAGTCGCGGATGTCCTGGACCTGCTTCTGTGCGCTCTGCTGGTTCGGCCGGACTTCGAGCTCGATGCCGAGGTCCTCGGCGTAGAACCTCGCCGCCTCGATGTACGCCGTGATCCAGGAACCACCACGGACGTACGCAGACATCCCGACCTTCTCCAGTGTGTTGTCGCTTCCACCCGGCCCCGCAGAACACCCGGCGACGGCTGTCGCGCTCACTGCCGCTCCGGCTGCCTTCAGAAACGTTCGCCTGTTGGTATTTACCATACGGGCTACGGTTCTGTGGCTATTATTATAAAACTTTATGGAGTACATCGATTTCACTCTTCGAAACGCCTATCTATGGCCCAGACCGGGCCGGTATTCCGGGAGGGTCCCCGAGCGGTACAACGGTAACTCCTCCCATGACCAGAACGGTCATGTCTCGGGGTCACCCACGAGTGGGTATGTCACTCGACGGACGGACGGCCATCGTCACCGGTGCTTCGAGCGGCATCGGGCGTGGAATCGCCGACTGCCTCGCGGCGGCGGGCGCGAACGTCGCTGTCGCCGACGTTCGACGCGACCCGAAGCAGGGGCAGTACTTCGAGACGGACGTCACCGTCCCGACGGACGAGATGGTCGCCGAGGCCCACGGCGTCGAGTCGCTGTTCGTCGAGACGGACGTCAGCGAGGAGGACGACGTGGTCTCACTGATCGCCGCAGTCCTCGAGCGGTTCGACCGGCTCGACATCCTCGTGAACAACGCCGGCATCCAGGTCCCCGGAACGACCCAGGACCTCTCGCTGGACCAGTGGCAGGAAGTTCTCGGCGTGAACCTCACAGGCGCGTTCGCCACCTCGAAATACGCGATGCCGTATCTCGACGACGCCCCGGCAGGCCGTATCGTGAACGTCTCCAGCGTCAACGCGTACTTCGGCGGTGGCGGCGCGCCCTACGCGGCGAGCAAGGCCGCACTCCTCAACCTCACGCGGGAGCTGGCCCTCGAAGCCGCGGTGGCTGGGACGACGGTCAACACTGTCCTCCCCGGCGTGGTGAAGACGCCGATGCAGGACCTGAACGACGAATCGGTCCAGGAACGCGAGGCCGAGAAGACGCCCCTCTCTCGCCTCGGTGAACCGGCAGACGTGGGCCACGCCGTCCGGTTCTTCTGTTCCGACGAGGCGGCGTGGATTACCGGGGCACAGCTCCTCGTCGACGGTGGTTACTGTGCCGGCCGGTGACCCGCCGGCGATACCTTCATTGAACGGGCCCACGGACCTCCGGACGAATGAAACTGTATCTCGACACGGCCGACATCGACCAGATTCGCTCCGCGGTGGCGCTCGGCGTCGTCGACGGCGTCACGACCAACCCCTCTATCATCGCCGCGTCGGGGCTGGGCTACCGCGAGGCCGTCACCGGCATCGACGACGTCGTCGACGGCCCGATATTCGCGCAGGTGGTCGGCGAGAGCGCCGACGAGATGGTCGAACAAGCCCACAGATATCAAGACTGGGCCGACGATGTCGTGGCGAAGATTCCAGCCAGCAGGGCCGGTTTCGAAGCACTGGCTCGCCTCCGCGACGACGGCGTCCCGGCGGGTTCGACGGTTGTGTTCTCCGTCGAACAGGCCGTCCTCGCGGCGAAGAACGACGCCGACTTCGTCGCCCCGTACGTCGGGCGACTCGACGACGCCGGTGCCGACGGCCTCGAGACCGTGCGGCGGATGCAGCGGACCTTCGACCGACAGGAGTTCGACACGGACGTCCTCGCGGCCAGCGTGCGAAACACGACGCAGGCGACGGCGCTCTACGAGGCCGGCATCGACGCGATTACGATGGGGCCGGACCTGCTCGATGCCCACGTCGGCCACCCGAAGACGGACGAGGGCATCGCGGGCTTCGACGAGGCCTGGGGTGACCGGGGGAGCCCCATCGAGGAGTGACCGACCGGCCCACCGACCGAGACATGCTATAAGTACCACCGGGCCGAGAGTCTCGGTATGGCCGAAGACGGAACGATTCTGGTTGCTGGGGATACGCTCGTCGACCTCCTCCCGGACGAACCGGGACCGCCGGGCGAGGCGGGGGGATACACGCCGAACTTCGGCGGCTCGGGCGCGAACGTCGCGCTCGCACTTGACCGGCTCGGCGTCCCACCACTCTTCTGGACGCAGCTCGCCGACGACGACTTCGGGACCTTCCTCCGTGGCCACCTCTACGACTCGTCGATACCGCCGACGCACATCGTCACCGACCCGGACGCCAGGACCACGCTCGCCGTCGTCTCCCACGACGCCCACGGGGAGCGGTCGTTCAACTTCTATCGCGACGACGGGGCGTGTACGCGGATGCAGGCGGGCGAGGTCCCCGACGCGACACTCGCGGACGCCGACTGGGTCCACACGACCGGCGTCACGCTCAGCGTCGAACCGAGTCGGACCGCGACGCTCGACCTCCAGGAGCGCGCCCCGGACGGGACGACGGTGTCGCTGGACCCCAACTGGCGACCGGAGATGTGGCACAGCCGCCAGGAGTACGCGGCCGTCGTCCGGGGCGCGCTGGGGAACGTCGACGTCGTGAAGGCCTCCACCGAGGACCTCGGCCCGGCCGGGTTCGAGGGCCAGGACCCCGCACAGGTGGCGAAGTCGGTCACGCGATACGGCCCCCACACTGTGGTCCTGACGCGCGGGAGCGACGGCGCGGTCTGTTACGGGACCGACGACAGTCCGGTCCCCGGGCTCGTCGAGCACTCGGGCTACGACGTCGAGCCGGTCGACGCGACGGGCGCGGGCGACGTCTTCCTCGCGGGGTTCATCGCGTCGCTGACGAGTGGCGTCCGAGACCCGGAGCGCCTGCTCGGGCTCGCGAACGCCGCCGGCGCGGTGGCGACGACCAAGCCGGGGGCCGTCTCGGCGCTGACTGGGCTCGACGAGGTGCGGGAGTACCACGACGACATCCCCTGGGAGTGACCGCTCGTTCCCCTTGTGTGGCGATGCGTTCCGAACTGCTGAACAGTTAAGTACCGTGCGCCGGTACGGTGTCGTATGTCTCCGGACGCCAACACGGTCAACGCGACGCGGACCTCGTTTCGCATCATCGAGGTGCTGAAGCGGCTGGACGGGGCCGGCGTGACCGACGTCGCGAGCGAGCTCGACATCCCGAAGAGCACCGTCCACAACCACCTGCAGACGCTGCTAGAGGAGCGCTACGTCGTCAAAGCGGGCGACACCTACAACGTCGGCCTCCGCTTTCTCGAGCTCGGGGAGTTCACGCGCAACCGGATGGACATCTACGAGACGGTTCGCCCGGAGGCCGAGACGCTCGCCGAGAAGACGGGGGAGATGGTCAACGCCGCCGTCGAGGAACACGGCCAGGGCGTCTACATCACCCGTCACGGAGGCCAGCAGGCGGTGAACGTCGACACGTACGCGGGCAAGCGGGTCAACCTCCACTGCACCGCGCTGGGCAAGGCGATTCTGGCCGAACTCCCCGAGGCCAGGGTCGACGAGATTCTCGACGAACACGGGATGCCCGAGCGAACGGAGCACACCGTCACCGACCCGGACGAGCTGAAGGCCGAACTCGAGACGGTGCGCGAACAGGGTATCGCCTACGACCGCGAGGAACGGCTCCCCGGCCTCCGCTGTGTCGCTGCACCCGTGGTCACCGATGGCGTCGTGGCCGCCCTCAGCGTCTCGGGACCGACGACGCGTATCAAGGGCGAGACGTTCCACGAGGAGATTCCAGAGCTGTTGCTCTCGGCGGCGAACGTGGTCGAGATCAACATGGCGTACTCCTGACTGGCGTTCCGGAGAACCGAACGACAGTGTGGCGAAGCACCGTCGTATACTTTTAAGACACCGGGTCCGGATGGACGTAGTATGGCCCCCGAGATAGAGCGTATCGAAAGTATCGAGTTCAGCTATCCACTGGAGGACGTGGGGACGGACGGTGCCGGGTTCAACCTCGTCTACGAGCCCGGGAGCACCACCGAGCGGAAACTGTTCGGGCTCCGCATCCACACGAGCGAGGGCATCACCGGGGAGTACGTCGGCGGGAACTCCCCCGCCGCCGCCCAGATAAACACCTTCGCCGACTACCTCGTCGGGAAGAACCCCCTGAAACGCGAGCGACACTGGTCCGAAATCAAGCGAGCGCTGCGCAAGTACGACCGGATGGGGATGGGTCCCGTCGACATCGCGCTCTGGGACTTCGCCGGGAAGTACTACGACGCGCCGATTCACGAACTGCTCGGCACGTATCGCGAGCGCATTCCCGCGTACGCGTCGACCTACCACGGGGACGAGAACGGCGGACTGGACTCGCCCGAGGCCTTCGCCGACTTCGCCGCGGACTGTCGGGAGATGGGCTTCGGCGGGTTCAAGGTCCACGGCTGGGGCGGTTCGGACGGCTCTCGCGACGTCGACCGGGAGGTCGAGATGGTCCACGCCGTCGGCGAGCGCGTCGGCGACGACATGGACCTGATGCTCGACCCGGCCTGCGAGTACGAGACGTTCGGCGACGCGCTGACCGTCGGCCGCGCCTGCGACGAGGAGGGGTTCTACTGGTACGAGGACCCCTACCGCGACGGTGGCGTCTCGCAGCACGGCCACAACAAACTGGCCGACCGACTCGACACCCCGCTCCTCCAGACCGAACACATCCGCGGCCTGGAGATTCACACGGACTTCGTGGCGTCCGGGGCGACCGACTTCGTGCGCGCCGACCCCGAGTACGACGCGGGTATCACCGGCGCGATGAAGATCTGCCGGATGGCCGAAGGCTTCGGCCTCGACGTCGAGTTCCACGCGCCCGGCCCGGCCCAGCGCCACTGTATCGCGGCGACGCGCAACGCGAATTACTACGAGCTCGCGCTGGTCCACCCGGACTGCCAGAACACGATGCCGCCGGTGTACGAGGGCGGCTACTCCGACTTCATCGACACCATCGACGACGATGGCACCGTCTCCGTCCCGGACGGCCCCGGTCTGGGCGTCGACTACGACTGGGACTACATCGAGAACAACGCGACCGGCAGCGTCCACGTCTACGAGTAACATGACTTACAGAGCAGGCATCATCGGCACTGGCGGCATCGCTGGCATGGGCATCCTCGGTATGCACGACGAGGAAGACATCGGCAAGAAGAAGGTCAAGGCGAGTCACGCCGGCGGCTACGACGCGGCGGAGGGCATCGAACTCGTCGCCGTCGCCGACGTCGACGAGGAGAAACTCGAACGGTTCGGTACGGCCTGGGACATTCCCGAGGAGAACCGCTACGTCGGCCACGAGTCGATGCTCGCGGCCGAGGACCTGGACGTCGTCTCCGTTGCGACCCCGTCGTATCTCCACGCGGACCACACCATCGACGCGGCGCAGTCCGTTGCGGACCCGAGTCTGGTCTGGTGTGAGAAGCCCGTCGCCGCCTCGGTGAGCGAGGCCGAAGAGATGATCGAGGTCTGTGACGAGACTGACACGGAGCTGTTCGTGAACCACTCGTTCCGGTTCACCGACAAACTGCGCCGACTCCACGACCTCGTCCAGGAGGAGGGGCTGCTCGGCGACGTCCACGCCGTCTCGACGCAGTTCCGGATGGAGCTGCTGCGCAACTCGACCCATCTGCTGGACACGCTGGTCTACCTCCTCGACGCTCGGGCCGAGACAGTCTCCGGGTACATCACCGGCGAGAACGAGGCCGTCGACTCGCTGCAGGCCGGCGAGGAGGTCGACGACGCCGGCGGCGGCGGCTTCGTCGTCATGGACGACGGCACGTTCACGACCGTCGACTGCACGATTCCCAGGGCGGAGTCGTCGATGACGCTCCAGTTCGTCGGGAGCGAGGGCAAGCTCTACCTCAACAACGACGACGGTGAGTGGCGCTACTGGCGGCTCGAGGACGGCACACACGTGGAGGAGCCGCTGCCTGGCATCGAGGGTGCCTGGACGTGGGACGACGACTACCAGCGAGCCTTCCCGAACGCCGCCAGAGACATCGTCTCGGTGCTCGACGGTGACCTCGACAACCCGTCGACGGGAGTCGAAGCGGCCCGTTCGCTCGAAATCATCGTCGCGTTCTACATCTCCCACTACACCGGAAGTCAGGTCTCTATACCGCTCGACCGACCGCTGAAAGACGTCACTATCACCTCCTGGTAACCAGTTCCTCCTCCGTTCGCTCAGACGGCGCTCCTCGTTCACACTGTCTGAACGTATTCGTGTTCTGTCTTCTACCACCGGTACAGAACACCGGATGGACCGCCTGACTGAATCCGGTTCGGTCTCAGACGCCATCGGAGGTCCGTGCGACGGCACTCGAATTTTCCGCCTGTATGAATACCCATTATTGTGAGGTGAACGGTGGGGAACGAACTCCGTACAGAACCGACGCGAGTTCCGAACCGGACTCTGTCGAGTCGGGTCGCTTGCGGGTGGGGAGTGATCCGACGTCCCACCCGGAATCTCTGGGTCGACGCCCACTGTGGCGCTGCAACTACCGTCATGGAAATCGACATGACGAGCGATGTCTGTGGAAGCACTCGGTCGCCGTCGCATCGAGTCTGAAACAACCTGTCCACCCTGTCTCTCTCAGTAGAATCTATATTCGGCCTGAATGAACGAACAAATCGCGCCCGGCCTGAGATAGCGAACGGCGACGACCGAACTACTACTTCACGAACACGCGACTTTCCAAATCACTGCAACGGAAATTTCCATTCACGGAGAGCCGATCTTCGAACAGCTGCAGATAGACCTAACAGATGTACATATGTGCTAGAAAGGGGAAAACTGACCCGAGATTTTCATCGACACTATTCAGCATGACCGAACGATATTGTCGGGAGAGCGATATCACACACGCCGTCCACCGAGCCCCTATTCCAGATTTCGGTTGGTCATTGGCGCTTGCCGCGAAACTGGCTTCGGGACCAGCAATCGGTCGCCTGGGGCGGTATGTCAGTTGTTCACCTGACTGGGACAGAGCGGGGCGCACGCCTTACCAAAACCTTCTCGTAGCCGCGGTGACTCGCCTAACACCATGGTGGAGACGTACCACAATTACGTTGACGGAGCGTGGATTGAAGCCGAAACCGGCGAGACGTTCGAGACGCGCAACCCGGCGGACCGCTCGGAAGTCGTCGGCGAGTACCAGCAGTCCGGGACCGCCGACGCGGAACGCGCCGTAGAGGCAGCAGCGGCGGCCCAGTCCGAATGGGCGAACACACCCGGTCCGGGACGTGGCGCTATCCTCCGCGAGGCCTCGAACAACCTCGCCGCCCGCAAGGACGAGGTCACCGAGACGCTGGTCCGCGAGGAAGGCAAGACCCCCGGCGAGGCGGGCGGTGAGGTCCAGCGAGCCATCGACATCCTTGCGTACTACGGGACGAAAGCAAGCGAGATCGGCGGCGACGTCAAATCGCCGAGCGCCCCGGACAAGACGATGTACACCGTCGACGAACCCGTCGGCGTCGCCGGGCTCATCACCCCGTGGAACTACCCCATCGCGATTCCCGCCTGGAAGATCGCCCCCGCGCTCGCCGCCGGGACGACCGTCGTGTTCAAACCGGCCTCCATCGCACCGAGCGTCGCCCGGCAGCTCGTCGAATGTCTCGACGAGGCGGGGCTCCCCGACGGTGCACTCAACATGGTCACCGGCCCGGGCAGCTCTGTCGGTGAGACCTTCTCCACACACGAGGCCATCGACGCGGTGTCGTTCACCGGCAGCGCGGCCGTGGGCGACATGGTCGGGTCGCAGGCCAGCGAGTCGGGCAAGCGCATCCAGCTGGAGATGGGCGGGAAGAACCCCGTCGTCGTGATGCCGAGCGCCGACGTGGACGAGGCCGTCGACATCGCCGCCGCCGGTTCGTTCGGCGTCACCGGCCAGGCCTGTACGGCTACGTCCCGCGCCATCGTCCACGAGGACGTCTACGACGAGTTCGTCGAGGGTGTCGTTGCCGCCGCCGAGGACATCGAGATCGGTCCCGGCCTGGACGGTGCGGACATGGGCCCACACGTCAGTCAGGACGAACTCGACAGCACGCTGGAGTACGTCGAGATCGGTCAGTCCGAGGGCGCCACCCTCGAGACGGGCGGTCAGACGGTCGACGCCGGCGACGCTGAGGGGTTCTTCGTCGAACCAGCCGTGTTCTCCGACGTCGACAACGACATGCGCATCGCCCAGGAGGAGGTCTTCGGCCCCGTCCTGGCTGTCATTCCCGTCTCCAGCTACGAGGAGGCCGTCGAGACGGCCAACGACATCCGCTACGGACTCTCGGCGAGCATCGTCACGCAGGACCTCTCCGAGGCCCACCAGTTCGTCGACGACTCCGAATCTGGCGTCGTGAAGGTCAACGAGAAGACCACCGGGCTGGAGCTGCACGTGCCCTTCGGCGGGATGAAAGACTCCTCCAGCGAGACGTACCGCGAACAGGGCGACGCCGGCCTGGACTTCTACACCATCTCGAAGACGGTCTACCTCAACTACTAACGTCGAATTCAGGCTGCTCTCGGACGTCTGACCTGATATTTCCTCACTCTATCTATATAAGCACCCACTTCACCCCCAGATATAACTATACGGCCTCAGAAGAGGGAGATACATCCCCTATATACACCTTACGTCAGCGTATGGCTATATTCCTTCCCATATAGTACTATATCGGGTATTCGAAATCCAGAATTCACTACTACCGTGCTGTATTCGCTTTATTCGGAGGTATCACTTCGAGCGTGTGATGACAGTCCGCCACGCTATCCCCGAGACGTCCGTCCCGAATTCGCCCGAAAAATCTTCGATGTTCCGAAAGTATGCAGACACAACCGATACGTGACCGATATAGGGGCCGTTATGCTGATTGTACTTTAGTGGGACCAGCGGCTCGTCTGGCCTATGGGCGCCACTGATTCTCGACTGTCCGTCGAAGAGATACACATGTCTGTCACCGAGAGCGACGACGACCGATACTGCCGTCACTGTGATACTATCGGCCTGGCCTTCGACCCGGCGGCGGGCCGGGCGCGTTGTCGTTTCTGTGGCTCGCTCGTCTAGGCCGCGGTGGGCCTGCTATCGGTCGTTTCGAAGCGGTCCGCCGTGGCGATGACAGACGCTGTCGGGTTTCTGCAGGTACGAGTTACCACGCCCGTGGGACTCTCTCGGGGAGAAGGCATATTCCTACGCGCCGCGTCGATAGGGCATGGGACTCTATCATAGCGTCAGGGCGGTCGCGCGAGCGTCGGGCGACGGCCCCATCGACTGGGACGCCGTCGCCGCCGCCGCGAAGGAGGGCACCGACCCGGGTGACCTCGACGTGTCGGCGGCGGAACGGGACGGGTACGCGACGGACGTGCGGGACGCGCGGGACCGTGTCCGGACGGTCAGCGAACTCGACTTCGACCTCCCGGAGACGGTGGAGATTCAGAACCGCCACCACTGGATCGACGCGAACGTCGCGACGTTCGAACGAGTGATGGCCCCGATAGAGCAGCAGGCGGAGTACATCCCTGGCATCGCCAGAGCCGTCAACACCGGGTCGATGGCCTTCGCGCTCTCCTTTCTCGGGAACAACGTCCTGGGCCAGTACGACCCGCTGTTGCTGGCCGACGGCGACGACCACGCGCTGTACTTCGTCAGGCCGAACATCCAGCGGGTGGCCGGGCAGCTCGGCGTCGACGGGGACCGGTTCAGGCGATGGATCGCGTTCCACGAGGTGACTCACGCGGCGGAGTTCGGCGCTGCGCCGTGGCTCTCGGACCACCTCGAGGCGTCGATGGAGGAGGCCATCGGGAAACTCAGTGACGGGAATCTGGACCGGGCGTCGCTCGGCGAGCTCGACACCACGATGACAGCGGTCGAGGGCTACGCGGAGTTGCTGATGGACCGGGCGTTCGACGACGAGTACGACGACCTGCGGCGCAAAGTCGACGAGCGACGGAAGGGGCGCGGCCCGATCGCGTCGCTGGTCCGGCGCGTCCTCGGCCTCGGGATGAAACGCCAGCAGTACGAGCGCGGCAAGGCGTTCTTCGATACGGTGGCCGACGCTCGGGGCGTCGCCGCCGCCGGTCGCGTCTGGGACCGGCCCGAGAACCTCCCGACGCAGGACGAGATCGACTCCCCGCTACTGTGGGTCGAGCGCGTCGACCCGTAGCGCGGTCGCGCCGCAGCGATTGCTCGTCACCACAGCACGTACAGCATGAGGTAGACGACGATACCTAGCGAGAACGAAATCACCCAGAGCGTGGCGGCCGCCTTCCCGGCTCGCGGATGGTTCGTCTCCGACAACTGCCCAGGCGAGTACGAGAATGCGAGCAGGAGCACGTAGTACACCAGCGGAATCGCGACGATGGCAAGGAGGATGTGTATCGCCAGCAGCGGGAAGTAGAGGTACGTCTCGAAGACCGCAGGGCCGGAAAACTGCGTCGGGCCCTCGAAGATGACCCGGTAGAGATACAGCACGAGGAACGCGACGAAGAGGCCGAACGTGGTCAGCATCAGCCGTCTGTGCCGTCTGACGTCGCCTCGGCGGATGGCGCGAATCCCGCCGAATATCGTGCCGATAGCGGCGGCGCTCAGTGCGGCGTTGACGTGCGGGATGGCTGTGACGACGGCGTCCGGCGGGTGTGGCAGTATCGTCCGGGGAATCGCCCCCAGGACGGCGCCGAACACGAGGGCGAGCGAGACGACCGTCAGGAGGCCGGTTATCGGACCGACGTTGTCACGAACAGTCACCTGCATGGGTCGGGGTTAGGACGAGTCAGGCATGTGTATTGCGTTCTACACCGCTGGGAGCGGTCTGTACCCGGTGCCCCTGACGACCAAAAGAGAGAGAGAGATACCGCGAAAACGTGCGAAATCGCTGAAAATCGAGCCGGGTTTACTGGAAGGTGCGGCTGACCCGCTCTTCCTCGCTCACGTCTGGCTCGCTGCGCTGGAACCGCTCTTCGATCTGTTCGTAGCGGTCCCGGGTCTCGTCGGTGACGCTCGCGTTGACCTCCTCGAGGGCCGTCTCGAAGTGGTCCATCGTCACGCGGACGTTCCCGACGGAGTCGTCGATGTCCTCGGGCTCGACGCTGGCGATGAACTCGCGGGTCGCAGCCATCGACGCCTCGCGGGCGACGGCTTCGACGTCGGCCCCGACGTAGCCTTCCGTCCGGCGGGCGAGGCTGTCCAGGTCGACGTCGTCGGCCAGCGGCTTGTCGCGGGTGTGGACCTCGAAGATGGCGCGGCGCGCCTCCTCGTCGGGGACCGGCACGTGGACGTGTCGGTCCAGCCGTCCGGGGCGCAGGAGCGCGCTGTCGATGAGGTCCGGACGGTTGCTCGTCGCGATGACGACGACGTCCTCCATCTCCTCGATGCCGTCGAGCTCGGTCAGCAGCTGGCTGACCATCCGCTCGCCGACGCCCGAGTCACCGGAGCGGGTCCCGCGTTCGGTCGCGATGGAGTCGATCTCGTCGAAGAACACCACCGTTGGGGCGTTCTCACGGGCCTTGCTGAACACTTCGCGGACGCCCTTCTCGGACTCGCCCACGAACTTGTTGAGCAGTTCCGGCCCCTTCACCGAGATGAAGTTCGAGTCGGCCTCGTTGGCGACGGCCTTCGCGAGCAGGGTCTTCCCCGTGCCGGGCGGGCCGTACATGAGGACGCCCTTGGCGGCGTTCAGGTCCATCGCCTCGAAGACGCTGCCGTATTCGAGGGGCCACTGGATAGTCTCGCGGAGGCGCTCCTTGGTGTCTTCCAGCCCGCCGACGTCCTCCCAGGTGATGTCAGGGACCTCGACGAACACCTCGCGGAGCGCCGATGGTTCGATACCCTTCTTGGCCTCCTTGAAGTCCTCGTCGGTGATCTCCAGATGCTCGAGCACCTCGGCGTCTATCTCGTCGGACTCGAGGTCGAGTTCCGGGCGGATGCGGCGGAGCGCGTTCATCGCGCTCTCCTTGGTCAGCGAGGCGAGGTCGGCCCCGACGAACCCGTGGGTGTTGTTCGCGTACTCCTCTAAGTCGATCTTCTCGGAGAGGGGCATCCCGCGGGTGTGGACCTGCAGGATCTCCTTGCGGCCCTCCTTGTCCGGGACGCCGATCTCTATCTCGCGGTCGAAACGGCCACCGCGGCGGAGCGCGGGGTCGATGGCGTCGACACGGTTGGTCGCCCCGATGACGATGACCTGGCCGCGCTCTTCGAGCCCGTCCATCAGCGAGAGCAGCTGTGCGACGACGCGCCGTTCGACGTCGCCCTGCGTCTCGCCACGCTTGGGTGCGATGGAGTCTATCTCGTCGATGAACACGATTGCGGGCGCGTTCTCGGAGGCTTCGTCGAAGATATCCCGGAGCTGCTCTTCGCTCTCCCCGTAGTACTTCGACATGATCTCCGGCCCGGAGATGGTGGTGAAGTACGCGTCGATCTCGTTGGCGACGGCCTTCGCCATCAGCGTCTTCCCCGTGCCGGGCGGGCCGTGGAGCAGGACGCCCTTCGGGGGTTCGATGCCGAGCTGCTGGAACAGCTCGGGGTGGCGCATCGGCAGCTCGATCATCTCTCGGACCTGTTCGAGTTCGCCGTCGAGGCCGCCGATGTCCTCGTAGGTGACGTCGGGCGTCTCCCGCCCGTCCGACGGCTCACCGCCGCGGATCTGTTCGGCGGGCTTCTCGCTGACCTGGATCTCCGTGGAGT